>NZ_CP072203.1:5732185-6033879 GCF_017654315.1 Gordonia polyisoprenivorans
CCCGCCGGGAACCGGTCTCGGTGAGGAGTTCGGCGTCGGAGTCGATCTGCAGCCACGGCAGCAGCACGAACGCCCGCTGATGAGCTCGCGGATGCGGCAGCGTGAGGTCGGGGTCGTCGGAGCGGACGGTCCCGTCGACGGTCTCGACGGTGATGACGTCGACGTCGAGGGTGCGGGGCCCCCATCGCACCTCGCGGGTGCGGTGCGCCAGCTGCTCCAACCCGGCGCCGATCCGCAGCCAGTCGTGCGGCTCGCGCTTGCCCTCCACCACCACGGTGATGTTGCAGAAATCGTCCTGCTCGACCCCGCCCCACGGTGCGGTGGCGTACACGTCGGACACGGCGACGACGCGGATATCGGGGCCGGCCGCGGCGAACCCATCGGGCACCATCCGCAATGTGGCCATCGGATCACCGACGTTGGACCCCGCGGACAGCACCGCACGGCTGTGGCCTGCCGGTAACGGGGTCCGAAGAACGGTCACTTGACCGACTTCCGTGACCGACGGGTGACCACGGCGACGTCGTCGAAGGCCAACGGGATCGGCGCCGACGGCTTGTGAACGACGATCTCGCAGGCCAGGATTCGCTCATCGTCCATCACCACATCGGCGATCTCGGCGCCGACCGTCTCGATCAGATTCCGCGCCGGGCCTGCGACGATCGAGTGGATCTGATGAGCCAGAGCACCGTAATCGACGGTGTCGGCGAGGTCGTCACTGGCCGCCGCGGCACGCAGGTCGGCCCACAATGTGGCATCGACGATGAAGAGCTGACCGTCGACGCGTTCATGCTCGAAGACACCGTGATTGCCACGGACCCGCAGGCCCTTCAGCTCGATCCGATCGGCCATCAGCGCTCCCCTGCCTGTACGTGGGCGTGTACCCGCCCGCATTGACCTGCTCGCCAGGCCGCGGCCACGAGCACGGCATCACGGCTCGCCGCGACATCGTGGACCCGCACCCCCCACGCCCCACCGGCGGCGGCCAGGGTCGACACCGCTGCGGTCGCGACATCCCGACCGGCAGGTGGACGGTCGGCGCCGCCGACAGCCAACAACGTGCCCAGAAATCGTTTACGGGAGGCGCCGATGAGGATCGGGAAGCCCAGACCGACGAACGTCGGCAACGCGTGCAGCAGCGCCCAATTGTGATCGGCGGTCTTGGCGAACCCCAGACCCGGGTCGAGGATGATGCGGTCCGGATCGACGCCCGCACTGACGGCGGCATCGACCTGACCGAGCAATTCGCGGCTGACCTCGGCGACCACATCGTGATAGCCACCCACGTCATCGACCCGGTGGGTGAAGCGACGTCCGGCGTCGGAATCGTCCCCGGCCGGACGCCAGTGCATGAGAATCCACGGCAGTCCGGCATCAGCCATCACACGGGCCATGTCGGCGTCGGCACGGCCACCGGAGACGTCGTTGACGATGCGCGCACCGGCCTCGATCGCAGCCGCGGCGACCGAGGCGCGCATCGTGTCGACCGAAACCGTCGCCCCGAGATCGGTCAGCGCGGAGATCACCGGCGCGACCCGTGCCGTCTCGATCTCCGGATCGACGCGAACAGCGCCGGGCCGGGTGGACTCACCGCCCACATCGATGAGATCGGCACCGTCATCGAGCAGTTGCTGCCCGTGCGCGAGCGCGGCGTCGAGATCCAGGTAACGGCCACCGTCGGAAAACGAATCGGCGGTGACGTTGATGATGCCCATCACCTGGGTCGGCGCGGAACTCACCGGGTGATGAGGTCGAGCGCTTCGCCCCGCGAGACCGCACTGGTCTTGAACAGGCCACGAACCGCCGACGTGGTGGTCCGCGCCCCCGGCTTACGGATGCCGCGCATGGCCATGCAGAGGTGCTCGGCCTCGATCACGACGATCACACCGCGCGGATTGAGCCGTCGCACAAGGGCATCGGCGACCTGACTGGTGAGACGTTCCTGAACCTGCGGACGCTTGGCATACAGGTCGACCAATCGCGCCAACTTGGACAGGCCGGTGACCTGACCGCTGACACCCGGGATGTAACCGACGTGCGCCACCCCGTGAAAGGACACCAGGTGATGCTCGCACGTCGAATACAGCGGGATGTCCTTGACCAGCACCAGCTCGTCATGGTCCTCGTCGAACGTCGTCGCGAGCACCTCCGACGGATCGGTGTAGAGCCCGGCAAACATCTCCCGATAGGCGTTCGCCACACGGGTCGGGGTGCGCCGCAACCCTTCCCGATCAGGATCCTCGCCGATCGCGAGAAGCAATTCGCGCACCGCGGCCTCGGCCCGAGCCTGATCGAACTCCCGCACCGGCTCCGCAGCCGATTCCGGACCCCGCTGGTCGAGTGTCGTCACTTCCGTCCCCTTCGATCGCCTCGAGTCGTCACCGGACTCAGGTGCCGGTACCGTTCACATCTTTGCCGGTCTCGCCCGGCGTCCCGGAATGCCCGTTCGTTCCCGAGCCATTCCCGTTGCCCCCGTAGCCGTTTGCGCCATTGGGCTCGGTGCCGCCGTTGACCCCGGGGCCCTGCTCGCGCGGCGGCCAACCCGGCGCCGACCAATCACGCGGGGCGCCATAATCCGGCCACGTACCGGCCTGATGACCCGGCTGCGGCTGCCCCTGCGGCGGGTACGGGGGCGGATACGACTGCGGTGGATAGGACTGGGGCGGATAGGACTGCGGCGGATACGGATTCTGCTGCGGCGGGAACTGCCCCGGATGCGGATATCCGGGCGCGGCCTGCGGCGGATACGCCGGCGCACCGGGCTGCCCTCCGGGAGGACCGCCCGCACCGACCGGCTCGGGAACCTTCACCGGCTCCGGCGGCGGCCAGGGCTCACCACGCTCGATCGCAAGCTCACCCGGCGTCTTCACCGGCGGCTTGTCACTCGGCGTGCGCTCACCGAAATCGTTGAAAGTGGTGATCCGCGGCCGCTTCTCGACCTGCGAGAAAATCTTCTCCAGATCCTTGCGGGTCAGCGTCTCCTTCTCCAGCAACTCACTGGCGAGCACATCGAGGGTGTCGCGGTACTCCGAGAGGATGGCCCACGCCTCGGTGTGCGCGGCCTCGATCAGCCGGCGCACCTCCTCGTCGATCTCGCCGGCCACCCCGGCCGAATAATCGGTCTGGTTGCCCATCGAACGACCGAGGAACGGGTCGCCCTGCTCCTGGCCGTACCGGACCGCACCGAGCTTGGCGCTCATCCCGTACTCGGTGACCATCGCGCGCGCGATCTTCGTCGCCTGATCGATGTCGGACGACGCGCCCGTCGTCGGCTCGTGGAACACCAACTCCTCGGCGGCACGACCACCCATCGCCATCACCAGCCGGGCGATCATCTCCGAGCGGGTCATGATGTCCTTGTCCTGCTCGGGAACGGCCAGCGCATGACCGCCGGTACGCCCACGGGCCAAGATGGTCACCTTGTAGATCGGGTCGAGATCGGGCATCGCCCACGCGGCCAGCGTGTGCCCACCCTCGTGATAGGCGACGACCTTCTTCTCGTGCTCACTGATGATGCGGCTCTTGCGTCGCGGCCCACCGATCACACGGTCGACGGCCTCCTCGAGCATCTCCGCGGTGATCGTGTGCTTGTTCTCGCGTGCGGCCAGCAACGCCGCCTCATTGACGACGTTGGCCAGATCGGCACCCGACATACCTGGGGTCCGCTTCGCCAGACCATCGAGATCGGCGTCGGAATCGATCGGCTTGCCCTTGGCGTGCACACGCAGGATCGCGCGACGCCCCGCCATGTCGGGATTGCCGACCGGGATCTGCCGGTCGAACCGACCCGGACGCAGCAACGCCGGATCGAGGATGTCGGGACGGTTGGTGGCCGCGATCAGGATGATGCCCTGCCGGTCACCGAAGCCATCCATCTCGACGAGCAGCTGGTTGAGCGTCTGCTCGCGCTCGTCGTGACCACCGCCGAGACCCGCACCACGCTGACGTCCGACCGCATCGATCTCGTCGACGAAAATGATGCACGGACTGTTGTTCTTGGCCTGCTCGAACAGATCGCGCACACGAGAGGCACCGACACCGACGAACATCTCGACGAAATCCGAACCCGAGATCGTGAAGAACGGCACCCCGGCCTCACCGGCGACCGCCCGCGCCAGCAACGTCTTACCGGTACCCGGCGGGCCGTAGAGCAACACGCCCTTCGGGATCTTCGCGCCGAGCGCCTGATAACGCGTCGGATTCTGCAGGAAGTCCTTGATCTCGTAGAGCTCCTCGACGGCCTCATCCGCGCCGGCGACATCGGAGAACGTGGTCTTCGGCATGTCCTTCGTCAGCTGCTTGGCACGCGACTTACCGAAGCCCATCACGCCGCCGCGACCACCACCCTGCATGCGGCTCATCACGAAGAAGAACAAACCGAACAGCAACAACATCGGCAGCAGGAAGATCATGATCTGCCAGAACACCGACTGCTCGTTGACATTCGTCTGATACGGCGCACCGGTCGCCTTGACATCGTTGAAGATCTCCTCGCTCGCCGCAGAGGGATACTTCGTCGAGATCTTGGTCGACTCGTCGTCGCCGACCTTGACCGGCGTATTGGTCTCGATACGCAGCTGCTGCTCACGATCGTCGATCTGAATCGACTTGGTGTTCTTCGTGTTGAGCTGCGTCAACGCGACCGAGGTGTCGACGGCCGTGTAGTCGCGATCATTGTCGCGCCACACGCTCCAGCCCCAAAAGGCGAGCACGATGACCGCCACGATGGCGAGATTGCGGAAGACTGTCTTGCGGTTCATGCCAGTGAGGGTTTGGTCGGCGGTGGTGACACCCGACCGGTCCCGTTGGTCCTTCCCATCGATTCGTGACCACAACAAGCCGAGTTGACGCGGACAAAACGTGCAGACGCACGCCGAGCATCGACCGTGATCGTTGTGATAAGGCTACCGGTCAACGATCGCGCAGGTAAAACCGTTCCCGGTTTGTTGGCGCCGCCTCCGGCGTCGCAGGTGCGTGCGCCTCTCGGCACCACTCTTCGTCGTCTCCGGCATTGTCGCTGCGCTCCTCGCCGGCTCCTCCTCATCGCGGCGCGGCGCACGCTGTTCTTGGCGCCGCCTCCGGCGTCGCGGGTGCGTGCGCCCCTCGGCACCGCTCTTCGTCGTCTCCGGCATTGTCGCTGCGCTCCTCGCCGGCTCCTCCTCATCGCGGCGCGGCGCACGCACGTTGTGGGGGGGGCTTTGTCGCTGCGCTCCTCGCCGGGCCGCCACCATGGGCAACCGTTACCCGTCGCCGCTAGGGGATCGCTCAGCCTTGGTAGACGCTCGGGCGCAGCCGACCGATGAACGGCAGGTCGCGATAACGCTCGGCGTAGTCGAGGCCGTACCCGACGACGAATTCGTTGGGGATGTCGAAGCCGACCTCGGCGACGTCAACCGGCGAGCGAACCGCCTCGGGCTTGCGGAGCAGCGTGCACACCTCCAACGACTTCGGCGAGCGGGTCGCCAGACTCTTCATCAGCCACGACAAGGTGAGGCCGGAGTCGATGATGTCCTCGACGATCAGGACGTCCCGACCGGCGATGTCGCGGTCGAGGTCCTTGAGAATGCGGACCACACCCGACGACGAGGTCGCCGACCCATAGCTCGACACCGCCATGAACTCCATCTGCGACGGGATGGGCAACGCCCGCGCGAAGTCGGTCATGAACATGATCGCGCCCTTGAGCACACCGATGAGGACGAGATCGTCCTCGATGTCGGCGTAGCGCGAAGCCACCGACTCGGCCAGCTCGGCGGTGCGCTGTTTGATCTGTTCCTCGGTGATCAGCACCGCTTCGATGTCGTCGCCGTAATGGTGTTCGATCTCGTTCGCCACGGCCTCTAGCTTGTCATGCCCGGCAGCCGGAGTGGATCCGACGTCGGTGAGCGCCGTCCAACGCCGATGAAGAATGGTGCGGGCGTGCATTTTGTCCGTCATTCGATGACAAAACATCACAACTCGATAACGCGACGCCACAGCGGTCACAACTCACGCGTTTTTTTGGACTTCTGACGCATTCAAGTTGAACAATCTTCACAGCAGTAAGAAAACCCTGTGCACCGAAAACCCGGACTCGCCTCGGCATCGTCCGGATTTCATACTTCCGCCCGGACGATGACGTCCACGGGTGCCACCTCGGCATTCCTCGTCGCCCGGATCGGACCGACCCGCCGAATGGATACCCCATGCACACCTCATCGCCGTCACCCACCGACCGCAGGAGCCCCGGCGGCAGATCTCGGCACCGCGGGATCATCCTGATGGTCGCCATTTCTCTTGCACTGGTGTTGATTTCGCGCGGAACTCCGGCCAATGCAGCCCCATCGACCCCCGTGGGCTACACGCTGTCGAGTACCAGCACCTCGCTGACCCTGACGTTGCAGCACGGCACATTCCATCGCGGCCAGAACACCCTGGCAATCGTCGACAATGCCGGTTCGGAGGTTTTCCAAATGCCATTGAGCTACCGCCTCGAGGACCGGGAGTACCCGATTGCGGCGCAGATCTCCGGCAATTCGGTGACACTCACTCCGTCACGCCGCGTGGCCGATTCACGATCAATCGATCCACAATTGGTGGAACCCGTTCGCGCCGCCGCCGGAAAGCAACTCGTCGACGCCCCCACGACCCGACAAGAACGCGACAATCAGGCATTGGCGCAATTCATGCAAATCCTCGGCGCAGGCACCACGGTCGGGACGCTGATCGGCACCATCATCGGCGCGATCGTCGGCGGCGTCATCGGTTGCGCGATCGGACTGGCCGCCGCGGTCATCGGCTGCCTGGTGGCCGTCGTCCCCGCAGCGGGTCTCGGCGGTGTCGCGGGCACGATCGTCGGCGGTGGCGGCACCCTCGTCGTCGCGGGAATCCAGTACCTGCAGACCATCAACTCCCCGTTCGTCCCACCCCGGACCAGCCCACCCCAGAAGTGAGCCGGTCCAACCCCGCACGCCCGGGTCCGGCGACGTCAGCGCGGTGAGTCCCGCACCGTGAGCACGTCGCCGACCCGGGCGACCTCACGTCGGGACCCGCCATCGCCGCCGACGGCAACGCCGCCCTGACCGTGCCAGTCGACGACCAACGCGTCCACGGCACCGATCACCCGGCTCGTCGGCTCGGTGGCCCCGACGTCGAGCAGCCACCGCCGGATCACCCGCGTGCGCAACGCCGTGGCGAGATCGCGTACCGGCGCGATCGCCAGGCCCTCGGCCGTGCGGGCGACACGGTGATGTTCCTCGGCGAGCGCGTCGAGCGCGTCGGTGTCGGCGCGTAACGCATCGGCCGTGCGGCACAACGCCTCCACGACACCGCCGTGCAGGACGTCGTCGAGCAGCGGCAGAACCTCCGAACGCAGACGCACCCGGGTGAACCGGGGATCACGGTTGTGCGCGTCGGCATGCGGAGCCAACCCGAGTTCGGTGCAGGCACCGACGGTCTGCGCACGCCGGATACCCAGGAATGGCCGCCCCCATGGCGCCGACCACGCCCGCATCCCGGCGATCGAGCGGGCACCCGAGCCACGTGCCAGTCCGAGCAGAACGGTCTCGGCCTGATCGTCGGCGGTGTGGCCGAGCAGCACCGGGCATCCGTCCCGGGCTTCCTCGAGCGCGTCGTAGCGGGCGGCCCGGGCCGCCGCCTCCATCCCGCCCGCGGTACCGACGCTCACCTCGATCACCTGCGCGCGGGCACCGAGCCCGCGCGCCGCCTCGGCCGCGGCGTCGGCGACGTGCGCCGAACCGCGCTGGAGCCGGTGGTCGACGACGAGCGCACGGACCTTGAACCCGGCGCGCACGGCGGCCGCGGTCAGCGCCAGCGAATCCGGGCCGCCGGAGAGTCCTACGCAGACCTGCCGGTGTCCGTCGAGGTGGTCGGCGGCGAATCGCTCGACCGCCCGGGTCAGAGCACCCGCGCTATCCATTTCGCCGGTTCGTCGATCTCGGCGGGCAGCGGCATCGTCTCCGGCGAGGTCCAGATCGCGTTGAAACGCTCCATACCCACCGTCGAGACCACCTCGTCGACGAAGGCCTTACCCCGAATGTATTGGGCCAGTTTGGCATCCATACCGATGAGGGCACGGATGATGCGTTGCACCGGATTTCTCGGTCCGGTGCGCCGCTTGTCGAAGGCCGCACGGATCGACGCCACGGTGGGCACCTGCGCGGGCCCGACGGCATCCATCACGTGATCGGCGTGACCCTCGAGCAGGGTGCCGAGCATCAGCATCCGATTGAAGGCGTCGTACTGTTCGGGCGTCTGCAACAACTGCATCGCACCGATCACGCCCTTCTCCCGCGGCTTGCCGCCCTTGAGTGCGCCGGTGATGCGTTCGACGACGTCGGAGATCGACTCGCCGGCGTCGGAGGTGAGGACCTCGATGTTGTCGAGCATGTACTGCCGCAGCCACGGGTTGGCCGAGAACTGCACCCGGTGGGTCACCTCGTGCAGGCACACCCAGAGCCGGAAGTCCGACGGCACCACCTTCAGGGTCCGCTCGACGCCGACGATGTTGGGTAGCACCAGCATCAACACACCCGGGTCGTCGGCGGTCCCCGACGCCGACTCCTTCGGCGGCGAGAATGGGTCGTACTGTCCGAGGATCGCGGTGGAGAGGAAGGCCAGCAGACCCGAGGCCTGCAGTCCGCCGATGCGCCCGCTCAGCCCGGGCGAGGCGTCGGCGTCACCGGGCCCCGAGAGCATCGATCGCATCGATTGTCCTGCGGCGTCGATCCATTCGTCGCGTTCGAGCACGCGGGCCGCGGGCACGGCGAGCCCGTCGGCCAGACCGGTGACCTCGCGAACCGGTGCCTCGGCGCGCACCGCGGCGTCGGCGAGCTCGACTCGGGCGGCCATCCGCGTGTAGTCGGTCATCTTCGGTCCGGGGCGCGAGAGCTTCTTGCCCACCGTCGACGCGAGATCCCAATCGATCCTGGCGCCCACCGACTCCAGATCGTGTTCTGCGTGATCTATCGACATCCGCACTCCCTCAGGTCGCCGGGGATGGCGTCGAGTGCCGGGCGGGCGTCGGCCGGGGAGGTTCCCCCCGACATCAACGCGAACGACAACACCCGCCCATCGACGGTTTGCACTATGCCGGTCAACGAACTGACGCCGGTCAGAGTTCCGGTCTTGGCTCGCACCCAGCCCGCTCCCGGGTTATCCGGTTCGTCGAAGCGATCGGCGAGGGTCCCGGTGCCACCGGCGATCGGCAGACCCTCGAGGATCGGACGCAGTTTCGCGTTACGGGCACCGTTGGGGCTGTTCGAATCATCGGGACCACTGATGGCGCCCATCAGGGTGTCGAGGAACGCGGCCGGGATCTTGTTCTGATACGACAGCCCCGACGAATCGTGCAGCGTCACCCCGGAGGTGTCGAAACCGTTGTCCCGCAAAGTTTTCACCACCGCTGCGGCACCGCCGGACAGGGTGGCCGGACCCCCCTGGGACACCGACAACTCGATGGACAGCGCCTCGGCCATCACGTTGTCGGAGAAGCGGTTCATGTCGTCGACGCGGGTGAGCAGCGGGGCCGAGGACACCTTCGCGAGGGTCTGCGCACCCGCCGGCGCGGTCGTCTCGGTGACGTCGGTCGACACCCCGAGGGCCGTGGCGAGCGCCTTGCCGGCGGTGATGGCCGGATCGGCGACGCGCGGCGAGTACTCGTCGAGCGGACGCGCGGTGCGACCGCCGTCGACCATGAGTGGCTGGATCGGGGTGATGTCGCCGCCGGCGATGTCGGCGCGATCCCACGTCGGGTCCATCGACGGTCCGGTGAACGCGCTGACATCGACGGCCACCGACCGCACGTCGATCCCGGCGTTCTTGATCTGGTCGGCGAGCTGCGAGATCCGGGCGGGATTGGTGTAGAAGGTGTCGGTGCCGGGCGGCTGGGCGCTGAGCGTCGGGTCGCCTGCGCCCTTGAGGATGATCTGCCCGTCGGGCCCGGCAAGCACGGTGGTGGTGATGCGCTGATCGTGGGGCAGCGCGAGCAGGACCGCCGCCGCGGTGAGGATCTTCGCGTTCGACGCCGGGGTGCGCGGCTCATCGGCGCCCTGCGACCACAGCACGGTTCCGGTCAGCGCGTCACTGATCTGGCCGGTGAGGGTGCCCAGTGCGGGCGCCTTGAGCGACGCGGCGATGGCTCGCCGGACGCCGGCCGCGGTCGGTTCGGTCGCGGTCGCCGACACCGGGTCGATGGCGGGTGTGAAGGCGATCGGGGCCGGCCGGCCGGGGGTGCCCGGCGGAAGCGGGTCGGGCTTGGTCAGCTGCAGGTAGGTGAACACCCCGCCGACCGCGATGACCGCGACCAGAACGACCGAGAGCAACGACCAGATGAGGCGCCGACGACGCGTCCGCGGCCGGTTCACCGCAGCGCTTCCGTGATGTGCACCCACACAACCTCCGGGTCTCGACGTTCCTTCGTGTGGCCCTAACAGTATCGTTGAGGCGATTCGCGCCGCCGACTCGCACGATGAGCCGATACCTGCATCAGGCGTTTCGGGCAGCGGCGGCCGCGCTCACCCCAACGACAGTGCCACGATCAAGGAGGACGCGTGGAATTCGATGTGACCATCGAGATCCCCAAGGGAAGCCGCAACAAGTACGAGGTGGACCACGAGACGGGCAAGATCTATCTCGACCGCTACCTCTACACCGCGTTCGGCTACCCCGCCGATTACGGCTACATCGACAACACCCTCGGCGAGGACGGCGACCCGCTCGACGCCCTGGTCCTGCTGCCGGAGTCGGTGTACCCCGGGGTGATCGTGCGTGCCCGGATCGTCGGCATGTACACCATGACCGACGAGGCCGGCGGCGACGACAAGCTGCTGTGCGTCCCGGCCAAGGACGTGCGCTGGGATCACATCCAGGACGTCGGTGACGTCCCCGAGTACGAGCTCAAGGCCATCGCGCACTTCTTCGAGCACTACAAGGACCTCGAGCCCGGCAAGCACGTGAACCCGGGTGGCTGGGTCGGTACGGCCGAGGCGGAGAAGGTGGCCCAGGAGGCCATCGAACGTCTCGCGAAGCAGCCGCACGAGGCCAACGAGCCCTCACGCGGCTGACCGCGGTCAGGCGAATACGAGAAACGGCGCCCGTCCCCCGATCGCGGGGGCGGGCGCCGTTTTCGTGATGCCGGTATCTACAGCCCCGGGCCGGTGGATTCCGGGTCGCCGAGCGGCTTGCCCTTGCGCAGCGGCAATTCCTTCCATGTGAGGGTGCCGATGATCGCGAGCAGCGAGATGATCGAAACCGTCAGGAACACCCGGTCCATCGAGTTGGCGAAGCCCTGCTTGATCGGCTGGGCCAGTTCGGTGGGGAGCTTGCTGATCACCGAGGTATCCGACATCACGCTCTCCGATGCCGAGCCGCCACCGCCACCGGGATTCTGCGACGCGCTGATGAGGCCCTTGGCGAATCCGCTGACCTGCGGGTCCGGACTCGACGCGGCGGTCATCACCGCGGTGCGGTACTGCGGTGCCGCCGCCGCGGCAACCATCTCGTCCTTGATGTTGGGGCCCATCAGGCTGAACAGCATGGAGAAGAACACGGCCACACCGAGCGTCGCACCGATCTGCCGGAAGAAGGTCGCGGTACCCGTCGACAGTCCCATGTCCTTGGGCGGCAGGATGTTCTGCATGGCCAGGGTGATGGGCTGCATGAGGTTGCCGAGTCCGAAGCCGAGGAAGAACGCGTAGATCATCACCAGCCACACCGGTGTCGACAGTCCGACGGTGTGCAACAGGAACATCATCACCGTGATCAGGATCGAGCCCACGATGGTGAAGATCTTGTACCGCCCGGTCCGCGAGATCAGCTGACCCGAGAGCACCGACCCGGTCATCAGCCCGAGCACCATCGGCAGCATCTGCAGGCCGGCGACCATCGGGCTCGACCCGCGCAGCACCTGGAAGTACTGCGGCAGCATCGAGATGCCGCCGAACATCACCGCACCGACGATCATCGAGACGACGATGCCCTGCGCGAAGACGCGATTCTTGAAGACGCGCAACGGGATCAACGCGTCTTCACCCATCAGGTGCTCGATGAGCACGAACACCGCGAGCCCCACGGCGCCGACGATGTAACACAGCCAGGACCAGCCCGACAGCCATCCCCACTCGCGACCCTGTTCGGCGACGATCAGCAGCGGCGCGACGGTCACCGCGAGCGCGGTGGCACCCCAGTAGTCGGTGCGGCCGCCGATGCCCTTGTTCTGGTCGTAATTGAGCACCTTGTAGACCACGATGAGGGCCAGGATGCCGATCGGCACATTGACCAGGAACACCCAGCGCCAGCCGGAGACCCAGAGGATCGAGGACTGGCCGGCGAACAGTCCGCCGAGCACCGGTCCCAGCACGCTGGAGGTGCCGAATACGGCCAGGAAGTAGCCCTGGTACTTGGCGCGTTCGCGGGGCGGGACGATGTCACCGATGGTGGTCAGCGCCAAGGTGAACAGGCCGCCGGCACCGATGCCCTGGAAGGCGCGGAACGCGGCGAGCTCGTACATCGAGGTCGCCATGCTGCAGGCCAGCGAACCGATCACGAAGATCGAGATGGCCAGCAGGAAGAACGGCTTACGTCCGTAGAGATCGGAGAGCTTGCCGTAGAGCGGTGTGACGATGGTCGAGGTCACCAGGTAGGCGGTGGTGACCCACGCCTGCATGTCGTAGCCCTGCAGATCGTCAGCGATCGTGCGGATCGCGGTCGAGACGATCGTCTGGTCGAGTGCCGCGAGGAACATGCCGAGCATCAGACCGGCCAGAACTGTCAGGATCTGCCGGTGCGAGAGTCCCGCTCCGGCGTGCTCCTCCGGGGGGCTCACCGCCGAGGCGGTGACGTTGTCGTTGGTCATGGGGTCCTCGAGGTCGTAGGGGCTGGGGGGATACGTGGGGATTCGGACGACGGTGCCGTCTCGGATGGCCGACGTTCGCACGCCGGCGGCACCAGGGTCTCGGTGGCATCAACGAAGCGGGTGAGAAGCGTCACCAACGTCGCCAGCTCGTCGGACGACCACTCGCTCATGGTGGAGTTCACCGCCGTGCGGCGCCCCGACCGCATCGACTCGACGCGTTCACGTCCGGCGTCGGTGACGACGAGCAGCGTCGCGCGTCCGTCGTGCGGGTCGGCTTCGCGCCGGATCAGCCCGAGATCGACGAGCTGACTGACGTGTCTGCTGACCGTCGACGGATCGGCGCCGAGTTCCGCGGCCAGCTCTCGTGAGCGCATCGGGCGTTTGACCAGATGGAACAGGCCTTTGAAGGCCGCCGTCTCGAACTCACCGTCGGGCGTGCGGAAGGTCGTGTGGACCGCGCGGTCGCGGATACGGATGTAGCGCGCGAGTGCGTCGAAGAGCTGATCGATGTCGCGATCGTCGAGCATGCCGATTCCCCGATCGGTGAGGATGTCCGATTTCCTTGCCGCGTACAACTAGTTGCTGAGTGCATGTAGTTGACGGCCGCAAGTATGCGCTCGAGTTCGTCGTCATGGCAAATCCCATTAGGATCGACGGTCGTGACCCCTGTACCCCCACCGACGTCATCGGGTAGCCGTCCACACTTCACTTCCATGCCTGACCTGGCCTTACGGGACCTGGGCGGCGCCGTCGTGTGGACCAACGACGACCTCTTCGCCGAGGCGCAGAACCTGATCAAGACCCCCCCGGCGCAGTATCAGCCCGCGACGTTCGGCCACAAGGGACAGATCTACGACGGCTGGGAGACGCGACGGCGTCGAGAAGCGGGAGTCGATCAGGCGATCGTGCGGCTCGGCGCGCCGGGTGTCATCTACGGCGTCGTCGTCGACACGGCGTGGTTCAAGGGCAACTATCCGCCGTTCATCTCCGTCGAGGCCGCCGCCAAGGAGGGCGTCGTCTCCGTCGACGAACTGCTGACCGACACCGAGTGGGTCACCATCGTCGAGAAGAGCCCCGTCGACGGCGACACCCGCAACCCGTTCCGGGTCGACGCGAAGGATCGCTTCACCCACGTGCGTCTGACGATGCATCCCGACGGCGGTGTGGCCCGATTCCGGGTCCATGGGCGCGGCGTACCCAACCCGCACTTCTTCCGTTACGGCCATTTCGACCTGGCCGCGTTGGAGAACGGTGGCCTGATCACGGCCTGCTCCAACATGTTCTACAGCTCGCCCAACAACCTGCTCATGCCCGGCCGTGCACGGCACATGGGCGAGGGCTGGGAGACCTCGCGTCGGCGCGACGACGGCAACGACTGGGTGCAGGTACGCCTGGCCGGACAGGGCCGGGTGAGCCTCGTCGAACTCGACACCAGCTACTTCCTGGGCAACGCGCCCGGCGCGGCAATGGTCCGCGGCCGCGACGGCGAGGACGGCGAGTGGTTCGAGGTGTTGGGCCGCACCGACTTACAGCCCGACACCCGGCACCGGTTCGTCATCGACCTCGACCGGCCGATGACCGAGGCGCGCATCGACGTCTACCCCGACGGCGGGATGGCCCGACTCAAGCTGTACGGCCTGCTGACCGACGAGGCGCAGACCGAACTCGTTGAGCAGTGGGAGCGCGGCGAGGCCTGAGCACGACTGGTCGCCGGGATGTCAGGCCGCGCGTCGCTCCGCGAACGACGGCAACACCAGCTCGCGCACGCGGTGACTCGTCGCCGAACCGTCGAGTGGCACCAGGATCACCGCGTCGGCGACCTCGGCCGCGTAGATGTCGCGGATGAGGGTCACCAGACCGCTCGGCGTACCCACATAGCGGACGGTGCCGCCGTTGATCTCGTCCGGAATGTGTGCGACCGCCGCCCGCGCCGACGCGGCGCTGGGCGCGATCGCCACCTCCACCTCGAGTGCGACGGAGAAGTTCGCGGTGTCGCGGGTACCGGCCCGCAGCAGCGAGCGGGCCCGCTGGGCGTCACGCAGCGTGGGTCGACGGACGACGATGGCCGACGGCTCGGCGGGAACGTCGTCGGCGAGCGCGACGCGCAGCGACGGCCGTCCGATGCTGATGCGATCGAGTTCGATGGTCATGCCGGGTTCCCTCCGGGTGAGGTCGAGATGAGTTGTGCCAGAGCGTCGATCAAGCGGTCGATGTCGGCGGCCCCGGTGCCGAGGCCGAAGCTCGCGCGCACGGCGCCGTCGGGGTGGCCGAGGCGAGTGAGGATCGGGTGGGCGCAGAACTTTCCGTCGCGCACGCCGATGCCGTGTTCGTCGCTGAGATATTCGGCGACGGCGCGCGGTGCAATGCCGTCGACGCCGAACCCGGCGATCCCGACGCGATCGGTGATGTCGTCGAAGATGCGGAGTGCCTCGACGCCGTCGATCCGCGCGAGACCGTCATCGAGACGGCAACGCAATTCGTGTTCGTGCAGGCCGATCGCCTCGAAGCCGATCTCGGTGATCGCCTCGCAGGCCGCGGCGATGGCGATGGCGCCCAACACATTCGGAGACCCTGCTTCATGCCGCGCGGCACCGGTGTGCCAGGCAGTGGCCGCGCAGTTCTCGTCGGGCCCGTCGACGACGCTCACCTGCGCCGAGGCGCCACCGCCGGCGAGATACGGGTCGGCGGCGTCGAGCCAGTCCGTTCGTCCGATGAGCACTCCCGCCCCGAACGGCGCGTAGACCTTGTGACCGGAGAACACCAGGTAGTCGATACCGTGGCTGACCATCGACACCGGCCGGTGGGCGACGAGTTGGGCTGCGTCGACGAGGATGCGCGCGCCGTGTCGGTGCGCGATGGCGGCGAGGCGACCGATCGGCAGGACCTCGCCGGTGACGTTGGAGGCCGCGGTCACCGCGAGCAATGCCGCGGGAGCCGCGGCCAGTTCGCATTCGAGCGCGACGAGGGTGTCCTCGATACCCGGACGCGCGGTCACGATGCGGGCCGTCCCGGAGTCGCGCGAGACCCACGGCAGGAGGTTGGCGTGGTGCTCGATGTCGAAGACCACAACGTCGCCGGGGGTGCAGTGGGCCGCCAGATTGATCGCGTCGGTGGTGTTGCGGGTGAACACGACGGTGTCGTCGGCACGCCCACGCACGAAGCGCCGCACCGTCTCCCGGCACTGCTCGTAGCGACGGGTGGTGACCTGGGACAGATGGCCGGCACCGCGGTGGACACTCGCGTACTGGTGCAGCGACGCGGCGACGGCGTCGGCGACCGCGGTCAGGGCGGGGGCGCTCGCCGCATAGTCGAGATTGGCGTAGGCCACCTCGTTCCCGTCGGCGAGCGGCACCGGCTGTCCTGCGCCGACGACCTCGGCCAGCGGCTCGCAGGACGACGGATCTGCGCACACGGTGGCGGCGACCGATGCGGGGGTGGCGACAGCAGTCATCGAAAAATCTCCTCGGGAATCCACGCTTGCCGTGTCCGGGTGGTACACGGCCAGGTCGTCACCCGGAGCACCCCACCGCGGAGGAGGGTTGCCGACCAGCGAGCCGGGGCTTGTCACTGGCACTCATGACCTGCACCAAGGGTGACCTATCACGTCCGAGGGTGTCAATTTTCACTCAGCGTGGGCGAAATCCCGGCGCCGTCCGGCGCTAGGTTGGTCGGGTGAGCGGCGAACCTGTGGGAGATGAGGGAACGGGGCCTGCCCCGTTCGTGTTGTCGCGTCCGCACGGAGCGGTTCGGGCCGAGGGCGTTGCGCGACGGTTCACCGCGGTCTCCGACGCCGCCGAGGCACTGCGATCCGGTGCGGTGGCGTCGGTGGTCGGCGCACTCCCGTTCGACCCCGCCGATCCGGCCGCGCTGTTCGCACCCGAGCGATTGCATCGGGAACAGGCGCTCGGTGGGCGCGCCCCCCTCCGTCATTCACTGACCCACTTCGTCGAGATCCCCAACGCCGCCACACATCGGGAGCGGGTGCGCCGGGCGGTGGCCGCCATCGATGCCGGCGACCTCGACAAGGTGGTGCTCGCGAGAACCGTTGGTGCGGTGCTTGATTCACCGGTCGAGATCGGCGAGCTCCTCGAGGCGCTGGCGCACGGCAATTCCGAACGCAATGCGTTCGTGGTCGACACCGGCCACTCGTGGCTGCTCGGCGCGAGCCCGGAGTTGTTGCTGCACAAGAGCGGCCGCGAGGTCACCTGTCATCCGTATGCCGGTTCGGCTCCTCGCTCGTCGGACCCGGAAGCCGATCGCGAAGCCCGGGAGAAACTCGCCGCGTCGGACAAGGATCATCGCGAGCACGCGTTTGTCGTCGAGCATCTGCGTGAACGGTTGGCGCCGATCAGCGACGAACTCTCTGTCGCGACCCGACCTCAGTTGCTTTCCACCGGCGAGATGTGGCATCTGGCCACACCGATTCGCGCCCGGCTCACCGATCCGGATGTCGGCGCGCTCGACCTGGCCCTCGCCCTGAGCCCCACCCCCGCGGTGTGCGGAACACCGACCGACGCTGCGGCACAGTTCATCCGGGATCACGAGGAACCCCGTGGACTCTACGCCGGCGCCGTCGGCTGGGCCGACGCACACGGCGACGGCGAGTGGATGGTCACCATCCGTTGCCTCGAACTCGACGCCGACCGACAAACCTTTCGCACGTGGGCCGGCGGCGGCATCGTCGCCGACTCCGATCCCGAAGCCGAACTCGCCGAGACCACCGACAAACTGCTGACGGTATTGCGGGCGTTGGGAATCGACAACCGCTGATCAGCAGGCCTCCTCCCCCGGCGGTCGAGGCTTGCTCGAGTAACCTTCCCCATCGGTGGCCCAGGCGCACCCCCGTACCTGGACATACCCGCCCCATCGACGATCCAGGCCCCCGCACTCGAGCAGCCCTCCCCATCGACGGTTCCATGCGCACCACCCCCGTACCCGAGCAACCCCTCCCCATCGATGATCCAGGCGCACAACCCCGTACTCGAGCATCCCCTCCCCATCGACGGTCCATACGCACCACCCCCGTACCCGAGCATCCCCTCCCCATCGATGATCCATACGCACAACCCCCCGTACCCGAGTCATCCCCTCCCCATCGATGGTCGAGGTGCACGGCGCCCCAGGCGCCGGGCCTCGAGACCCGGCGAGATGACAGGTATCGCAACCACATCCATCGACTACAGCAAAAACCGCGCCCCTACCACACCCCGCCGACAGAAAAGCATCGCCGAAACACGTTGTCCACAAGCAGAATTGACCAAAATACCCCTTGCATCGAACACCCTGGCGAGGTACACTGGACCCATCACACCGATCAGCCACCGAGGAGGGGCCCATGATCGAATCCACTACAGTCCTTGACGCGCAAACCGTTGACGCCGAAGCAATCTTCGCCACCATCGTCACCCAACTCAGCGACCTGCAATGGAATCCCGACATGACCGGACCCCAAGCCTTCGGCGCCATGAAACAAGTCCTACTGTTGCGCAATCTGGTCGATCACCACGCCACGTCGCTCACCGGCGAACTGGATCGGTTAGAGGTGGCCGACCACAAAACCACCCGACTTCGAGAATTGTTGATCAGCATGGGCTTCGCGCCCTCGGTCGCAGGTCGATATGTGCGGATCTCGGCCACCACCGATGTGGAACTCTTGCTCGCGCATGCCGCTGACGGCTCCATCTCGTCGGAGCACACCGACGCCATCGTCCGCGGGCTGGGCCACATCGACACCCGCTCCCCCGAACCTTTGGACACCGTCCAACGGTGTGAATACCTGCGGAAACTGCTGTCGCACTGCTTCGCCGGATTCACCCCCGCCGAGATCAACCTCTACGCGCGGCAACTCGGAAACGAATTGGCGGCCGACACACCGGGCGGGTTACCTGCCGCCGAGGACAAGAACATCAACTCCTACACCGACCGCATCACCGACGACGGCCGGCTGGAGATCTCAGCGAACCTCGACATCATCGCCGGCGAGAAAACCCGCACCCTGATGGAAACCCTGTCGGCGCCCAAGCCTCAACCTGATGGGTCCCCCGATCCGCGCACGCCTGAGCAGATCTGCGCCGCCGCGTTCGAAACGATCGTGGAGTTGGCGGCACAAGGACTAGCGGACACCACCTTCTCGGCGAAACCGACCAACGGGTTGTTGTGGACGTGGTCGGCGGACAACCCCGGGCTCGGCGGGGACCTGCAGAACATGGGTCCGATCACCGAAGCCACCGCAAAAATGCTGTCGTGTGACACCACGATCACCAAGATCATTCTCAATTCCGACGGTGTACCCCTCGACGTCGGACTCAAAGAGCGCTTGTTCACCCCTGGCCAACGCAAAGCGTTGGTGGTGCGGGATCGTGGTTGTATCAAATGCGGTGCCCACGCCGGACGCTGCCAGGGACACCACGTGCGGCACTGGGCCGATGGTGGTCCCACCGACCTGGACAACGGATGCCTCCTGTGCACCAGCTGTCATGACGATGTCCACCACCACGGCTGGGACATCATCATGGGCTTCGACCGACACCCCTGGCTGATCCCACCCGCCAGCATCGACCCGCAACGACGACCAGTGCCGTCGTATCACCGACGCACTATGCGACTCGACGACGCCGCAGCCTGACCTACCCTGCCCCACTACCTGATTTCCCGCACCCGGCATCGCCGGGACCGCATCTGTTGTTTGAGAACTCCATAGAGAAATCACCACCCGATGGTCGAGGTGTCGTGCCCGTGGCCCGGAAGCCTTTCGACACAAGGGGTCTCGAGGCTCGTCGCTAGCGCTCCTCGGCACCTCGACCACCGGGATGGGAACGGTCCCCCCGATGGTCGAGGTGCGAGCCGCGTGCGGCGAGCCTCGAGACCACCTGCAGCAGAGCTAGAACCGAACCACCATGGACCAGAAGCCGCTCAGCACAACAGTTCTCGAGGCTCGTCGCTGGCGCTCCTCGACACCTCGACCACCGGATGGGCGCCTTCCCCCGCTGGTCGACATTCGTCGTCAGAGGTGTAATGCTCCGGGCGCCCGTC
Source organism: Gordonia polyisoprenivorans (assembly GCF_017654315.1). Classification (NCBI taxonomy): domain Bacteria; kingdom Bacillati; phylum Actinomycetota; class Actinomycetes; order Mycobacteriales; family Gordoniaceae; genus Gordonia; species Gordonia polyisoprenivorans. Next base: position 5,752,071 of record NZ_CP072203.1, read on the forward strand.
CACCCGCGCCACGGGGAGCGCGTCGGCGGCTCGGCGAATCAGTGTCGACGGTTTTTCTCGTCGTCGGCCAGCGCTCGACGAAGCTGGTCCGCCATATCCGGTCGGAACCTCGACATCTGCATCGCCGCGATCGCCTGCGCTCCGACTGTCGTCACGCCGAGTTCCGACACCAGTCGCCGGATTGCGTCCTCCTCGGATTCCGCACATTGCATGAGCGAGAGAACATCTGCCGAACGATCGAGCGCTGTCACCCAGGCACGCAACACCTCTGATCGTTCCTGCCTCTCGACCCCAGGATCCGGTCGTGCCCGGCGCCCGCGTGGTGAAGGCGCTTCGACGACCGGTCCATCCCACTCGAAGAGTCCGTCCGGGAGCGAGGCATGCTCGGTGAGCTCGACTTCCGACGATCCCGAACCGCCGGACATCGAAAGCCGCACGATCACCCCGGTCGACCCGTCGATGGAAATCTCACCGTTCTTCCCAGAGCGGTCCCCCAGCACCACCGCCCAGGCGCGACGGTCACCGACATCCAATGCTCGTGGCTCGTCGCGAACGACGACGTCACGACTCATACTGTGCAGCAATGAGTTCTGACCGAGCAGCTGCAACGGGCTGACCCCGCGACCGAGTATCGGCAACCTGATGTCGCCGTCCAGCAGCGTCATGTGGCCATCAATGCGCACCAGCGATCTGTCGCGACCGCTGAGATACACCGGCTCACCATCGATCTCGATACGCCACCGATTGGTCGGAGCGTGCCAGAACCGATAGGACTCGTCGAGTTCGGTTCCGCGATCCGAGCCAAGAGATCTGAGGACACCCGAGACCGTCACCGAGCCGGACGCCGCATTGCGCCCGACCAGTTCCACCCACGACACCCCCACGCCGAGCTACCCCAGCGCCTGATCCAGATCCGTCAGCAGGTCATCGATCCCCTCGAGCCCCACCGAGAGCCGAACGACGGAGTCGCTCAACCCGATTGCGGCGCGCCCATCCGGCCCCATGGCCCGATGTGTGGTGGTCGCCGGATGCGTGATCAGCGACTTGGAGTCACCGAGGTTGTTCGAGATGTCGATGACGCGCAGCGCGTTGAGGACCTCGAAGGCACGCTTCTTGCCGTCGATGCCGTCGCGATCGTTGAGTTCGAAGGTCACCACCGTGCCACCGCCGGACATCTGCGCGGTCGCCAGCTCGTACTGCGGGTGCGAGGTGAGGAACGGGTACTTGGTCCACCGCACGCGCGGGTCGGCGTCCAGGAACTCCGCGATCCGCAGCGCCGAGGCCACCGAGGCGTCGACGCGCAGCTTCAGCGTCTCGAGTCCCTTGAGGAGGGTCCACGCGTTGAACGGCGAGAGCGCAGGTCCGGTGTGGCGCATCAGGGTCTGCACCGGCCCGTCGATGTACTCCTTGGTACCGAGCACAGCGCCGCCCATCACCCGCCCCTGGCCGTCGATGTGCTTGGTGCCGGAGTAGACGATGACATCGGCCCCCAGGTCCAGCCCCTGCTGCAGTAGCGGGGTGGCGAACACGTTGTCCAGCACCACCTTTGCTCCTGCAGCGTGCGCGAGCTCGGAGACCTTCGCAACGTCGACGAGGCTCTGCATCGGATTCGACGGGGTCTCGAAGAACACCGCATCGGCTGGCGTCGACAACGCCTGCTCCCACTGCTCGAGGTCTTCACCGTCGACGAAGTCGGTGTGCACTCCCCACCGGGGCAAGATCTCGTTGGCGACGACGAAGCACGAACCGAACAGACTGCGTGCGGCGACCAATCGGTCGCCGGCCTTCAGCAGCGCACCCAACGACACGAAGACTGCGGCCATCCCGCTGGCGGTGGCGAAACACGCCTCGGCACCCTCGATCAGCCGCAGCCGCTCCTGGAACATCTCGACGGTCGGATTGCCGTACCGCGAGTAGACGAAGCGCTCGTCCTCACCGGTGAACGCACGCTCGGCGGCCTCGGCCGAGTCGTAGACATAACCACTCGTCAGATACAGCGCCTCGGAAGTCTCGAAGAAACCCGACCGATCGAGCCCGCCCCGGACCGAGAGTGTCTCGGCCGAAACCCCCTCCGGCAGACCTCGGCTCACGACTGCCTCCACGGAAGGTCGAGGGCACGCCAACCCTTGGAACCACGGTGATCGAATTCGTCGAGCGGCCCCTCGAAGCCGTCGACGACGTTGTACGCCTTGGCGACACCGTCGGCGGTGGCCGCCTCGGCGGCACCGATCGAGCGATGCCCGGAGCGGCAGAGGAAGATCACCTCGTCGTCGTCGGCGATTCCCGCGTCACGCAACTCGGCGATGAATCCCTCGTTCGGGCTGCCGTGGGGAAAGGTGTTCCACTCGATGAAAAGCGGTTGCTTGCCAAGGATTTCGAGGTCAGGAACGCCGACGAATGACCATTCGGCGCGAGTGCGACAGTCGACGAGTTTGGCCTTGGGGTTCTGCTCGAGCTTCTCCCACGCCTGCGTAGGAGTCAGATCTCCGGCATACGTCATGGCTTGCACACCTTCCAGTTCCCGTCTTCCCGAATCGCGGCAACCTTGGTCGTCTGCGTCTGGTCGGATTTCTTGTCGAAGTGCCAATGTACCGTCGCGGTCGCCCGGTCACCGGACACCGTCACGTCGCTGATCGTCGGAATCACGATCCGCCCGTTGGTCTCCAGTGATTGCCGGTTCTGCGTCGCGAACTCAGGCTGCGTCGGAAACCCTGCCGAGTTCAGGTCGGCACCACAGGTGTGCTCACGAAAAGCCGTGTAGTCGACGTTGTTGCGCGCGGTGTAGAGATCGTTGATCGCGTACTGCACCTTCGCCGAGTCACTCGCTCGGTCCTCCGCCGGACGGAACACGTACGAGAGCGCGATACCGCCGGCCGCGAGAACAACGACCACGAGGGCCACCCAGAACGGCCACGCGTTGCGCCATGACGGGGTGACCGGCTCGTCGGGGACGACATCCGCCTCGGCCCGCTTGGCTGCGCGTTTTGCCATGTCGGCGAGTGTATCGACGCAATCGCGACACGAAGTGGGCGCCCTCGGCCGGCCGTGCCGCCGGTCACACGTGGTTAAGTGAGGCTATCCAAGGATGCAGAATCCGACGAAGGAGACATCATGGTGCCCACCCGACCGGCCCGATTCGCTCGCCGACATCGAGGCCGACGCTCCGGCGTCGCGATCGCCGGGCTGGCACTCAGCGCGGCGGTGGCGCTGGCGGGCTGTAGCGCTCCCGCCGAGGATTCCGCGGCGTCGAGTGCACCTGCGCCCGAGGCCGGAGCGCTGCCGGTCACCATCGAGCACAACTACGGCTCGACCACCATCTCCACTCCGGTGACCCGCGTCGCCGCGATGGGGGTGGGCGACGGCGACACCCTGCTCGCGCTCGGCTTCCAGCCGGTCGCCATGGCCCCGTTCGGTACGCCGGCGAAGGTCCGGACCCCATGGACGGAGAAGCTGCTCGGCTCCAACGAGCCGGTGTCGCTACCCGAGGCCTCACAGCAATTCGGCAACGAGATCGCCAAGGCGCTGTCCACGAATCCCGATCTGATCACCGCCGTCGGCGCCGCGCCCACCAAGGAGCAGTACGACAAGCTCGCCGCCGCGGTCCCTACCATCACCCGGCCCGCGAACTACCCGGATTGGCAGGTGCCGTGGGACGTGCAGGCCACCGAGATCGGGCGGGCCGTCGGCCTCCCACGCAAGGCCACCGAGACGATCAACGCGACCAAGAAGCACGTCGCCGACCTGGCCGCAGCGCATCCGCAGCTCAAGGGCAAAACCGCGGTCGCGGTGACCGCCTCGCCGGACGGCACCATCTCGATCTTCGGGCCCGGCGACGGCCGCGAGCAGATTCTGGAAAGCTACGGGCTGACCTTCCCCGAGGGCTTGAAGTCCGCGGTGACCAGCGGGTTCTACGGTTCGATCTCGGCAGAGAACATCGGCATGCTGAACCAGGCCGACGTCGTCGTCGTCCTCGACTGGCAGGGTGCCAACGACCAACTCCGCAAGAACGCCAACTGGACCGGCCAGCCGTTCGTCACCGGTGGTCGCACCACCTACATCAACCAGGAGGTCGGGACCGCGATGGGCGTGCCGACCGTGCTCTCCATCCCCTGGATCGCCGACCAATCGATCGCACAGATCGCCGACGCGGCGGGCCACGCGAGCTGAGGTCGGCACCGACGCGGGTGCGGGCAGTGTGAGGTCACCCTTACCGCAGATTTTGGGTACGGGCTGCCAGGGCCTACCGTAGAAGGGATAAGCGTCGACGTACCGCCTCGTACCGCGGGCGTCTGATCTCCGTCGAGAACCGAGGTACTGACACTCTATGACCGATCAAGCTCGCCCGCTGCGCGTTGCCATCGTCGGCGCGGGTCCCGCCGGGATCTACGCCGCCGACGCCCTGATGAAGTCCGACACCGCCAAGGACCGCGGCGTGTCCATCGACCTCTACGAGCGCATGCCCGCGCCCTTCGGCCTCATCCGGTACGGCGTCGCACCCGACCATCCCCGCATCAAGGGCATCATCACCGCCCTGCACAAGGTCCTCGACAAGCCGCAGGTCCGCCTGCTCGGCAACATCGACTACGGCACCGACATCACCCTCGACGAGCTCAAGTCGCACTACGACGCGGTGATCTTCTCCACCGGCGCCACCGACGACCGCGCTCTGCAGATCCCCGGCGTCGACCTCGAACGCTCCTACGGCGCAGCACAATTCGTCGCCTGGTACGACGGACACCCCGACTTCCCGCGCGAATGGCCGCTCGAAGAGGAGAAAGTCGCCGTCATCGGCGTCGGCAACGTCGCGCTCGACGTGGCACGCGTACTCGCCAAGACCGGCGACGAACTACTGCCCACCGAGATCCCCGACAACGTCTACCAGGGCCTCAAGAACAACAAGGCCCTCGAGGTCCACGTCTTCGGTCGTCGCGGACCCGCCCAGGCAAAGTTCACCCCCCTCGAACTCAAGGAACTCGACCACTCGCCGAACATCGAGGTCGTCGTGAACCCCGAGGACATCGACTACGACGAGGGCTCCGCCGTCGCGCGCCGCGGATCGAAGATCACCGACCAGGTCGCCACGATCATCGAGAACTACGCGATCCGCGACCCCAAGCAGGGCGCCATCCACAAGCTGTTCCTGCACTTCTTCGAAAGCCCCACCGAGATCCTCGGCGAGGACGGCAAGGTCGTCGGCCTGCGCACCGAGCGCACCCAGCTCGACGGCACCGGCAACGTCAAGCCGACCGGCAAGTTCACCGATTGGGACGTCACCGCGGTCTACCGGGCCGTCGGCTACCTCTCGGACAACCTGCCGCAGATCCCGTTCGACAGCCAGGCCGGCGTCATCCCCAACGAGGCCGGACGCGTCTTCGACGAAGGCGCCCACCTGACCGGGCTCTACACCACCGGGTGGGTCAAACGCGGGCCCGTCGGACTCATCGGACACACCAAGGGCGACGCCAACGAGACCGTCGACTGCATCATCGAGGACATGACCAACGGCGCGCTGCTCGATCCCGCCCACCCCGCCGAGGACGCCGTCATCGAGCTGCTCGAGTCCAAGAGCATCCCGTTCACCACCTGGGACGGCTGGTACCGACTCGACGAGCACGAGCGTTCCCTGGGCGCCGAACAGGGCCGCGAACGCGTCAAGGTCGTCGAGCGTGAGGACATGCTCGCCGCCTCCGAGCCGCACAAGGTTCAGAAGGCCTGACTCCGTCAGGGGTTCAGAAGGCCTGACACTCACTCCAGAGACACACGGCTGACGAAAGTGGGGGAAGAATCTTCTTCCCCCACTTTTTCGTTCGTCCCCAAGCAATTTCCAGGGGACGATCGAAAAGCCTTGGGAAGAAGCCGCACACACAGCGAGGGGCGAGACGGAGATCCGCCTCGCCCCTCGCTGACCGTGAGAGTGGTTGTCGCTCAGCCCTGCTGAATCGTCGGTGCGAGGTTCTGCGGGCCCGGCGAGTTCTGCGGTGCCGGGATCTGACGCACGTTGGCCCAGAAGCCAAAGTTGTTGGCGAGATTCTCCACCTGCGCGCCGATGGTGTAGCCGGAGATCGACGACGGCCAGCAACCGGCCCACTTGGTCTCGACGTAGCGGTAGAACTGGCCGGGCTTGAGCAGACCGGCGGGCTGGCCGGCGATCCGGACCTGCTTGGTGGCCCCGCCGATCTCGGTGACGTTGACGTTGGTCATGTTGGAGCCGCCGACGTTCTTCACGCCCATCCACCGGGTCATCTGCCAGAGCGGTCCGGAATCCCAGTTCGGACCCCACCGCTTGAACTCGCAGCTCACGCCGCCCAGCATGGCCAGATCGCCCGGCCCTGCGGCCTGCGCCTCACCCGCTGCGGCCAAGGTGCCGCCGGCGATACCGGCCGCAACCGCCGTCGCCGCGACGGCTCGCTTCATCGTCTTCTTCATGTCGACTCCTTCTTCGTCGAGCGGGCCCCGAAACCGAGAACGACCCCGAGGCTGCGAACTCCTACGACGCCCCCGCGCCGAAATGCGTACGTCCCCTTGTATCGCACTCTCACAGGTAACCGTTACGTAGGTCTCAGAATCGTTGCCGCACGGCAGCCAGATCGTCATCGAATCCGGCAACCCCGACTGAGGTAAGGTTGCCCTTCGTGCGACGCCTCACCGGACTACTGCTGATCCTCGCGGTGCTCGTGGTCGCCACCATCGGCTCGGTGTTGATCGGCACGAGAGAGATGCCGCTGACCGCCACCTGGGATTCCTTCACCGCAGGCTGCTCGCAGATCTGGCAAGCCCTGATCCACCTGCACATGCCACGGATCGACAAGTCCTCCGACACCGCGGGCATCGTCTGGGACCTGCGCGTACCCCGTACCGTGCTCGGTCTCATCGTGGGCCTGGCGATCGGGGCGGCCGGCGCGATCACCCAGGGCCACACCCGCAACCCCATCGCCGACCCCGGGCTGCTCGGCGTCAACGCCGGGGCCGCCTGCGCGGTCGTCGGCGGCGTCTATCTCTTCGGTATCTCCTCTCCGCTGGCCTACATGGCTTTCGGGCTCGGCGGTGCAATCATCGCCTCGGCCCTCGTCTTCGGGATCGCGGCACTGACCGGGACGGGTCCGATCACCCTCGTGCTCGCAGGCACCGGGCTGTCGGCGATGCTCGTGGCGATCACCTCGGCGATCGTGCTCAGCGATACCCAATCGCTCGACGCGTGGCGTTTCTGGAGCGTCGGTTCGACGGCCGGCCGCAGCATCGACATCTTCTGGGCCGCGTTGCCGTTCATCGGGATCGGTCTGGGGCTGGCGCTGGCGTCGGGGTTCTTCCTCAACATCCTGAGCCTCGGCGACGACATGACCAAGGCGCTGGGCAGCCGCGTGCTGGTGATCCGCGGTGTCGGCATCCTCGGGATCACCCTGCTGATCGGAGCGGCGACCGCTGCCTGCGGACCCATCGTCTTCCTCGGTCTGGTGGTGCCGCACATCGCGCGCGCGATCACCGGCGCCGACTATCGCTGGATCATCCCGTACTCGGCGCTCATCGGCGCCGCACTGCTACTGGTGTGCGACATCATCGGTCGCGTCGTCGCCCGGCCCGGCGAGATCCAGGTCGGCGTCGTGCTGGCCTTCGTCGGGGCGCCGTTCCTGATCGCCATGGTCCGCCGAACGAAGTTGACGAGCGTATGAGTTCCGACACCGCCGCCGCGACGGCCGCCGACGACCGCCCGGGTCGCGACTCGCGCCGCATCGTGCGCGTCGGGCCTACGTCGTGGGTGTGGCGTCCGCGCATGGTGATCGCGGTGACCACCTCACTGCTGATCGCCTTCGTCCTGTTCCTGATGAGCGTCACCATCAGCGACTACCCGGTGACACCGATCGACGTGATGCGCATCCTGCTCGGTGGCGGTACCCGCATCGAGAACGTCGTCATCCTCGACGACGCCGTGCCGCGCGCGTTGGTGTCGGTGCTGGTCGGCTTCGCGCTCGGCATGTCGGGATCGTTGACGCAGTTGATCGCCCAAAACCCGTTGGCGACTCCCGACATGCTCGGCATCACCGCCGGAGCCAGCGTCGCAGCCGTCTCGGCGATCGCCTTCGGAACCGGGTGGGGCGCCGGACTCGCCCAGCTCGGCGTGCCCGCGTCGGCCCTCATCGGCGGACTGGCCACCGCCGTGGTGATGTATCTGCTCGCCTGGCCCGGACGGAAAGCCAACCACGCCATCAATCCGCTGCGCCTGGTGCTCATCGGCGTCGGCATCACCTGGGTGCTGCAGGCCGCCACCTCCTATCTGCTCACCCGCGCCGAGATCCGCGATGTCGGCCGTGCCCAGACGTGGCTGGTGGGGTCGGTGGCCAACACCTCGTGGTCAAGTGTGTGGCCGGTCGCGATCGCGGTTGTGCTGGCCGTCGTCGCCGTCGGGGTGCTCGCCCGGCAGATCGACGCGATGAGCCTCGGCACCGATCTGGCGCGCTCGCTGGGCGTGCGGACGATGGCCGTCTCGAGCGCGATCCTGCTGATCGCGGTGATCGTTGCGGCCCTGGCGGTCTCGGCCGCCGGGCCGATCGCCTTCGTCGCACTGCTCGCCCCGCAGATCGCCATGCGCCTGACCGGCAGTGCCATCCCCACCCCGGTCGCTTCCGGGGCGATCGGTGCGATTCTCGTGGTCGGCGGTGACATCCTGTGCCGCACGGTACTGCCGTCGGGTCTGCCGGTGGGCATCGTCACCGCGGCTCTCGGCGGCCCCTTCCTGATCTATCTCATGGTCTCGATCTCCCGAAAGGCCACCGTATGAGCCGACTTTCCGCACGCGACCTCGTCGTCGGCTACGACGACCGCATCGTCATCGACGGTCTTGACGTCGACATCCCCGACGCGGCGATCACCACGATTATCGGCCCCAACGGCTGCGGCAAATCGACGCTGCTGCGGTGTCTGGCGCGGCTGCTGCCGGCCCGCTCGGGCGTCGTACGCCTCGACGGCACCGACATCACCCGGATCAAGCCGAAGACCGTCGCCCGCACCTTGGGCATCCTGCCGCAGAATCCCGTTGCGCCCGAAGGACTCACCGTCGAGGATCTGGTCAGCCGGGGCCGCCACCCCTACCAGAAGTGGTATCAGCAGGCCTCCGCCGAGGACGAGGCCGCCGTCGCACTGGCCCTGGAACTGACCTCGACGACCGACCTCGCCGATCGGACCCTCGACGCTCTCTCCGGCGGTCAGCGCCAACGGGTCTGGATCGCGCTCGCACTGGCACAGGGCACCGACCTGCTGCTGCTCGACGAGCCGACCACCTACCTCGACCTCGCGCATTCCCTCGAGGTCCTCGACCTCGTGCACTCCCTCAAGACCGAGCACGGCAAGACCGTCGTCATGGTGCTACACGACCTGAATCTCGCTGTGCGCTACAGTGATTCGCTGTTCGTCATGAATGACGGCCAACTGGTCCGGCATGGTGCACCCGACGAGGTGATCACCGCCGAACTCCTCGACGACGCCTTCGGCCTGCGCGCACAGGTGGTCGCCGACCCGGTCTTCGGTGGCCCGATGATCGTGCCGATCGGCGCGCACAGTGCGCGTGGGATGGGCAGTGCGCGCGGGGTACTCACCGAGCCGTAGGCCGTTCGGTCACAGGGCGGCTGCCCTGTGCTCTCACAGGGCGATCGCCCCGGCCAGCCAGGTCCCCGACGCGAGCAACGCGCCGAACAACTCGATTCCGATCGTCACCGCCGCCGCCTTGGTCGCCGCCACCGTACCGCGCCACGCCGCGCCGGCCGTGCGGGTTCGCACGAGCTCGGAAACCAGTGCACCGGCAATGAATCCGAGGAACAACCCAACGACGGGCACCACGAAGAAGCCGACGATTCCCACCACCCCGCCGACCACGATGGTGCGGTTGGGGATCTCATGCCGACGCAGAACACGGCCGGCGACAACATATTTGACGATCTCACCGACACCGATCAGCACCACGGCGAGCGCGAACACCGCCCAGGCCCAGCCGCCGACGATGATCGCCCACACCAGGATCGACACCGCGACCAGCAGGGTGCCGGGCAGCACCGGGACGACGATCCCCAACAGCCCCACGGCAATACAGACACCGACGATCACCTCGCCGTACAGGGGCATGAATCGGCCGCCCTACTCGACCTTGGCCGGGGAATCCGACCCGGCCGCCTCCGGACGCGGAGCTCCCGGCCCGGCCGGGGGGCGCTGTCCCGGGCCCGGCGCTCCCGCTGGTCCGGGCCCACGCGATCCCGGTGGCGGACCACCCTGAGGCCCACCCGGACGCGGGCCACCCGGTGGTGGTGCGACCGGTGGCGGTCCCATCGGCGGACGGCCCGGAGGGCGCCCCGGCCCGCCGGGAGGCATCTGACCCGGCTGCGGGCGCGGCGGCATACCCGGCGGCGGTCCACCCTGCGGCCCACCTGGCGGCGGTCCCACCGGTCCTCGCGGCGGAGGTCCGGCCGGGCGCGCAGGAGCAGGCGGCGGTACCGGCGCGGGCGCACCGCGACGCGCCTCACGCCCGGGCACCGGCGAGACGATCGAGGCGGCCTGCACCGCGCGTTCGCGGGCCGTCGTGACGTCGTCGGCGGTCGCGGTGACCACCCCGACGCGTCGTCGATGGAAGCTCTCGGGTTTGCCGAACAGCCGAATGTCGGTCTCCGGCACGGCGAGTGCGCGTGCGACATTCTCGAAGCCGATCGCCTTCTCGTCGAGCTGGCCGTAGATGACCGCCGACGCCCCCGGCGAGGCCAGCGTCACGTCGACCGGCAGCCCGAGGATGGCGCGTGCGTGCATCTCGAACTCACTGAGGCGCTGGGTGGCCAGGGTGACCAGACCGGTGTCGTGCGGGCGCGGACTGACCTCGGAGAAGTAGACGTCGTCGCCCTTGACGAACAGTTCGACACCGAAAATGCCTCGGCCACCGATCTTTCCGTCGCCGAGCGCGGTGGCGATCCGCGCGGCGATCGAGGTGGCGGCACCCAGTGCATCGGTGGTCATCTCGTGCGGCTGCCAGCTCTCCACGTAGTCGCCGTTGACCTGCTTGTGCCCGATCGGCGCGCAGAAGTGGGAGGTCAGTCGTCCGGTTGCCGGATCGATGGCACGCACCGTGAGCAAGGTGATCTCGAAGTCGAAATCGACCCAGCCCTCGATGATCACGCGTTCACCGGCGACGCGCCCACCCGTGGTCGCGCGCTGCCAGGCGGACTCGATGTCGGCGGCGCTCTTGAGGACGGTCTGCCCCTTGCCCGACGACGACATGACCGGCTTCACCACACACGGGTAGCCGATCTGCCCGACCGCCACGGTCATCTCCTCGAGTGACCCGGCGAACAGATACGGCGACGTCGGCAACCCGAGGTCCTCGTCGGCCAGCCGGCGGATGCCCTCACGGTTCATCGTCGCGATCACCGCCGACGCGGTCGGGATGACCTCGGCCAGCCCCTTCTTCTCGACCGTGCCGAGCGCCTCGGTCGCGATGGCCTCGATCTCGGGCACCACATAATGCGGCCGATACTTCTCCACCAGGGCGAGTACCGCGTCGCCGTCGGTCATGTCGATGACCTCGGCGTGATGGGCCACCTGGTGTCCGGGAGCGTTCTCGTAGCGATCCACGGCGACAACCTCGACGCCGAGTCGCTGAAAGGCGATCACGAGTTCCTTGCCGAGTTCACCGGCACCGAGCACCATCACCCGGGTCGAGGTCGGCGACAACGGCGTCCCGAGGATGTCGGGCGGGCCGACCGGTGTGGACGCAGGCCGACGAACCGGCTGCACCTGCGTGGGCGCCTGGGCGACCGCGTCCGGCTTCTGCAGGGCGACGGCGGGCTCACCCGCAGGCGCGTCCCCCGGCACCGGCACCGCGACCACCGGCGCCTGCGTGGACGACGACTGCGCAGCCGACGACGGCGCGGACGACGATCGCGACTCCTGCGGGGACGGCGCGCCGGGACGCGAGGGCTCCTCAGAGGCGGCGCTGCTCTCGGTGTTCGAGGTCATTCCGTGGATTCTACGTGGCACCCGATCGGTGGGTCATCCACACCGCGCACGGGTGGCACCACTCGATACACGGCTGTGACCTGCGCCGACACCCACCAACTCGCGGTTCAGCCGACCACCTGATGGATGTAGCACCACCGCCAGAGTTCACCGGGTTCCGCCGAACGCATGACAGGATGCCCAGACGAGTGGAAGTGCGCGGTCGCGTGCCGGCGCGGCGAGGAGTCACAACACGCCACATGCCCGCACTCCAGGCACTTGCGCAGATGCGACCAGTGGTTCTCCCCGATGGCCATGCAGTCCTCGCACTCGTCGGTGTGACCGGCGGCCGCGGCCGGATCGGTGGCGGGGTCGAGACCGATCTCGGCGAGTTCGGGACACCGACCCGCCGGGGTCGGCGGCTGCGCCCGGGTCTCGGTGGTGCGGGAACGACGTCCTAACAGTGCCATGTGCCCATTATCGTCGCCCGGTAGGTTCAGGCGGGTGAGTGCATCACTCCTGCTGGTGGCCGCGGTATCGCTCGCGATCGCCGCCCTGTGCCGCCACTTCGGTTTGTCGGCCCCTCTGGTGTTGGTGGCGGTCGGTCTCGGGATCTGTTGGATCCCCGGTCTCCCCGACGTCGGACTCGACCCCGAGTTCGTGCTGTTCGTCATCCTGCCGCCGCTGCTGTATTCGGCCGCGCAGGACAGCTCGTATCAGGAGATCCGGGCCAACCGACGTGCCATCGGCCTGCTCGCGGTGGGGTTGCCGCTGTTCTCGACGATCCTGGTGGGACTCGTCGCATGGGCTCGCATCCCCCACGTCCCGCTTGCCGCCGCGCTGGTTCTGGGTGCGGTCGTCGCTCCGCCGGACGCGGTCTCCGCGCAGGCCATCGGACGCCGCGTCGGATTGCCCCGTCGCATCATGACGTTGCTGGGCGGGGAGAGCCTGCTCAACGATGCGACCGCCCTCACCGCCCTTCGGGTCGCCCTGGCCGCGGCCATCGGCGCCACCACGACGGTGGTCAACGGCGTCTCGATGTTCCTGCTCGCCGCAGTCGGCGGCGTCGCGGTGGGTCTGGCGATCGGTTACCTGACCGCCCGCGTCCGCGACTGGCTGACCGACCCGACGATGGAAACGGCGATCGGGATCATGGTCCCTTTCGGCACCTACTTCATCGCCGAGGAGTTGCATTCCTCCGGGGTGATCGCTGTGGTCACCGCCGGGCTGTTCCTCGGACAACGCTCCGTCCGACTCGGTTACGCCACCCGTATGCAGGACGACGCCGTGCGCCGATCGATCGACGCCATCCTCGAGGCGTTCGTCTTCCTGCTCATCGGTGTGCAACTGCCCGAACTGATCCGCGGGCTCTCCGGTCAGTCGTGGACGCAGATCACCATCGATGCGGTCATCGTCCTCGCGGTCGTCATCGCGGTCCGCTTCCTCTGGGTGTTCCCGGCCACCTACCTGCCGCGGGTGTTCTCCCGCAAGGTGCGCGACGCCGAACCGGCGCCCGCGCCGAGCGCGGTGTTCGTCGTCGGATGGGCCGGGATGCGGGGTGTGGTCTCGCTCGCCGCGGCGTTCTCGATCCCGCTGTACACCGATTCCGGTGAGCCGTTCCCGGCGCGCGCGGAGATCCTGTTCCTGACCTTCGTGGTGGTGGTCGGCACCCTGCTGATCCAGGGCACCACCCTGCCGTGGGTGATCCGGCGCCTCGGGGTGACCGGCGACGATCCGACCGAGGAGTTGCTCGCCTACGCCGGCGCGCAGGACCGCGCGACCCGTGAGGCCGAGAATCTGCTCGACCGGATCGAGGCCGAGATGGCACCCGACGACGTCCGTCGCCATCAGATCGGATTCTTACGCAAATGGGTCACGACACAACGCAATACGGCCTGGGAGGACCTGGGCCGAGGGCCCGAGGCGATCGGTGAGAGCCCGAACGCCGCAGGCAATCGCATCCGACTGAAGCTGGTGCGGGTGCAGCGCAAGGTGTTCATCGAGGAGCGCGACGCCGGCCGGATCGACGACGAGGTGTTGCGCAAGGCATTGCGCCGACTCGACTTCGCCGAGGGTCTGACCGACCGCGACGACACCTGATCCCTCGGGCGCCGATACGACCGGTTGGCCCGCTTGGTCGGAATCATCGCGATAATCCCAAGTGGGACAACTGGTTCAAACGGGGCGCCTGTGACTGAAGTTGTGCCGAACCGTGATGGGACCACAACCGAATCACCGGCCGAACGGCAGTAGGTTGCCGATATGAGACGCCGGATGGCCGCGGGGGCGGCAGTACTCACCTGTGCGAGCGCAGCCTGGTTGGGCCTCGCGGCGCCGGCCCACGCCTGGACCACCGGCACCGCCCATGCCGGATCCGGGACGATGAGCGGCACCACGGTCACGCTCTTCGGCGTCAACAACTCACCGCTGGCCGGCGGCCAGGGGCAGTGCAGCGCCTTCGTGTATCCGATCTCGGCCCTCGGAGCACTCGAACAAGCCGCCCAGGTCGGCACGCAACGGGCAGCGGCACGCGTGCAAAACCAAGGGCCGCAGGTCGATTCACTCAACAACCAGTACGACCAGGACATGTCGGGGGTGGGCACCCCGCTGGCCGTCGCCGACACGGTCGCCGTCGGCTCTGCCCCCACCACCCTGCTCACCTACCAGGGCAACGCCGCCCAGTACGCCGGATACGTCGTGTGCAGCTCCACCGCCGGGCAGTCCAGCGACGAGGACTACACGGCCTTCCCTGTCTCCGCCTCGGCGCCCGCCGCTCCCTCTCCCACCGCGCCCGGGCCGTCGGCCCCGTCCGCACCGGGCCACACCGACACCGACGGCGTGCTGAACTCGGCGAGCAGCTGGATGAAGTGGTTGTGGGCGTGCACCCAATCGAGCGCCCCGACCTGCGGAAACGCTCCAGCGCTGCCGGGCTTGACGCACTGAGCACACGGGCGCACCTGTGCATTCGGGCGCGCCGGCAGCTCCGGATCGCGGGCGGTCAGGACGCGTCGGACACCGGTTCGCCCGCCCCGGCCGCCTCGTAGACAACGGTCTGCTCGGTGCGGCCGCGGAGCGTGGCATGTTCGGCCTCGCGCCACTTCTCGCGCTCGGCCGGCCGCGCCGCCTCCACGGCACGCCCGGATGCCAACGGGTGTCGCGGATTTCGTTTGGCGAGTTCGGACAGGCGCGCACTCTCGTTGACCGGGTCGCCGATCACGGTGTATTCGAAACGCTGGATCGCACCGACGTTGCCCGCCACGACCGGCCCATGGCTGACGCCGATGCCCGCCGACAATTCCGGCACCTCCTCGCCGAGTCGCGTGGCGATCGTTCGGGCTGCCGCCAGGGCCGCACCGGCACAGTCCGACAACGCGATCGGCGCACCGAAGATCGCGAGCACCGCGTCGCCCTCGAATTTGTTGACCAGCCCCTTGTTCTCCTCGACGGCGGCGACGATCACCCCGAAGAAACGATTCAGGATCTCCACCACCTCGACGGGTGAACGTTCGGCGGCCAGCGTCGTCGAACCGATCACGTCAACGAAGACCGCGGCCACGACCTTCTCGGTGCCCCCGAGTTCCGGGTCGGAGGCCAGAGCGGCCTCGGCGACCTCGCGTCCGACGTGCCGACCGAACAAGTCGCGCATGTGTTCTCGTTCGCGCAGCCCGCCGACCATCAGGTTGAAACCGGCCTGCAGATCACCGAGTTCGGTGCCGTCGTAGACCACCACCTCGACGTCGTCGAGTTCCCCGGCCTCCACCCGGTGCAGCGCGGTACGCACGCTGCGGATGGGGCCGATGATGCTCAGTGACGACAACAGCGTCAGGATCAGCCCGGTGGCCAGCGCCGTCACCGCCAGCACCGCGACACCGACGAACATGTCGACCTTGGACGTCTCGGGCCGGAATGCTCCGAACAACACGACCAGCAGGATGCCGGTCACCGGGATCGCCGAGCCGACGAGCCACGACACGATCGCCCGACTGCGCACGCCGCTGCGTTTGCGTCTGCGGTATCCGGCGCTGATGAGTTCGGCGGCCACCGGCCGCAGCGAGAACTCGATCAGCAGATAGGAGATCGCGACGACCACCACCCCGCTGAGACCGACGACGAAGATCGTCTTCGGGATCAGTTCGGGATGCGGGATGCCGTAACAGAGGGTGAAGAAGATGACCGCACCGATCCACAGGATTGCCTGGATGCTCACCAGGCGCCACGGGGCCCGACGGGCACGCCGCGCATCGCGTTCGGTCGGCGGCCGATCCCGGATCGCCCAACGCAGATCGCGGACGACAACGATCGTGCCCCAACCGATTCCGATCACGAACGCCCCGGCGACGTAGAGCGGCAACGCGAGGAAGTTGACCCACCAGAGATCGGGCTGGAACACCGACGGCTCCGGAATCCCCACCGACGACAACGCGATGGCGATGATCGCGCCCACCAGGTTCGCGACGACGATCGACGCGGTCAGCAGCGTCTGGATACGTAGCCGCTGTTTGAACCCGCTCTCACTGGCCGACCCGAGCAGGATCGAGCCGTAGTCGCGCCTCCCCCGCTTCGGTGCCATGGGGTTACCCTGCCATACCCGAGTCCGTCACCGGGCTGTTGTCAGACGCGGGGCAGCGCCGAGCGGGCCTTGAGCGCCAGCCAGAGTTCCATGCGGTCCTCGCCGTCGTCGAGCCGGCGCCCCGACAGCGTCGCGATGCGATCGATCCGATTGCGAACGGTGTTGCGGTGCACCGACAACCGGGCTGCCGCCGGGTCCCATGCGCCGTTGACGCGCAGCCACTCCTCGAGGGTCCGCATCAGTTCGACGCGCTCGCGCTCCTCGAGTTGATCGATCGGGGCGAGCACGGCGTCGGCGAATCCGCGGAGCAGCCGTGGCTCGCCGAGCCCGATGAGCAGCTCGACGGTGCGGCCCTCGCGCGCATCGACCGGCCGACCAAGGCGCTCGCTGGCGCCCACCAGTGAGCGCGCCTGGGTCAACGACACCGGCAACGACGCCACCGCGACCGGGGCGCCCAATCCGATCGGCGTGCCGGGAGCGATCGCGGTGAGCGTCGCGAGCAGCCCGTCGGATTCGGGGTGGGCTATCTCCACGAGCCGCCCGTGCGGCCGGACGAGTCCGGCCGTCAAGGAGGACTGCAGGCGGAACAGCAACGCGTCCGCATCGTGGGGTGCGGGCGCGATCACCGCCGCGACGACGAGCGTCGTCCGCCAGCCCAAGGAGTCCGCGAGCTGTTGTGCGCGTGCCGGTTTCAGGCCCGGACGAACCAGTTGGGCAAACACCGCACCTCGGCGCTGACGTTCGGGTTGGCCGGCGACATGGCGCCGTTGCACCTCCAGCGCGAGCAGCGAGACGAGCACCGTCGACGAATGCCGCGCCACCGGATTGAGTTGGGCGTCCAACACGATGAACGCCAGCGCGACACCGGAGCCGACGGTGTGGATCTCTCGCCCGGCACGTAACACCCACGACTGTCCGGGCGGTTCGTGCGAGGCGGCGACCGCCAATTCCACGGCCTCCGTACGCGCCTGCTCCGAGGCTCCGGGAGAGGCCGCGATCAGCCGACCCACACCGTCGCAAACCACACAGTGCGCGCTCGACGCCTCGGCCCAGGTCTCCAGCAACGCGGGTAACGGCGCACTCGACGTGGCCACCGCGGTCAGTCGGCGATTGAGCTCCATCGCCTCCTCGAGATCGTGTCGCTGCTGGGCGGCCCGCTTTTCGAACACCCACTTGGTGATGGCGATGAAAGGCACCTCGACGGGGACCACGAGGAGCGGAACACCTATCTCGGCGGCCGCCGCGCGCAGCGGCTCGGGGCAGGCGTCGTAGCGCGGGCCCAGACCCAACACCAGGCCCGCCACACCACCGGCCCGGCAGTTGCGCACATACTCGCGACACCCCTGCTCGGTCATCTCCACCAGCAACCCGATGGTCATGAGCAGCTCCCCACCGCGCAGCCACTCGTGTGGGTCGGTCAGCTCGGAAACGTGCACCATCGTGACCTCGGCGTCGAGCGCCTCCCCTCCGGCCGCCACCTGCAGGTGGAGTTCGTCCGCTGCGGCGACGTCGCCGACGGTGATCATTGGAGTCCCCTGGGCCCACTGTTGTACATATTGCCCAATCGTAATGACCGGATTGGACATTTTCGCACTGTCGGTGCAGGTCAGTGCGCCGCACTCTTGATGCACCGGCGACGACGCCACCCACCGAGTGTTCCGATCGACCCGAAAGCCCGTCATGACCCTCGATCTCCCCGCCGACGGCCCGACCGCCCGCGCCACCACCCGCCCCGCCATCGAGACCCGCTCCATCGACTACGTGCCCGACGACGAACGCCACGGCAAGGTCTCCGCACAGGGACCGTTCTGGTTCGTCGGCAACTTCCAGCCGTTCACCCTCGCGCTGGGCTTCGTCGGTCCGGCGATGGGGTTGTCGTTGCTCTGGAGCATCGTCGCCGGCCTCGCCGGTATCGCCTTCGGCACATTGTTCATGGCGTTCCACGCCACGCAGGGCCCGGTCCTCGGACTGCCGCAGATGATCCAGTCCCGAGCCCAATTCGGTTATCGCGGAGTGCTGTTGCCGCTCATCGGCACGCTGTTCACCTTCGTCGGTTTCAACGTCGTCGACATCGTGATCATCAAGTCCGGGCTGCAGTCCATCTTCGGCTGGAACCCGGTGGTGGTCGCCGTCGCGATGTCGGTGATCGCCGCCGCGCTGGCCATCTTCGGCCACGACCTACTGCACCGGGCGTTCAAGATCCTCTTCTGGATCTCGTTGCCGCTGTGGCTGATTCTCACGATCGGCATCCTGGCCGGCTCGGTGCACGGGTCCCTGGGACCGGCCGGTCCGGGCGGCTTCACCCTCGTGGCGTTCCTGGTGCAGTTCTCGGTCGCGGCGTCCTACAACATCACCTACGCCCCGTACGTGTCGGACTACTCGCGGTACCTGCCCCGGGACACGCGCCCGTCCTCGATCATCGCCTCGGTGTTCCTCGGCGCTGCCGCCTCGCCGGCGTGGCTGATCCCGGTGGGCGCGTTCCTGGCGACCTACCTCGGCGCTTCCGACGCGTTGAGCGGCATCAATGACGGTGGCAATCAGGTCATCTCGGGCCTGGGCAGCGTCCTGGCGGTGGTCGCGACCCTGGTGCTGGTGGCGACGATGGGCCTCAACGCCTACAGCGGCATGCTGACCGTGGTCACCGCGATCGACTCGGTCCGCCAGATCTCCCCGACGCGCAGGCTCCGCGTGATCACGATCCTGGTCCTGACCGTCGTGTGGCTGGCGCTGTCGCTGGCGTTGACCGATGCCACCGAATCACTGAACACCGCGCTGCTGATCATGCTCTACCTGCTGGTGCCGTGGACGGCGGTGAACCTCACCGACTACTTCTTCGTCCGCCGCGGCCACTACGTCATCGCCGACCTGTTCACGCCCGCAGGCGTATACGGCCGGTGGCCCTGGCGCGGTATCGGCGCTTTCCTGATCGGCATCGCCGCCGAGATCCCGTTCATGGACCTACCGTTCTTCGTCGGGCCCGCCGCGTCGGCGATGGGCGAGGTGGACATCGCCTTCGTCGTCGGTTTGCTGGTCTCGGGCGGAGCCTACGTGCTGTTCACCCGCAACCAGGATCTCTCCGTCGAGCGCCGACTCCTCACCGACCACCCCGAACTGTCCGACCCGGCAAGTACCGGCGAGATCCGCACCGAGATCGCCGCAGAAGAGCACACCATGGAGGAGAACTCGTGAGTGACAGCGTGATTGCGGGTCTCGACACCGAGTTCCCGGTCATCGACGGGGTGGTGGGGCAGGTCGATGCCGCACGCTTCCCCCGCTACGGCGCACCGGCCACCTTTGCCCGCCTGCCGCGTCGGGACCAGGTCGCCGATGCCGACGTGCACATCCTCGGCATCCCTTTCGACACCGGGGTCAGCTATCGGCCGGGCGCACGATTCGGCCCCGGGCACATTCGCGCATCGTCGAAGTTGTTGCGGCCCTTCAATCCCGCCCTCGGCGTGGCACCATTCGCACAGCAGCAGGTCGTCGATTGCGGTGACCTGTCGGTCAATCCGTTCGCGATCACCGAGGCCATCGACACCATCAGCGCCGCGGCGAGAACCCTCGGCACCGACGGCGCCACCCCGCTGATCCTCGGCGGCGACCACACCGTCGCGCTGCCCATGCTGCGCGCGCTGCACGACCTACACGCGAAACCCGTTGCGGTACTGCACTTCGACGCCCACCTCGACACCTGGAACTCCTACTTCGGTGCGCCCTATACCCACGGCACACCGTTCCGCCGGGCCAGCGAGGAAGGACTGATCGACATGGAACGCTCGATGCACGTCGGCATCCGCGGACCGCTCTACAGTGCCGCCGACCTCGACGACGACTCGGCGCTCGGATTCGCCGTGGTACGCGCCGATGACTACGAATTCGACGGTGTGACAAGCATTGTCGATCGGGTACGCACGCGCCTGGCCGGTGGTCCGGTGTACGTCTCCATCGACATCGACGTCCTCGACCCAGCGCATGCACCGGGCACCGGAACCCCCGAGGCCGGCGGCCTGACCTCCCGCGAGCTGTTGAACACCCTGCGTGGCCTACGCGGCCTCGACATCGTCGGCACCGACATCGTCGAGGTCTCGCCCGCCTACGACCACGCCGAGATCACCGGTATCGCCGCCGCACATGTCGCCTACGAGATGCTGTCGATCCTCGGGCCCCGCCGCTGAAGCGGCCGGCCCACCGTCCCTGCCCTTTCCCACCTGAACGGATCCCCCATGACAACCGACACGCTCACCGCACGCGCACTCGATGCCCTCGACGCCCTGGTGGCCGCGTTCGCCGCGAATGACGAGGACGCCTACTTCGGCGCATTCGCCCCCGACGCCCAGCTGGTCTTCCCCGATCAGGACCGGACCGCGATCGGCGTCGCCGACTACCGGGCGCTGTGGCGTTCCTGGCGTGCTGAGGGCTGGGGTGTCGCCACGTGTGTGAGCAGCGATCGGCGCGTACTCGTCGTCGGCGCCGTCGCGATCGTGACCCATCGGGTGTCGACCACGCTGGCCGACGGCACCACGCTGTCCGAACGCGAGACGGTGGCCTTCGACCTCGACGCCGACCCCCGCCCGCTGGTCGTTCACGAACACCTGTCGGCGTGAGGCGCGCCGGGTGATGTAACGCCGCGCCAGGTCGTGAGCGATCCTCACGGTATCGGCGTCATCCCTCTCGGCGCCGGCTGATGGCAGGAGTGTTCATGTCCGGTTCCGACGACGACACCCGCACCGCGGGCGACGACCACGACTCGTCGATCGCGGCGAACTGGATGATTCACCCACCGCAGGCGCCGACCCCGGCGCCCCGCCGTCGGCGACGCCGGTTGATCGTGGTGGCCCTCATCGCGACGTTGACGATAAGCCTGTACGTGCTGAGCTCGCTGATGTCGGGCGGCAATCGGGCTTCGGCGCTGGTCGGGCACCCGGAGGTCTTGCGGCCCGGCTGCACGTGGGATTCGTCGGGCAACTACGTGCAGAACTGCAAGGTGTGGTCGGCGTCGATGAACAAGTACATCGTCGTCCAGATCCGCGCCTCCAACAACAGCACGCAGGGCATCTACCTGCTCGACGGGATGCGCGCGGTGGATTCGCGGTCGGCGTGGACCACCGATGTGCAGGCCGCGAAGGTCTACGACTCCAGCTCCAACACCACGCTGGTGATGCCCGCCGGTGGCGCGTCGTCGTTCTACACCGACTGGAACGGTCCGGCGGGCGCGAATACCACGATCAAGCAGGAGACCTTCCTGACCTCGGAGCTGCCCGACTATCTGTCGCAGAACTTCGGGGTGAGCAAGACCGGCAACGCGATCGTGGGCCTGTCGATGTCGGCAGGACCGGCGGTCACCCTGGCCGAGAAGCACCCCGAGCAGTTCAAGGTCGTGCAGGCCATGTCGGGCTACTACCAGCTCGACAACCCGATCGGCGCTCTCGGTGTCCTCGCCTCCCAGACCATCGTGTCGAACTACACCAACGGCATCCTCAACATGTGGGGTGCGCCGGGTAGTGCGCAGTGGGCGGCCAACGATCCCTCGCGCAACGTCGACAAGCTCAAGCAGAACGGGCAGGTCCTGATCATCTCCTCGGGCAACGGCTTCCTGACGCCGGCCGAGGCCGCCAAGCTCGCACCACAGGATCAGATCAGTGCGATGGCGTTGGAGATGCTCTCGGCGGTCTCGACGGTGCTCATGCAGTTGCAGCTCGGCCAGTCCGGGGCATCGGTGATCTCGCTGCCCAACTACGGCGGCCACGACTGGGACAACTGGGGCCGGAGCCTGACCGACGGCAAGGACGATCTGCTGAACGCTCTGCGCCAGAATCCGCCGGTGACCGACAAGGCTCAGGTCGTCAGTGCCAACGGTGCCACCAACACCAGCGGTGTCACCGCGGCCGCGGCCAACATCCGCAAGGCGGCGGACACCACGGTGGCGTTGCCGGCCGTGGTGGCGAGCAGTTCGTCGGATGCATCGGCGTCAGCAGGATCGAGTGCCGCGTCGTCGAGTGCCGGAACGTCCGCGCCGGAGAGCGCGAGCTCTTCGGCGAGCAGCACCACATCGGAGGTTCCGTCGAGCGACGATCCGTCGAGTGACAACCCCACCTCCGATGACCCGGCCACGAGCGATCCCGCGTCGCCCGCTCCGGTTGCCCCGTCGGCCGACTCGCAGTCGACGCTGACGACGACCACCCCGGCCTACTGACCATCAAACGCCGCGGCGCCGGACGTTTCTCGCGTCCGGCGCCGCAGCGTCTTTGATGGGTCAGCGTGTCCGATGGGTTCAGCGTGTCTGAGGTGAGCGTTCGTCAGCTCACGCGGATCATCTTCTTGTTGACGAACTCGTCGATGCCGAAACGGCCGAGTTCGCGTCCGAAGCCCGAACGCTTCACACCGCCGAACGGCAACTCGGCGCCCTCGGCGCCCACAGCGTTGACGAACACCATGCCGGCCTCGATCTTGTCGGCCACGCGCAGCGCCTGCTCGGAGTCGGTGGTGAACACATACGAGCCCAGGCCGAAGGGAATGTCGTTGGCGACCGCGACGGCCTCGTCCTCACCGGCGACCTTGTAGACCGTGGCGACCGGACCGAACAGTTCTTCCTTGGCCACCGGCGACTCCGGATCGATACCGGTGAGCACCGCCGGCGGGAAATGCGCGCCGGAGCGTTCGCCCGCGGAATCCAGTGTCGCACCGGCCTTCACAGCGTTCTCGACCTGCTGTTCCAGACGTTCGGCGGCAGCCAGCGACGACAGCGGCGCAAGACCCTGCGCGGCTGCCTTGACCTTTTCGGTGAACTTGCCGAGGAACTCGTCATAGATGCTCTCGTCGACGATGAACCGTTTGGCAGCGTTGCAGGCCTGCCCGGTGTTCTCGAACCGGCCGTCGACGGCCGCGGAGACGGTCGCGTCAAGATCGTCGGTGGACAGCAGGATGAACGGGTCCGACCCACCGAGTTCGAGGACGACCTTCTTCAGATTGCGACCGGCGATCTCGGCGACGGCGGCACCGGCACGCTCCGACCCGGTCAGCGAGACGCCCTGCACCCGTGGGTCGGCGATGGCGTCGGCAATCTGCTCGTTGGTGGCGTAGACGTTCACATACGCGCCGGCCGGATATCCGGCGTCGAGGAAGATCTGCTGCAGCGCCGCGGCCGACTCGGGGCACTGCGGGGCGTGCTTGAGCACAATCGTGTTGCCCAGCACCAGGTTCGGGCCGGCGAAGCGGGCGACCTGATAGTAGGGGTAGTTCCACGGCATGATGCCGAGCAGCACGCCGACGGCGCTGCGGCGGATGAACGCCGACCCCTCGCCCTCGAGAAGCGTGATCGGCTCGTCGGCGAGGAACTTCTCGGCGTTGTCGGCGTAGTACTCGTAGATCGCGGCACTGAACTCGACCTCGCCGACCGACTGGTCGAGCGGCTTGCCCATCTCGCGCTGGATGATCGCGGCCAGCTCGTCCTTGCGCTCGGTGTGCAACTGCGCGACCTTGCGGATGAGGTCGGCGCGCTCGGCGACCGTCGAGTTCTTCGACCATGTGGCGAAGGCGTCGGCGGCGGCGTCGATCGCGGCGCCCACCTGCTCGTCGGTGGCGGTCGGATATTCCTTGACGACCTCACCGGTCGCGGGATCGGTGACGGCGTACAGGGCCATCGGAACACTCTCCTCGTTCGCAGGGCAGCCCGGATGGCGCCCACTGCTCATGAGGGTAGCCTCCGACGCAACACCGTGCTCGGGAAACCGCAGATTCTGAGACTGATTACGGAGCTATTCGCAGCAGTTCTCGGTTTACACGACGGAATCCGTCAGAAAACCGCAAGCCGCCGACGCTCCAGCAGTCAGACGATGGCCCTGCGGACGACGCGAAACCACCAGCCGCCAACGCCACCGCGCTCAAACGATGGCCCGGCGCACAATCGTCTGATCACGGCCCGGGCCGACGCCGATGCAGGAGATGAAGGCCCCGGAGAGTTCCTCGAGCCGCAGGATGTAGTCCTGGGCGTTGCGCGGTAGCTCATCGAAGGTCTTGCAGTTGCTGATGTCCTCCCACCAGCCCGGCATCTCCTCGTAGATCGGCTTGGCGTGGTGGAAGCCGGTCTGGGTCATCGGCATGTCCTCCACGCGCTCGCCGTCGACCTCGTAGGCGACGCAGATGGGCACCGTTTCCAGGCTGGAGAGGACGTCGAGTTTGGTCAGGAAGTAGTCGGTGATGCCGTTGACGCGTGTCGCATAGCGAGCGATCACCGCGTCGAACCATCCGCAGCGGCGGGCACGTCCGGTGGTGACGCCGACCTCGCCGCCGGTCTTGGCGAGGTAGGCGCCCCACTCGTCGAAGAGTTCGGTCGGGAACGGCCCCGACCCGACACGGGTGGTGTAGGCCTTGAGGATGCCGAGCACGGTGGTGATGCGGTTGGGCCCGATCCCGGCGCCGACCGCTGCGCCGCCCGCGGTCGGATTCGAGGACGTCACATAGGGATACGTGCCGTGGTCGACGTCGAGCAGGGTGCCTTGCGAGCCCTCGAGCAACACGGTCTCGCCGCGTTCGAGGGCCTGGTTGAGCAGCAGCCGGGTGTCGGCGATGCGGTGCTTGAAACCCTCGGCCTGGGCGAGTACTTCTTCGACGACCTGCTCGGGCTCGAGAGCGCGCCGATTGTAGATCTTGACCAGGATCTGGTTCTTGAGTTCCAGTGCGGCCTCGACCTTTTGGGCCAAGATCTTCTCGTCGAGGACGTCGGCCACGCGCACCCCGACACGGGCGATCTTGTCCTGATAGCAGGGGCCGATCCCGCGGCCGGTGGTGCCGATCTTCTTGTTGCCCAAGAAGCGTTCGGTGACCTTGTCGATGGCCACGTGGTACGGCATCAGCAGGTGGGCGTCGGCGGAGAGCAGGAGCCCGGTGGTGTCGACGTCGCGGTCCTCGAGACCGCCGAGTTCGGTCAGCAGCACGCCGGGGTCGACGACGACACCGTTGCCGATGACGTTGTTGACGCCGGGGGTGAGGATGCCCGACGGGATGAGGTGGAGCGCGAAGGTCTCGCCGTTCGGCAACACCACCGTGTGTCCGGCGTTGTTGCCGCCCTGGTAGCGAACCACCCACTGCAGCTTGCCGCCGAGGAGATCGGTGGCCTTTCCCTTGCCCTCGTCGCCCCACTGAGCGCCGATCAGCACGATCGCGGCCATGTTCTCTTTCCGCCCTTCCGCTTGCCTTCGCAACCGGGACAACCCTACTGGTTCGGGCAGCTCGATACCCTATTCCCATGTCTTTCGCGGTCATCACGTCGTCGCAGGTGTCGGCGTCGACCACTTCTCGCCGTGCGATCCGGGACGCGGTGGCGCAGCGGGTCGCCGACCCCGCCGTCACCCGGCTGATCGTGGAACCCGCGGCCGAGCCGACGGGTGCCGATGGGGGGTCGTCGACCCACCCGGACGCGCACCTCGCGCAGGTCATCGCCGCTTTGATGCTCTCCGAACGCCTCGACGTCGAGGTCGCCTACGTGGCTGATCGACCCACCGCCGCGACCCGTGTCTACGGGTTGCCGCACGGGTCGGCGGCCCGCGATCTCGCCGAACACGGCGACGCCGTGGCGCTGCCGCTGATCCGCGACGACGCGGCGACGGTGCTGGTGGGCGAGGCCCGGCATCTCGGCGCCGAGGGTGCGCAACTGCACGGCGAGAGCTATGTCGACAGCGTCCGGCTGTTCACCGGCGAGGTCCGCGGCATCCGGATCGAGCCCACATCGCACGAGCCGGGTCTGCGGGCACGGCTGGAGACCGGCACGCTGGGCCGCTGGACCCGGCGAGGCCGATGGCACGACGGTCGGGCGATCCAGACCGGCGGCACCAACATCGTCGTCGAGCGGGAGGGCGTGCTCACCGATCGGGTGGTCAAACGATCCACCTATTACCGTCATCACGTGGATCTCAACCTGGTGTGCCCCCGATGACCGGCCCCGCCTTCGGCAGACGCCGCAACCCGACGATGACCGAGATGGCCCGTGCCATCCAGCCGGGAGTCGTGTTCTTCGCCCTGATCGCGGTGGCGGTGCTCGGCGGCTGGCTCGCAGCGACCGCCGGCTCCGATCGCTCGTCGGGCAAGGCGACCCTCGGCGTGATCCTGCTCGTGCTCGCGGGCTGGGTGATCTCGTTGTGTCTGCACGAGTTCGGCCACGCGGTCACCGCCTACCGATTCGGCGACCGCGACGCCGAGTTGCGCGGATACCTGACCCTGAATCCGTTGCGCTACACCCATCCCGGCCTGTCGCTGGGGTTGCCATTGCTCATCATCCTGTTGGGCGGCATCGGTTTTCCCGGCGGGGCGGTGTACCTCAACGAGCGCGGCTTCACCAAGGCACAGCGCACCATCGTGTCGCTGGCCGGTCCGGCCATGAACATCCTGCTCGCCGTCGTCCTGCTCGGGGTCATCCGCGGGTTCGGTCCGTTCGTCGACAGCCCCATCGGCTTGTTCGTCACCAACCCCGACAGCATCAATCTGTGGGACGGACTGGCGATGCTGGCGTTCCTGCAGATCACCGCCGCCGTGCTGAACCTGATCCCGATGCCCGGCTTCGACGGCTACAACGCGATCGAGCCCTATCTCTCGCCGCAGACCCGGCAGAGCGCTGCCGCCGTCGCACCGTACGGCTTCCTGATCATCTTCGCCCTGCTGTTCATCCCGCAGCTCAACAAAGCGTTCTTCGACCTGATCTTCTGGCTGTTCGAATTGTCCGGCGTCCCATCCGGTCTGGCCGGGTGGGGGTGGGACACCTTCCTGTTCTGGCGGCGCTAGGCAGCGGTTGGTCGGGCTCCGTTGGTTGCGACTCCGGTCGACGCCGGGTCAGTTCACCCGTTCCCAGTAGGTGCTCGGCGCCCACACCCAGCTGCGGGTGTTGACGCCCGTGCCGATGTAGCTGCCCTGACCGCAGTCGGTGGCGGCGAACCCGCTGCGATCGGTCAGGGCGCTGGTGCGGTGGTAGAAGATCCGGACGCCCTGTGTCTCACCGGAATTGCGGCCCGCCCCGACGCAGTCGAGTTCGAGGACCACCTTGACACCGGCCGGGCAATTCACCGACGCCCCGGCCCAGTAGTTGTAGATGCGGCAGTCGCGCGGCGTTGCGGCCTGCGCGTCACCCGGCGCAACGACGGCGGCGCCCAAGGCGATTCCCGACACGGCGACGGCCGTGGCGATACGTGCGACGATGCTCATGCGAATACCTGCTCTCCTGTGGGGCCACGTCACAGGGACATTCGTCACATATCGGGCAAGTGTTACGCCGAACGAACCGTCGTCACGCCACGACCGAGCTCACCAGTTGAGGTCCTCGGAGCACCGGTGCTGATCGTCAGCGGGATCGATCTGGACAGTCGCGTGACCGAGCCCATGGCGTGAGAGCACCGCCTGCGCGGCCGGGAGCACTTCGGCATTGGGACGGTCACTGCCGAGATGCACCGTGGCGACGTCCATTCCCGTGGTCAGCGACCAGACGTGCAGGTCGTGCACATCGGTGACCGACGGGATCTCGGACAGCTCGCGACGCACCTGGTCGACGTCGACGTGGGTGGGTGCCTGCTGATTGAGGATGCGGAGGGCGTCGATGGCCAGCCGCAGCGCGCGCGGCACGACCCACAGCGCGATGCCGACCGCCACGATGATGTCGGCGTAACCCCATCCGGTGGTCAGCGCCACGACACCGGCGACGAGTACCCCGACACTGCCGACCGCATCGGCCAGCACCTCGAGGTAGGCGCCACGAACAGCGATGGACTCCTGAGAATCGGCCCGCAACAAGAACATCACCAGCACGTTCACGGCCAGGCCGACCAACGCCACGACGATCAGGGTGAGACCGGGGACCTGGGGGTCGGAGCCGATGCGCTCGATCGCCTCGTACAGGACGAAACCCGCGACGCCGATCAGCAGGACCGCATTGGCGACCGCGGTGAACACCTCGGCGCGGTGCCAGCCGAAGGTCCGGGTGTCGGTGGCCTTGCCGTGGCGGGCGAGCAGCAGCGCGATCAGGCCCATGACCAGGGCGACGACGTCGGTGAGCATGTGTCCGGCGTCGGCGATCAGCGCCAGAGAGTTGACCGCGATGCCGACCAGGAGTTCGACGACGAAGTACGACCCGATCAGCCCGACGGCCACTGCCATCGGCCAGATACGACGTTGCGACGCATTGGTCACGTCCACATGCGAATGGCTGTGGGAGTGCGACGACGCGGCGGAGTGTGAATGTGAGTGTCCCATGGCCCCGTCAATATATGCGTGACTACGCATATATGGCAAGGCTTAGGCGCACCTAACCCCCTGCGCCCCGCCGACCGGGCGCCAAAACCCGTCGACCGTGCGCCCATTTCGGTCGATCGTGCGTCGCATTTCATCGATCGGGTACGGGCGCCCAGAAATCGAGAGCACCGCTCTTGCAATGAACGTTCGCGGGACGGATACTCAGGACATGACCAAGAGCACCGCTCTCGAAAACTCCCGTTCTCCGCGTTCGAACGCCGTCACGCCATTGCCGCTCCACGGCATGGAGTACCTCTGGGGTGCCGGGGTGTTCGCCGTCGAGGTCTCTCTCTGGGCGGGCACCGCGGCAGCCGGGTACCACTGGGGCGCCCGGGTGGCGGGCCCGATCGGCGGGGTCGGCCTGGCCGTTGCCACCTTGCTGCTCATCGGGGCCTGCTGGGGTCGGTGGATGGCCCCGAAGGCTACGCGGCGACTTCGGGTGGCACCTCGCGTGGCCGCCGGCGTGACGATGCTCTGCGCGGTCACCGCCGCTTCCCTGCCGATACTGGGCGTCGGTGTCGCGATCGGGTGTCTCGCGGTCGCCGTCGGGGTCTTCGCGATCGGTCAGGTACGGATCGACGGCAAAGCCTGATCGAGCGGTTCGATGCTCATCGCGGCGGTGTCACCGACTTTCACCAAGATCAACATCTCGTCGGCGAGCCGCTTGCGACTCAGCGATACCACCCCGCGGTGGAGCCCGGACTCGCCTTCGACCGGTCGCAACAAGTGCCCGTCGGCCCACACGCTGACCGTCTGCTTGGTCTTGGTCCCCGACTCTGGTTCAGTCACAAGAACTTTCACGTCCCACGAGCGGTCGGTACGCCCGATGTCGACCGAGTACGTCGGCACCGGCGATCCGCCGTCACCCACTTCAGCGGCGGGTTCGATCTGATTGGCGGGCAACGTCGGCGTGAGGAACGCGGGTTCGCGACGCGTCGTCGCGGCCTCATAGGCGCCCGCGAGATCGAGCAACCTGTCGTCACTGTAGGCCGCTCCGGCGAAGGTCAGTCCGACCGGCATCTGGATGTCGCCCATGACCCCCATCGGCACCGTCACGCTCGGAATGCCCAGGTGGCGCAGCACCCGGTTGCCGTTGGAATAGACGATGCCGTTGCGCATGGCCTCCTCACGACTCTCGGTCCGGGAGAACAGATCGGCGCGACCGACACCCCCTGCTGCCGGGAATACCACTGCGTCCAAGCCATTTTCGGTCAACCAGTCCTCGAAGTCCGCGGTGCGCGCCTGCTCGAGTCCACGTAACAGATGGTCGATGCCTGCCACCTCGTCGTACGACTCCGGAAGCCCGTGCTTGACGAGTTCGGCGAGCCGCTGCCAGTCGAATCCGCCACGCGCACGGGTGATCCACACCGCCACCGGCGCATCGTCGGTGGGAAACACCGTGTCGCCGTCGACATCGGCCCAGCTGTTCAACGCGGGATCGCCGTTCTCCCGCAGGAATTGATCAAGTGCCATCGCGGTGATCGTGCCACCCTCGAGCGCACGCCAGTTCGGTGGGACGACGCCACGTTCGGCCAGCCCGTCTGCACTCGGACGGTCCTGCTCATAGTTCGACACGACGGGAAAGTCGACTTCCACCACTTCGGCACCGAGCGCGCGCAGATCACCGAATGCCCTGTCCCACAACGCACGAACCGACGGTGTGATCACCGGGGGGTCGAGTGGTACACGGTCCTCGCCGATGTACATTCGCGGTACACCGAGCCGCACGCCGTCGAGTCGACTCGGTCGCGGACGATGGACCGGCTGCGGGAGGACCTCCTCCGGGCCGGGTAAGGCGACGCGGGTCTGCTCTCGCCAGAAGTCGCCGGTGCGGATCGGGTCGCCGACCGCCAACACATCGAGCAGGATCAGCAGGTCGTCGACCGAACGTGTATGCGGCACAACCACATCGCAGGTGGGACGCAACGGCCAGTTGCCTCGGATCGACAGCACCCCCCGGGATGGCGTGTAGGCGACCAGCGCGTTGTTGGAGGCCGGCGAACGCCCCGACGACACCGTCTCCTCGGCCATCCCGAAGCCGCAGAAACTTGCCGCAACCGCCGTTCCGGAGCCATTGGACGACCCGGAACCATATGCGGCGGTGAGGAACTCCGGGTTGTATGGGCTGCGCGCGTAGTCGTACACGCCGGGCTGGACACCGCCGGCCGCCATCGGCGGCATGTTGGTTTTGCCGAGCAGCACCGCACCGGCAGCACGCAACTGCGCGACCGTGGCGGCATCCTCTCCCGCGACGACGTCGGCCAACGCGGGCGAACCGCAGGCCACGGTCATCCCCTTGACCTTGTAGCTGTCCTTCACGGTGAACGGGACGCCTTCGAGCGGCCCGGCCGCTCCGGACCTCCGGCGACGATCGGAGTCGGCGGCCTCGTCGAGACAAGTCGGGTTGAGCACGGCGATGGCGTGCAGACACTGACCGGTCCGGTCGTAGTACGCGATCCGGTTGAGGTAGGCGCACACCAGATCGACACTCGTCACGACACCGGATTCGAGCGCATCGAGTATCTCTGCGACGCTCATCTCCACGACGTCAACGCGGTCCACCATCGACCCACCGGCCTTTCTCGTCACCATCCGCACGGTGATGTGCGGTTGCTTCATCGGTATCACGGCATGACCGTGCGCGGCCACCGTCGAGCGCGACCCTTTTGTCTGTCGACGAAACGGATTCGCATGCTTATCGGTCGACCGAACCCGTCCGTTGGCGATGCACCGACCCTTCGGCGGGCTCGAAATCGGTCGTCGATCGTGCCGACTCGTCCGTGCGAGGCACCTCGATCTCCAGGTCCACTGCAGTCGGATCGGGCTGCGGGGTGACCGTCCGGCGCCATCCCCCGATCACTCGCATCGCGTGGTAGACAACAACCGCGGCGATGGCTCCCAACGCGATCCCACCGAAGCTGAGATCACCGATGGTCCAAGTGAAGTCGGCGATCCCGACGACGAGGGCGATCGCCGCGGTGAACTGATTGATGGGTTGTGAGAAGTCGACCCGGTTGATGACCCAGATGTGGATACCGAGGATGCCGACGAGACCGTAGAGGGCGACGGTCGCCCCACCGAGCACACCGGGTGGGATCGAGGCGACCGCGGCACCGACCTTCGGGCACAGGCCCAACAGCACTGCCGCCAGGCCGGCGATCCAATACGCGGCGGTCGAGTACACCTTGGTCGCCGCCATGACGCCGATGTTCTCGGCGTAGGTGGTGGTGGCGGTGCCGCCACCACTGCCCGCAATGGTGGTGGCCAGGCCGTCGGCGAAGAGCGCACGCCCCATGTGGCGATTGTTGTTCGTGCCGGTCATCGCACTGATCGACCTGACGTGGCCGATGTTCTCGACGACCAGCACCAGGACCACCGGGATGAACATGGGCAGCAGCGAGAAGTGGAACGACGGACTGGTGAAGTGCGGCAACCCGAACCAACCTGCCCCGGCGATCGCCGAGGTGTCCACCTCGCCGCGCGCCAATGCGATGAGGTATCCGGCCACCACCGCGGTGAAGACCGCGAGTCGACCGAGCAAACCGCGGAACAGCACCAGCGACAACAACATCAGCAGAAGCACGACGAACGCGGTGACCGGGTCCTTCTCGAAATTCGCTTTGGCTGTCGGCGCAAGGTTGAAGCCGACCAACGCGACGATCGCTCCGGTGCAGATGGGCGGCATCAGTTTCTCGATCCAGCCGATTCCCACGAAATGCACCACGGCACCGACGATCATGACCATGATTCCGACCATCACGATGCCGCCAAGGGCGCCGGGATGCCCGTGGGAACCGGCGGCCGCGGTGACCGGCGCGATGACGGCGAAACTCGATCCGAGGTAACTCGGCAACTGGTTGCGGGTGATCAGCAGGAACAGAATCGTTCCGATGCCGGAGAAGAGCAGGGTGGTGGCCGGCGGGAAACCGGTGAGTACCGGAACGAGGAAGGTCGCACCGAACATCGCGACCACGTGCTGCAGCCCGATGCCGATGGTGCCGGGCCACGGTAGCCGCTGTTTCGGTGCCACCACCTCGCGCCCGTCGGTGCGCTGCCATGTGAACATGTCCATTGTTGTCACTCCTTGTCCGGCAAGGGCCGGGACGGTGTTGATGCGTGAATCCGCCCGACGCCCTTGTCGGTGATGATGTGCACGAGTGCAGCGCACTCAGACCGAGTCGTCATCGACTCCATGGGGTGCAATCCCGAGATGGTCGCCCCCGAGGTGGTTGACGCGAAAGGCGTTTCCCTTGGGGTCGAGGAGAACCGATTGCCACGCACCGTAATACGTGCGCTGCGGAGCCGCGACGCACTGGGCTCCGGCGGCCGTTGCGGCTGCGGTGAGTGTGTCGACCTCGGGTTCGGTGGGGACCTCGAAGGTCAGGAACTGCACTGTTCCCGACACCTCTGCGGGCGCTCGGAGATTGAGCAGCTCATAGGCTTTCGGGGTACTGAAACCCAGGATGGTCTCGCCCATGGCCAACCCGCGGAAATGCTCTGATCGCAGCGACACCACCTCCTCGAGGCCCAGGAGGTCGGCATAGAAGTTGCTGAGCCCGACGATGTCGTCGGTGATGATGCTCGCAAATGACAGATGGACATCGGGCATTCGAACCTCCGGTTCGCACAACGTCGGGTCGCGTCAGAGGTCGAGTACGAGCCTGCCGACGGCCCGACTGACGCAGGGAATGAATCTCTTTCCGGCGGCTCTGGCCCGCGGCGACAGGACGGTGTCGCGATGGTCCAGGGTGCCCGCGAGCACGGTCTGTACGCACGCTCCGCACTCCCCGCGCAGACAATTCGAGTCGAGCCCTGCCCGCGCCTCGAACAGCACCGACAATGCCGTTCGGTCGCCAGGCACGGTCAATACCTCTCCGCTCGAACGTAATTCGATCTCGAAGGTGTCATCGGTGGATATCGTCATCAGCCCGCCAACGAGATGGTCTTCTCGAACTTCTGGGTCAGGTGATCACCAGAGGTGATGGGTGCGTAGCGTGGCTGTTCGCCTGCGGCGACGCAACTCGGTAGGCATTCGATCACGGCGTCGTAGTTGGGTTGGTGGAAGAACACCAGGCTCATCCGCCGTGTGTCGCCCGAATCATCAGGCGTCGGCGGCCGGACCCGGTGGCGGGTGGAGATCCACAGGTCGTTGGTCCATTGCGCCATCAGGTCGCCGATGTTGACCACGAACGCGCCGGGCACCACCGGCACCGGCACCCAGTCCCCATCCTGGGTGAACACCTCCAGGCCTCCGGGCGCATCCTCTTGACGCACGATGGTCAGACTGCCGTAGTCGGTATGGGCGCCTGCCCGCATCTGACCCGGAAGCGGGGGTTGGTCCAGATGCGGGTAGTTGATCGCCCGGAGCATGCTGATGTCGCGGTCGATGGTTGCCGCGAAGAACTCCGGGTCGAGGTCGAGACCGCGCGCGAAGGCACCCATCAACCGGCGGGACAGATCGTTCATCTCGCGGAAATACCGGGTCCAGATCTCTTCCATGCCCTCCGGCCGCTCCGGCCAGGAGTTCGGCAGGAAGTGCGGTCCGGAGAGATCCGGGGAAAAGTATGGGTCGGTGCGATCGACATCGACCGGGCCCACGTCGAATTTCTCATGCAGATCACGCGGTTGCGCGATGTCCTCACTGTAGGAGAACGCCTGCTGACCCACCGACGAGTAGCCTCGCACGGCATCCGGTGTGGGCTGTCTGACCCGCTGCTTCTCGTCGTCGGGCAGGGCGAAGAACTCGTCGGACACCCGATACATCTCGGTGATGACGTCCTCGGGCACACCGTGGTCGACGATCTGGAAGAAGCCGATCTCACGCCCTGCGCGATCGAGTGCCTTTCCGACCTCGTTCTTGGCGTCTTCGTCGCCTCCCTTGAGTGCGGCGACGTCGATGATGGGGACCACAGACACGGAAATTCTCCTCCCGGGAAACATCTTGACCCCAAGAAGTCTGTCCGACAACGTCTTCCGTCAGAAGAGTTGCGCACCACCGGTTATCGGCCGGACGGATGAGCAGACGGCACAGCCGAAATGCCGACGAAACAGCCGTACACATCGTCGACACATCTCGACAACCGGACGTAACCCGCGACTCAGGGGCGCCCGACGCGCATGCCGAAGGTGGTCTGCCGCATGTACTTCTCCACGAGGTGCTCGCCGGCGAGGAGGCGGCGCTGCACCGGAGTCCCACTCGTGGCGAACGGCGGGAGTTCGGTCACACCGACGTCGTGGTTGGGGTGCTGGTAATAGGCGAAAGACAGTCGTGAGGTGTCGAAACCCACTGACCGCGGCGGGTTGGCGGTGCGATGTACGGTCGCCGACCAGTGGTTGGCCGTCCATTCGGCGAGGAGGTCGCCGACGAGGATCACGAGGTCATCAGGGGTGGTGGTGACGTCGAGCCACTCCCCCTCGCGATCGAAGACCTGCAGACCACCGGCGGTCGCCTCCGCGCACACGATGGTGAACGACCCGTAGTCGGTGTGGGTGCCCGCCCGGTACTGATATGGCAGTGGTGAGGTCTCCTGCGGCGGAAAGTGTAATGCACGCAACATGCTCATCTCGTGGTCGAACATCGGAACGAAGTAGTCGGACGGCAGCCCGAAGCCCTCGGCCGTGAGAGCCAGCAAGCCGGCGCCGATGCGCTGCATATGCCGGTAGTAGGCCTCCCACGTGGCGCGAAAGCCTGCCGGTTCGGAGGGCCACAGATTTGGGAAGGCCAAGTCGTCGGCACCGGGTTCGCCGACAACCGGCGAGTCGATCGGACCGATGTCCATCTTCTCCTTGAGGTCTCCGTGCGATTCTTCGCCCAGCGAGTAGGCGATTCCCTCCGAACCGATGCCCGAGTAACCGCGTACCTGTTCAGGCGCAGGCTGGGCCACCGCCCGGCGCACCGACTCGGGCGCCGCGAAGAACCGGCGGGTGACGTCGAACAGCTCACTCACCTCCGATGTCGGAATCCCGTGCGAGCGCAGATGCACATAGCCGAGCGTGGACAACCCGACGTCGAGCAGCTCGAACTGACGACGACGATCTTCGGCGGAGGAACCACACACTGCGGAGAAGTCGACGGGCGGGAGATATGTCATCCGACTACTGTCCAACATGCAGTAGCAGTTCGCAGTCAGACGAGGGAGTGGTCGGCATGCTCGCCCACCCGATCGAACCGGAGCCCGGGATCGGTTGTCACCACAGCCGTCCTCGGCACATCGGACTCACCGTGGCCGACCTCTCCGCGCGCACCGGGGCTCCCATCGTGACCCCGGATTCCGACTCCACGGCGCCTCTCGAGCATGTCGTCGATGTCGGCTCGACCGCGAAACCTCGAGCCGAGGATGCACCGGTCTTCGCCGGCGAAGCCCACGCCGCAACCGCGGTGGTCTTACTGCGCTGGGCATCGCTCCGGCCGGACGGTCCGCTGCCCGACCTGCTGCCCTTGTTCACGAGCTGGTTCCGCAGGTACCGACCGGCGGCGATCGTCGTCTCTCCTGCGCGACCGGTGAATCCGCCGCCCCTGGTGATCGATCACGTACGCCGACTCGGCAGTGTGCTGCTCTGGGATCGGTCGGGCGACCCACACCTCGCACAGCGCCTGCGCGACGCGTTGCGCCCATCCGACGCCGATGTCACCGAGCCCGATCCCGAGGGGCTCAGTGCTCGGCTCCTCTCGGTCGCCGACAACCTGCCGGCGATCTGTGACGCTCTCGGGGAGGCCATCGGTGCCCGTGTCGAGCTGCGCCGGAAGGGCTTTCGCAGCCGCCGTACCACCGCCGGCTCACCGATCGTGATGCCTCTGGGTACCCATGCAGACCTGATTGTCGATTCCGACCACGCGCTCGGGGATGCCCAGCGAGCGCTGGTCGAGTCCGCATGCCCCCTCCTCACATTGCACGCCCGGATCTCCGACGGGACCGACGACGAACGCGGCGTCGAGTCCTCACGGGCACTCCGTGACATCCTCGGCGATGACCTGGCCTTACGCGAGCAGGCCATTCGACGCAGCGTTCGGCTCAACCTCTTCGGCAATCAGGCCATGGTGGCGATCGCGGTCGAACCGTTCAACGTGTCGGTCGACCTACCGGGACTCGGACGGCTTCGATCCGAGATCGCGCCCGTCGCAGCGCGTTTCGATCCGAGTTCATCGACAGCGGTCAAGGACGGTCTGGCCGTCGTACTGATTTCCGATCGGGTCGACTTGTCGGTTTTCCTTCGGGAACTCTGCCGGACGATCACCGTTCCGATCGCCGTGGGCGTCGGCGACGCGGTGTCCTCGCCTCGTGGGATCCCGGGCTCTTTCCGGCAGGCCCGCCGTGCGGTGGCGGTCGGACGCCGCACCGGAGCGATCAACCGCTTGACGCTGCACTCGGAGCTCGGAGTGCTCGCATTGTTGTACCAGCTACCCGAACACGCTCGCCGAGAGTTCGTGGCCACCACGTTGGGTCCGATCGCCGACACGTCGGCCGATGCCCAGGAGCAACGCCGGGTACTACGGGTGTTGCGGGCGACCGACTGCAACGTCAGCGAATCCGCACGCCGGCTGTTCGTACACCCGAACACGTTGCGCGCCAAGGTCTCGCGGATCGAGAAGGTCGTCGGACCGATCCTCACCGATCCCGAGAACCGGCTCACCGTCTTCACCGCACTGACCATGTACTCCCTCGACAGCAACAGCGACGAGTGACCATCGCGACGTTCAGCGCAGTGTCGCCACCGCAGACGACCGCCGCAATCCGGCGACCATCAACAGATCGACGAGCAGCGACCGGATCTCGGCGAGCAATGCGGTCTCCGACATCCCGCGTTCGGCGACGAGTTCGGCTCGCGCCTTGCGGGCGATCGTGCGCAGGACGCGCGCGGCGTCGGCCGGGTCCGGCGAGTGCCCCGGGTCGGCGAGCATCATCTCGCGCAGGATCTCGAACGCATCCCCGAGATCGCCGATGATCTCGATGAGTTCGGGACGCACGTCCTCACCACGCTGGGTGATTCCCAGGGCCCGTCGCGCGATGATCCGAAAGTTGCGGACCCCGTTGTCGATCGGGTCTGCGGTCGCCGAAATCCGTTGCAGCCGAAGCCGCGACCCCCAGTACAGCGGCGAGAGGGTGCTGATCTCGCGGCCACCGCTCATGTCCTGCCGCATCGTGTTGATCGCTCCCTGGGTTCCGCGCGCCTTCTCCAGTGCGGCGAACACCATGGATTCGTCACCGGCACGCATACCCTCGGCCAGTTGCCGCGCGGCATCGCGGACCGTCGCGAGGACGGTGGCGGCGTCCCGGCGGGCGCGGGCCGCGGGATTCGCGGGCAGTAACGCCCCGACCAGGATGCCGATCAAACCGCCGGTCAGGGCGTCGATCGCCCGATGGAAGCCCCCGATCCCGCCCGGCGGCAACAGGGTCGCCACCAGCACCGCAGACGACGCCGCCTGCATCGGGATGAGCGGACCGTCGTCGAGGAAGACCGCCACAGCCATCGCCAATGCCACCACTACGACGATCTGCCAACCGCCACTACCGATTTCGACGATCAACAGATCGCCGACGAGGATACCGATGGTGACCCCGGCGACGAGCTCGACCGATCGGCGCCATCGGCGACCCAGGGAGAGTCCGAGGGAGATGACCGCGGCGATCGGGGCGAAGAACGGCTGCTGGTGACCCAGCACCTCCAACGCGAACCACCATCCGAGTCCGGCGGCGATGGCGCACTGCGCAATCGGGACCGCCGACAACCAGAGCCGGCGGATGCGCACCCGCAACAACCGCGGCAGTGCCTCGTAGCGGCGGCGAGCCCAGGTGGTCATCGGCGTCACGAATCCGGGTCGTGAGAAGACTCGGAGGTCAGTTCAAACCGAGCTGCCCGGCGGCGTTCGGGTCGCTGTCGTTGAGCAGATCGAGGCACCGCAGGTACTCGTCCTCTTCACCGACCGCCTGGGCAGCGCGTGCCAGCGCGCCGACACAGCGCAGGAAACCCTGGTTGGGTTCGTGGCTCCACGGCACCGGACCGAACCCCTTCCAGCCGTGCCGCCGCAATTGGTCGAGGCCGCGGTGATAACCGGTGCGGGCGTAGGCGTAGGCCTCGATCACCTTGAGTGTGTCCGGTGTACCGCTCAACGCACGTTCGGCCAGGTACGCCCAGGCGATCGACGCGGTCGGGTGCTGCGCGGCCACCTCGGCCGGCTCGGCGCCGTTGAGCAGCGCCGATTCGGCGTCGTCGTCGCCGGTCAGCAGGACGGGCTGAGGGCCCAGGAGGTCTCCGAAGGAAGTCACCCCACCATTCAAGCATCGCGGCGCGCGCGACCACGACACGCCGCGTGAGGTCGACCCCGAGACGCCGACGTCGGATTCATCCGTTCGATCGGATGACCAAGTCTCCCCAGGTGATGATGTGCGCGCCCGTTCGCTAGTGTGAATGACGCACTTCGTGGCGTGACGTTGTGTGATGCCGTTCTCGGTGTTGGACGGATTTCTCGTGGGCAAACTTCGAGCGTGGTGTTCGAGGAAGGTTGGGTGATGACCGATGGCGCAGTCTGACGACCGGAAGTCAGCTGTCACCAGGGCTTTTTCGAAGCTGCGCAAGATGCGGGAATCACGGGCGTCCGACCCCGCCGACGTCGGCCGGCCCCCGCGGCCCACGGCTCCCGGGCCGCGGCCGGCAGCGAATGTGCCACCCCGTCCGACCGGCGCGCCCGGTGTCTCGCGCCCGGCATCCACCGGCACCCCTGCCTCCGGCCCGGATGCCCAGACGCGTCCGCTCCGCACGCAGCCACCCGCCGGACCGCCTCGCACAGCGTCACCATCCGCGCGACCTGCAGCATCCGGGCGACCGGACGACCAGGATAACGCCGTCCGCAGTGACAACGCCGTCCGCAGTGACACGGACACCACCTCGCCGGATTCGGCCGACACCACGGATACAGGAGACAAGGTGACCGAACACCCGAGGCCGCGCGGGGGACGTGGCATCGACTCGGCGACCAAGGTCATCAGCCGATCCGACCTTCCCGACGCCGCCGACCTCGAGGATCTCGAGAACGTCGACCCCTACGGCGGTGCGCGCGACGAGAGCGCCGCAACTTCCGGCGCCGAGGACGCGACCGAACAGAGCGCCACAGCTGCGGAGAACACCGCGGAGTCGGTGCCTGCGGAGGCGGCCGCCGAGCAGTCCGATGACACTCGATCCGACGAGGACTCCGACACCGCGTCGGCACCCGACGAAGCAGCCGAAACAGAAGGCACGGACTCGGAGAAGGCCGACTCCGCGGGGACCGACGAGACTCCCGCCGACGAGGCCAGCCCAGAGACCGACTCCGACGGGACCGATACCGACGGCGACCACAGGGCTGCGGCCACCGTCGCCGCGGCAGACGCCGCTGCCGCCGGTACCGCCGCAGCGGTCGCCGCAACGTCCTCGGACAACGACGACGCCGATACCGACGACACCGACACAGTCGCCGACACGAGCGAAGCCGTCGCGGCAGATGACGCTACGACGGATGACGCTGCGACGACTGCCCCGGACACCGAAGAACCAGCCGCCGAGCAGGCCGCAACCGAGCCCGTCGCGTCGGACTCCGACGAACCGGCCGGCCCGGATACCGAGGTGAGCGAGGCCGAGTCTGCGGTTTCCGAGGACTCCACCGTCGAGACCCCTGCTTCCGAGACCCCCGACGCCGAGGAGCCTGCCGCCGGGATTGCGGAGTCGGACGAGGAGACCGAGGCCGACTCCGACCAGACCGAGGAGCATCTCGCCGAGGCCGATGCGGACGAGGCGCTCATCGACGAGGACACCGCCGACAAGGTCGACGCCGAAGAAGCCGAGACCGTCGAGGCGGACGACGAGTGGGACGAGACTTCCGCCGACACCGAGTCCGCCGACACCGAGTCCAGCGAGGCCGAGACCGCCAAGCTGCCGGCAGCATCGGCCGCGACCGAAACGCCTGCCGACGAGATCGGGGCCGAAGAGGCTGGGGCCGACGAGACCGGGGCCGAGCAGGTTCCGGCGGACGACTCGAAGACGCAGATCCTCACCAAGCCCGCCGCCGCAGCGGCCGGAGCGGGTGCTGTCGCCGCAGGCGCAGCCGCCGCGACCGGGACCGCTGCCACCCAGGGCTGGTCGACCACGGCCCACCAACCGCAGGTCATCCCCGGTGATCAGGAGAAGCAGCCGAAGCCGGCGAAGTCGGGCGGCGGCCGCCGTCGCACGGGCATTCTGGTCTCGGCGGTCGCCGCGGTGGTCGTGATCGCCGCGATCGTCATCGGCGTCTTCGCGTACTTCCAGCTACGCCCGCAGGCACCCGAGGACGCCGCCGCCGACGCCGCGAAGACCTACGGCAATGCCGTCTATGACGGCGACCTGCAGACATTGCGCAACGTCACCTGCGGCAACAAGCTCGCCTACTACCAGAACATGCAGGACGGCGACTGGACCAAGCTCTACCAGTCACAGAAAGCCCGCAACGAACTGGTCAAGGTGGAGAGCATCAACGCCGTCCGCGTCGACGGCAACACCGCGCTGGTCGAGGTGACGGCCGTCAACACGAGTACGCCCAACCAGCCGCAACGCGTCGCGATCAACCTGCAGAAGCAGGGCGACAACTGGAAGGTCTGCGACCAGCAGTGACCGACGAGCGCACCGCGGGTGATCCGCCGGCGGACGACGCCGGCGCCGACGCGGTGCCCACTCGACCATTCGACGGTCAGGGTCGTCACCAGCGTCCGGCGCCGCCTCCCGACCGCCCGCCATTGCCGATGGGGGTGCGCCCGGCGGTACCCAACGGCCGACCTCCCGTGCCTGGCGCACATCACGCTGATCGACCTGTCCCACAACAGAATTCGGTACTCCCTGCTGCATCGGCAGCCGGTTGGGGGCCGCCCCCGGCGGAGGTGGACAGCGTCTTCACCCGCGCCACCGAGCCCCTCGTCACTCCCGCGCCACCGGTGTCGGGTGAACCGAACCGCCGGATGCAGGCTCCTCCACTGCGGGGCCACGTCCCGCCGCAGGCACCTGCGGCGCAGGCCGGCCCGCTGCCCTACGCGCATCCGCCGACACCCGACGCGGCCCGGGGTGCTACGTCACGCCCCAGCTCAGCGCGGCCCGACTCCTCGCGCTCCTCGTCCTCGCGGTCCACGTCGTCACAGTCCACGTCGTCACGCAACGCACAGAGTCGAGCCCACCGGCACCGTCGCCCCGAC
This sequence comes from Gordonia polyisoprenivorans, assembly GCF_017654315.1. Lineage (NCBI taxonomy): Bacteria > Bacillati > Actinomycetota > Actinomycetes > Mycobacteriales > Gordoniaceae > Gordonia > Gordonia polyisoprenivorans. The sequence continues at coordinate 5,794,065 of NZ_CP072203.1, forward strand.
CCGATGGTCATCGGTGCGGCGATCGTGATGGTCTTACTCGCGGTCGCCGTCCTCGTCGGCATCCTCACTCTCTGAGGTCCCGCCCGACCGCGCCGACAGCGCTCTCCCCCACGCCGACAGCGCTCACCAGAGCGCCGTCGGCGAACTGAAGAGCGCCGTCGGCGAACTGAAGAGCGCTGTCGGCGAAATCCGGAGCGCCATCGGCGGGCACGAAAGCACAACGGCGGCGCTCGGATTCACCGGACGCCGCCGCCGACACCCCCGGGGATGCTCACCGGAGAGCGCTCAATTACTTCAGGCGCTGATCGACTTACCCACCGACTTGAGGTCGGTGCAGGCCTCGACGACGCGCTCGCTCATCGAGGTCTCGGCCTTCTTGCTCCACACGCGTGGATCGTAGGTCTTCTTGTTGCCCACGTCGCCGTCGACCTTCAGCACACCGTCGTAGTTGCTGAACATGTGGCCGGCCACCGGACGCGTGTAGGCGTACTGGGTGTCGGTGTCGACGTTCATCTTGACGACGCCGTAGCTCAGGGCTTCGTCGATCTCGCTCTTCAGCGAGCCGGAGCCACCGTGGAAGACGAAGTCGAACGGCTTGGATCCGTCGGCCAGGCCGAGCTTCTTGGTCGCCACTTCCTGGCCGGTGTTCAGCACGTCGGGACGCAGCTTCACGTTGCCGGGCTTGTACACACCGTGGACGTTGCCGAACGTGGCGGCCAGCAGGTACTTGCCCTTCTCGCCGATGCCGAGCGCGGCGACGGTCTTCTCGAAGTCCTCGGGGGTGGTGAACAGCTTGTCGTCGATCGCAGCCTCGACGCCGTCCTCCTCACCGCCGACGACGCCGATCTCGATCTCCAGGATGATCTTGGCTGCGGCGGCCTTGGCCAGAAGCTCCTGCGCGATCTCGAGGTTCTCGTCGATCGGGACCGCCGACCCGTCCCACATGTGCGACTGGAACAGCGGGTCCTTGCCCGCGTCGACGCGCTCCTGGCTGATCGCGAGCAGCGGCCGGACGTAGGTGTCGAGCTTGTCCTTGGGGCAGTGGTCGGTGTGCAGCGCGATGGTCACGTCGTACTTCGCGGCGACGACGTGGGCGAACTCGGCCAGCGCGACCGCACCGGTCACCATGTCCTTGACGCCGAGACCCGAACCGAATTCTGCACCGCCGGTCGAGAACTGGATGATGCCGTCGCTGCCGGCGTCCGCGAAGCCCTTGATGGCCGCATTGATCGTCGACGACGACGTGCAGTTGATCGCCGGGAACGCGTAGCCACCCTCCTTTGCCTTCTGGAACATCTCGGCGTACTGCTCGGGGGTTGCAATGGGCATTTCACGTCCTCCAACCGGATAAGGTTTCACGCTTCGAGTCGGGTCACTCCTGTTCAGTATGGCAAGGTCGCTCACACCGCGCGCAGCGGCGTCCGAGGGTCGCCGACCGGCAGGTTCTGCGAACGCTCGCCTCCACCAGGTACCCTCGGGACCCGTGACCGAATTCGCATTTGCCGCAAAAACGACAAATCTGGCCCTGCTTCCGGGGTTCCTCGATCCGGTCAACCTGCTCAACTCGTTCGGCACGTGGATTCTCGCGGGCCTGCTGCTGGTCATCTTCATCGAGTCCGGCCTGCTGTTCCCGCTGCTTCCGGGCGACTCGCTGTTGTTCACCGCGGGGCTGATCGTCGCCGCGAAGTCCGCCGACATCGAGCCGTTCGCGCCGTTGTGGGTGCTGCTGGTGACCATCCCGATCGCCGCCTTCCTCGGTGACCAGGTCGGTTATCTCATCGGCAATCGCCTCGGATACTCCCTGTTCCGGCCGAACGCGAAGGTGCTGAAGGAGCGCTACATCGTCGAGGCGCACGAGTTCTTCGAGAAGCACGGTCCGATCACCATCGTGCTGGCGCGCTTCGTCCCGATCGTGCGGACCTATGCCCCGCTCGTGGCCGGTGCGGCGAAGATGCGGTACTCGATCTTCCTCACCTACAACGTCGTCGGCGCGATCCTGTGGGGTGCCGGGGTGACGCTGCTCGGGTATTTCCTCGGCCAGATCGCGTTCATCCGTGACAACGTCGACTACATCTTCCTGTTGATCGTGTTCGTCTCGGTGCTGCCGATCATCTCCGAGGTCGTCAAGCGGGTGCTCCGGTCGCGTCGGGCGATCACCGAGGAGCCGGTGGCCTCACCCACGCCGGCCGACCACTCCTGACCCGCACCGCCGGTCCCCCGCCCGGTCCCCAACGCCACACACCGACCCGCCAGCATCCATCTGGCTAACCCTCAGGCTGCCCGCGTAGCCTGGTGACCCGTGATTGACTCCGCACTTGCCCATACCACCACCACCGTGGTCGCACTGCCGGGCATCCTCGACCCCATCAACGTGCTCAGCTGGTTCGGCGCCTGGGCGTTCTGGGGTCTGCTCCTGGTGATCCTCATCGAATCCGGCGTCCTGTTCCCGGTGTTGCCGGGCGACTCGCTGCTGTTCGTGGCCGGCATGGTCGTCGCCGCGGGCGCGGGCGGCACCGAGGGCATCGACAAGTTCGCCTCACTGTGGCAGCTACTCGTCTTCATTCCGATCGCGGCGATCATCGGCGGTCAGATCGGCTACTGGATCGGCCGCTTCATCGGTACCGAGATGTTCAAGCCCGACGCCCGGTTCCTCAAGGAGCGTTACCTCGTCGAGGCCAACGAGTTCTTCGAGAAGCACGGGCCGATCACCATCTTCTTGGCGCGCTTCGTGCCGATCGTGCGCACACTGGCTCCGATCGTCGCCGGCGCCGCCCGGATGAAGTGGGCGGTGTTCGCCGTCTACAACGTGGTCGGCGCGATCGTCTGGGGTGCGGGCATCGTGCTGCTCGGCTACTGGCTCGGACGGTTCGAGGTCATCCAGAAGCTCATCGAACCGATCTTCATCCTGATCGTCATCCTGTCGATCGCACCGATGCTCATCGAGTGGTATCGCAGGCGCCGGGCCGCCAAGCGCGCCCCGGCCGCCGACGCCCTGTCCACCGATGCCACGGCCGCCGACGTCACGGCAGCGCCCGCCGACGACCGGCGGACCGACACCGTCTGAGTCGACGGCGCCGGCCGGTCGGACGCTATCCGCTCACCGCGTACGCCGCGGCCAGGTCGATGCGCACCCATCCCCCGTTGGCACCGGCCTGGTCCAGCGGATAGCCGGCGGGGATGGCGGTGCGTCGCAGGATGTCGAGGCGCTGCGCGTCACTGAGGTGCGGGAATCGCGAGCGCAGTAGTGCCGCGGCCTGGGTCGGGATGGCGTTCACCTGGTTCGGGGAGATCCGCGAAAATCCGAATGTCATCAGCTCCTGGGCATTCGACACCGCCTGCGACGTCGGCGCCACGGTCGGGTCGTCGGCGAGCGCCCGGGCCACCGGCTCACCGAGCGCGGTCCGGAGCTGCTCGCGCAACTGATCGCCGGCGGCGTCGACGAGCCGGGCGAATGCCGGATCGGAAAGCCGCTCGGAGGCGACAGCCAGGCCCATGATCCGGCCGCCCATCACATCGAGCGGGTAGTGCACGCCGAGCACCATGCGACTGAGTCCGATGTGGCCGGACTGGGCGAGGATCTGCGGTCCGGCCTCGGGCAGCCAGTAGGCCAGCAGCGCACCCTGCCAGAACGCCTGGCTGGAGTGGCCGGACGGGTACGAGCCGTTGCCGGCGAGGTCGCCGTAGAGATCCGAGCCTGGCCGGTTGTAGCGCTTGATCTGTGCGGGCGCGACGACGAAGGGCCGCGGATTGTTGTAGTACTGCTTCTCGATCAGCGTGGTCTGCAACGGGATTCCGGCGCGCGCGGTGTCGCCCTTGACCAACTGCGCGACCTTGGGCAGTTTGCCCGCGGCCAACAGTTGCCGGAACGCGGTACCGACCTTGGTGCCCAAGGCCTGTGACAGGGAGACGATCCGGTCGTCGTAGTTGATCGCGACGGCGTCGGCCTGCTGGGCCGGTGTCGCGGAGTTGTTGACCGACACTACCTTTGCGAGATTCTGCTTCATGAGGTCGGGCCGTTGGGCGCGTAGCACCGCGAAGCCGTCGAGTTCCGGGAGATACGTTCCGCTCGGCGGTACGTCGGAGGCGAAGGGGCCGACGAGCTGCGCGGTGGAGAATCCCGCGGGCGCGGTGGCCGGTGCCGGCGCCGCGTGCGCAACGGGCGCTCCGACCATCAGGAGCACAGCGAACATCGAGAGCAGGACCGAGCGCACACGCAACGACATGGCCATCACTCTGACTGATGTCCGACTCTTCGGGCAAGGTGGGGGCGGGTGTTCATGTCTCGTTCGCCGCTCCGTCATCCGGGCGCCGCCCGTCTCCCGTGCCGGGCAGCCGAGTGCGGCTACCAGGCCTGCCCGAGGTCGGCGTGCTGACGAATCCACGCGTGCATGGCAATTCCGGCGGCCACCCCGGCGTTGATGCTGCGGGTGGAGCCGAACTGTGCGATCGAGACGGTCAGATCGGCCTGCTCCTGCGCATCCACACTCACACCCGGCCCCTCCTGACCGAACAGCAGCACGCATTCGCGCGGCAGTTCGGCGGTCTCCAACGGCTGCGCGCCCGGGGTGTTGTCGACGGCGACGACCTTCAGATCCTTCTCGCGCGCCCACGCGATCAGGTCGGCGACGGTGTCGTGATGTTCGAGGTGCTGATAGCGGTCGGTCACCATGGCGCCGCGGCGATTCCAGCGTCGACGCCCGACGATGTGCACCGCGGCCACCGCAAAGGCGTTGGCGGTGCGCACCACGGTGCCGATGTTGGCGTCGTGGGCGAAGTTCTCGATGGCCACATGCAGTGGATGTCGCCGGGAGTCGATGTCGGCGACGATCGCCTCGCGCGTCCAATATCGGTAGGCGTCAACGACATTGCGGGTGTCGCCTGCTGCCAGCAGCTGCGCGTCGTAGCGCGGGTCGTCCGGCGGCGGACCGTCGTGCTCGGCCGCCCAGGGCCCCACCCCGACCGCCGGCGCCGACCCAAACTGCCACTCCGTCGGACCGGGCTCGTCGGCGGTCGGTTGCGGTTCGTCGTCGGCCACGCCTCAGGCGAGGCCGAGATCGGCCAGCGTCAACAGCGACCGGTAGGGCACGCCGAGCGCCTCGATGACCTTGTCGGCGCCGGTATCTCGATCGACGACGGTCGCCACACCGATCACCGTCGCGCCGGCTTCACGTGCCGCCTCGACCGCGGTCGACGGTGACGCCCCGGTGGTCGAGGTGTCCTCGACGACCAGCACGCGTCGCCCGGAGATGTCGGGTCCTTCGATCCGACGTTGCATCCCATGGGTTTTGGCGGCCTTGCGCACCACGAAGGCATCAATGGCACGGCCACCCGCATGCATGATCGATGTCGCCACCGGGTCGGCGCCCAGGGTGAGTCCGCCGACGGCGTCGTATTCCCAGTCGGCGGTGAGTTGCCGCATGAGCGTGCCGATCAGCGGCGAGGCCTGATGGTGCAGCGTTGCCCGGCGCAGGTCGACGTAGTAGTCGGCCTCCTTGCCCGACGAGAGCGTCACCTTGCCGTGCACCACCGAGAGTTCTTTGACCAGTTCGGCGAGCACCTCGCGATCGGCGGTATCGACGGACGGAATCGGTGCGGACACTACAGAACTCGCTCTCTTCTCGCGGATCGGACACCGACCCCCAACGGGTCGGTCGTGTGATCAGTTGCGGCGGTGGCGGTTTCGCCGTGACGGCATCTCGCTCGGGCCGGTCCGCGCCTGTCGCGTCGGCGGCGCGACGTCGTCGTCGAGATCGACGTCCTCGTCGGTCTCCGGTGGACGGGTCGCCTTGCCGCGCACCGGCATCGGCGCCATCGGACGGCCGGCGGCAGGTCGGGGTTCGGCCGGGGCCGGACGGCCTTCCGCGGGCGGAGCGGGGCGCCGCGGACGTGGTGCCACCTCGGCGGGCTTGCGCAGCGCGGTCGGCACAGCGGCGTCGGAGCCCGCCCCGTCACGCTCCGCCCCGTCACGAGCTGCGGCCTCCATGCGTGCGCGCCGGTTCTTGTCGCGCATGTTCTCGGTCTTCTCGTCGGCCAGCTCGGCACGGGTCGGGCCGTGTGGATCGCGCGGGTCGGGAGCGTCCTGCGGCTCACGCAGCGGCGGCAGCACCCGCAGCAGGTCGGCGAAGCGCCGCACGACCTCCAGGCCGGTGTCGAGTTCGGTGGCGTCGTCGGTCAGCGGTAGCGACCCCAGAGCCCAGTTGCCCTCGTTCCACAGCACCTCGACGTAGGCCGGGGCCTTGTTGGCCAGCGCGACCATGCGCCGGTCACACACGCGGCGGGCGGCGTCGAGGTTGTTGGAGAACATCACGCGCGGGCCCATCGCGCCGAGCAGTTCCACGTCCTCCTCGGCGGGGGCGAGGACGTCCTCGTGCCGCAGGTCGACGACCACGGCGGACGGTGTCGACCGGCGGACCGCGATCACCGTGGCGGTCTCGGAGAGGTCGAAGACGACGGCCTCTGCACCGCCGTAGTGCCCGTAGGCGACGTTCTCCACGGAGACGGTGTCGGGGGCGTTCATGGTGGCGCGGCGGAACACCGTACGGAGCTTGGTGTCGGTCTCGCGGAACTTGAAGTCGTGCTCGTCGCCCCAGATCGCTCGCTGGTGCCTCGTGACCGAGGAACGGCGGCGATCGAGCCACAGCAGGGCCACCGCCCCGGCCAAGGCAATGGCGGCGATCACGAAGTAGACGATGGTCATCGCGCTACAGACTACTTCAGGGCGTGGCCGGGTCGCGCCGCACGACGTACCCCCGGGCCTTGTCGACGACGTTGCCGAGGTGGGTTTCCAGGTCGTCATCACCGGCGTCGACGTATCGGCGCAGGTTATCGAGGATCTGCGTGCTCAGCACGTCACGCCATCCGACGACGTCGCCGCTCAGGTGCGCCGAGATCGCGACGTTGTCCATCCCCCACAGCGGACTGTCGGCGGGCAGGGGTTCGGTGACGAACACATCGAGCGATGCCGCACCGATCTCCCCGGTCTGCAGCGCCTCGATCAATGCCGGCTCGTCGACGAGGTCACCGCGCCCCACGTTGATCAGATGGGCGTCATCGCGCATCGCCGCGAGCACCTCGGCGTCGATCATGGTGCGCGTTGCCGCGGTCAGCGGCGCGATCGCGACCACCGTGTCGAACTCGCCGACGTACTCGGCCAGCCGCGCGGTCTCGAGGACCACACCGAAGTCGGGGTCGTGATCGCGAGCGCGTCGTCCGGCGCCGGTGACCTCGATTCCGACCGCACGCAGCAACCGGGCGATCTCCCGGCCGATGCCACCCGTACCGATCACCAGAGCCGACGTCCCGGTGGTCGAGCGCGTCTCCCGCCAGCGCCACTCCCGGCGCGACTGCAGGCGCATCGATTCGTGCAGCAGTTTGTCGCGGGCCAGGATCGAGGCGAGGACGAATTCCGCGATGGGGCGATCGAAGACGCCGTGGGCGTTGGTCACCACCACATCGGAGTCGGTCAACTCGTCGAACAGCAGCGAATCCACCCCGGCCGCGCACACGTGCACCCACCGCAGCGCGTCGGCGTGGGCCCAGTTGTCCCGTAGTGCGCGCGAGAAGAAGTCCCACACCACCAGCACATCGGCGCCCGGCAGCGCCGAGCCGAGTTCGTCTGCGGTGGTGTGCCGGATGTCGGCAATGGCCTCGAGCGCGGCGAGATCGGTGGGCGGCGCGACGTCGGGCGAGCCCAGTAGGGCGATCACGGGACGGACGTCGGGGTCTCCGGTAGCCATGGGTCCAACGTAGCGGCGGGCGCGGATCACGACGGGGAGGCCATAATTTCGGCAACTCGGCTCCCTTCACCCGGTGCACCGCATTCACGGCCCACGGAATTCTGCGAGTGCATGACTCGCCGAGATCGATAATCGGCCGAGCGGGATATGTCCTCCGAATGACACGCGAATTATCGATCGCCACGGCCCACCAGCCACTTCCGATCCAAGCCACTCCGTCGCGTGTGTCACGGATCACAATTCAGGGTTGGGGATTTCGGTGGCGTATATTGCCCTAGGTGATCGCGACGCTGGACGAAAAATATGCCACCCATGTGAGAAATCTCGGGCAATTCGCCCGTTTCGGCATCGTGGGCGCATCCGGTGTCGTCGTCAATATGATCGTCGCCGTCCTGATGAACAAGGCGCATGGCGGTACCGCCAACGCGTTCAACGTGATCTGGCATATTCCGGGTTCGGCCTACAACGTGCGTTTCACCGTGCTGGTGTGGATCGTCGGATTCCTCGTGGCCAACTTCGTCAACTTCCAGCTCAATCGGTCGTGGACCTTCAAGAGCTCCCGGCATGCGACGTGGTGGTCGGAATTCTGGCCGTTCCTCGCGGTGGGTAGCGTCGCCGCGATCGTCGGACTGTTCCTGAAGGTGGGCTTCACCAACCCCACCTCACCGCTCTACCTCTCGTCGTCGTTCTTCCACGAGGCCGCGGGCCTGCACTCCCGCGAGTACTGGGCGCAGATCATCACGATCGTCATCACCATGCCGATCAACTTCATCGTCAACAAGCTCTGGACATTCCGGGCGGTGCGCTCGCCCGCGCAGCCCGCTCCCGTCGACGCCGGCACGCCTGTCTGAGCATCACGCTCCGGGTTCCACCATCCGGGCACCCCGTGCCTCACGTGACCCGATCACGTGAAGCACGACAGGATCAGCACCATCGCCAATCCGACGACGCTGACGATGGTTTGGGTCGAGGTGTGAATTCTCGTGGCCTGCCCCAGGGTCATGCCGAAGGACTCCTTGACGAGCCAGAAGCCGGCGTGGTTCACGTAGTTCAGTCCGATCGAGCCCGCACCGATCGCCACGACCACCAGGGATGCCTGCCAGCTCCCCGATGAGGCAACAAGCGGCGCAACGATCCCCGTCGACGACACGATGCCCACGGTGGCCGAGCCGGTCGACGCGGAGAGCAGCAGGGCCAGCAGCCAGGCCAGCACGATCACCCCGATGTGCAGATGGGATGCCGCGGCAGCCACCGCGTCGCCGATGCCCGATCCCTTGAGTACGCCGTTGAACGCCCCACCGCCGCCGATGATCAGCAGGATGCCGACGATCGCCTTCAGACTCTCCGCACCGGAGCGCCGCAGTTCCTCGCCCTTGCGACCACGGGCGAAACCCAGGAAGAACAGCGCGTACAAGAATCCGATGAGCATCGCGATCACCGGCGTACCGACGAGGGTCGCGGCCTGCACGAACACATTTCCGCCGGGCCAGATGATCTCGGCGAGAGTGCGCACCAGCATGAGCACGACGGGCAACGCGATGGCACTCAACGCGATACCGATCGGCACCTCGGTTCGAACGCGCTCGGTGGTCGCGGCGCCGCCTGCCGGCACACCGGCACCGGCCAGGCTCCGCGCGGGCGCCGGCCCCGACGCCCCGGTGAACTGCTCGATCAGCATCGGATCGGGGTCGACGGTCACGCGGCTCTGCATGAAACGCGCGAACAGGGGGCCCGCGATCAGCACTGTCGGTACCGCACAGGCGAATCCGATCAGGATCGTCTTGCCGAGGTCGGCGTGCAGGCCGTCGATGGCCACCAACGGGCCGGGGTGCGGGGGCACCATGCCGTGCAGGGTCGCCAGCGCCGCGATGGTCGGGATCACCAGGATCACATACGGCGAGCGCACATCGGGCCGCTCCGCGCGGACGCGTTCGGCAACGCTGAACACCAACGGCAGCAAGATGATCAGACCGACCTCGAAGAACATGGGAATGCCGATGACGAAGGCCGCCGCGGTCATCATCAGCGGCAGGGTCCGCGTGGTGGATCGATTGACGATCGCCTCGGCGATGCGATTGGTCGCCCCCGAATCGGCCATGAGTCGCCCCAACATCGTTCCCAGTGCAAGGGTCAGGCCCACGTCACCGAGGATGCTGCCGGCGCCGTCCTCCATGCTCGCCGCGAGGTCGTGGGGCGATTCACCGGCCAGCAGCCCGGCTGCGACGGACACCACCAGAAGCGCCACGAACGGGTGGAGTTTGATCCTCGAATTGATGAGCAGGATGAGACAGGCGATGGCTCCCACCAGAACGAGTAGGAGATACCAACCATGTGCAGTCACGAGAATTACACCCCTTCGTCACGAGCGTTCCGGACCGCGGTGGACCGTTCCGGAATCGATTCCGGACGAGTATGAGCAGGCTCACACCGGAATGTCAACCGCGTGGCGGGAGCTACCGACCGGCCGCCGCGGACGTCTCCACGTGCTCGAGCAGCAGGGCGACGGCCTCGGCCGTGCGCGTCGGGATGTCGCCATCGGCGGTGCTCATCGTCACCGTCGGGACGCCGAGACCGCCGATATCGGTTCCGACGACGAGAATGCCGTCGACCGACAGTGACCGGAGTGCAGAAGTCGACGGTCCGGTCGCCTCGGCGGCGACCACGAGCAGCTGATACCCACGCGCGGCGGCTGCGCTCGCCGCCGATCGCAGCAGGTCACCGGCAGCGTCGTCGTCGAGCGGCACGGAGATCGCCAAGACGCCGAAACGTCCGGTCCGCAGCGCCTGCGCCCCCCGATGGGGCTGGTACCCCATCGTCTCGGCGATCTCGGCGATGCGCGCACGAGTGGCCTCGCCGACCTCGTCACGGCCGGACAGCGCGCGGGAGGCGGTGGCCTTGCCGACACCGGCGGCGCGCGCCACATCGGCGAGCGACACCCGCTTCATCCGCCGGCCTCCTGAGGGACTCATGGTCGGAACACGACGTTCGGACATGAACTTGTTCACAGCATGGCACAAGCCTCCTACGCCCCTAGGCTGGTCCCATGACACAGCCGGCGCGCATTGCCGTTCAGGTCAAGCCCCAGCACGCCTCGTTCGCCGATCTGCGTCGCGCCGCGGCGCTGGTCGAGGAACTCGGCGCCGACATGCTGCTCACGTGGGATCACTTCTTTCCGTTGTCCGGTGATCCCGACGGCCGCCATTTCGAGGCGTGGACCACCCTGTCGGCCTGGGCCGAATCGACCGACCGCGTCGAGTTGGGCGTTCTGGTCTCGTCCGTGGGTTACCGGAACCCGAACCTGTTGGCCGACATGGCACGCACCGTCGACCACATCAGTGCGCGTGACGGTACGGGCCGGTTGATCCTCGGCATCGGCGCCGGCTGGTTCGAGCGCGACTACACCTCCTACGGATTCGAATTCGGCACGGTGGCACAACGTTTGCGGGCCCTCGACGACGATCTACCGGCGATCCGGGAGCGCTGGGACCGGCTGAATCCGGTTCCCACGCGCAGAATCCCGATCCTCATCGGCGGTGGCGGCGAGAAGGTGACCCTGCGGATCGCCGCGCAGCACGCCGACATCTGGCACGGCTTCGGTGACGCCGAGACCATCGCCCACAAGCACCGGGTGCTCGACGACTGGTGCGTTCGGGTCGGGCGCGATCCCGGCGAGATCGTGCGCTCGGCCGGGGTGAGCCCGAAGCCGGGACGCTTTCCCGAGGATCTCGACGACTATCCGGCGTCGGCGGAGAAGTTGTACGCCGTCGGTACGCGGATCTTCACCGTCGGACTCGAGGCCCCGACCTGGGATCCCGGACCCATCCGCGATCTGGTCGCCTGGCGCGACGCGCGCAACGCCTGACGTCACCACCGGCGCCGCTGTCCAATTGTTGACAATCCGACGATTGGCCGTCACCGTGGTCCCATGACCGCCGTCGAACACCTCACCCAGACCGCGACCTTGTCCCCCATCCTCAAACAGGCCACGCCGGTGATCGTCGATCACGCGCAGGGCTCGTGGGTGTACGGGACCGACGGCCAGTCCTACCTCGACTTCACCACCGGCATCGGGGTCACCAGCACCGGCCATTGCCACCCGCGGGTGGTCGCCGCCGCTCAGGAGCAGTGCGCCAAGGTCATTCACGCCCAGTACACGACGGTCATGCATCCGCCGTTGCTCGAACTGACGGCGAAACTCGGCGGGGTCCTCCCGCTCGGCCTCGACTCGGTGTTCTACGCGAACTCCGGGTCGGAGGCCGTCGAGGCCGCAATCCGACTGGCCCGGATGGCCACAGCGCGGCCCAACATCGTTGTGTTCCAGGGTGGTTTTCACGGACGCACCGTCGCCGCGGCCAGCCTCACCACCGCGGGCACCCGGTTCTCCGCAGGCTTCTCCCCACTGATGGGCGGGGTGCACATGGCCCCGTTTCCCTACGCCTACCGCTACGGCTGGGACACCGAGACCGCCGTCGATTTCGCCCTCACCGAACTCGACTACCTGCTCACCTCACGCGTGGCGCCCGACGACACCGCCGCCTTCCTCATCGAACCCGTCCTCGGCGACGGCGGCTATCTCCCCACTCCCCCAAGGTTTCTCGCCGGATTGCGCGAGCGCGCCGATCGCCACGGCATCCTACTGATCCTCGACGAGGTCCAGGCCGGCTTCGGTCGCACCGGACGGTTCTGGGGCCACCAGCATGCCCCGATCAGCCCCGACATCCTGATCACCGCCAAGGGACTCGCCTCCGGCTTCCCGATCTCGGCGATCGCCGCACCCACCGACCTGATGGCCAAGGCCTGGCCGGGTTCGCAGGGCGGCACCTACGGCGGCAACGCCGTCGCCGCGGCAGCCGCGGTCGCCACCCTCGAGGTGATCGCCGAGGAGAACCTCGTCGACAACGCCGCCATCCGCGGAGAGCAACTCCTCACCGGTATCCGCGAGGTGACCGCCGGACTCGACACCGTCGGCGACGTCCGCGGACTCGGCCTGATGATCGGCATCGAATTCGTCACCCGCGACGGTGACCGTCGCATACCCGACGCCGCGACCGCACTCGCGGTTCAGCGCGCCACCACCGCCCACGGGTTGCTGACCCTGACCTGCGGTCCTGCGGGCAATGTGGTGCGCCTGATCCCCGCACTCGTCGTCACCGCCGACGAGATCGCGCTCGGGATCGAACGCTTTGGCGCTGCGGTGCATTCGGTTCTCGGAGCATGATCAGCTCATGACAGGTGTGGCGCAGCGGGCGGTGGGGCCTGTTCCCGATGCCGACGACGCGGCCGGCGCGCTCCTCGACGACCTGACCGCCCACGATCTGCTCGTCGACGCCTCGACCCGCCGGCGCGCGGAATACTCCTACGACGCCTCCAACTATCGGGTACCTCCGCTGGCGGTGGTGTTCCCCCGCAATGCTGACGAGGTCGCACTCACCGCACGGCTGTGCCACCGCCACGAGGTGCCGATCATCGCCCGCGGCGGCGGAACCTCCATGGCGGGCAACGCGATCGGCGCCGGCATCGTCATCGACCTGTCGCGGCACATGCGGACGGTCGGCGTCGTCGACGCCGACTCACGCACGGTCACCGCCGATTCCGGGGTGATCCTCACCGAACTCGCCGCGCAGGTGCGCGCCCGCACCGACGGTCGGCTGACCTTCGCCCCCGATCCGTCGTCGGCGTCGCGGGCCACCCTGGGCGGTGCGATCGGCAACGACGCCTGCGGCAATCACTCGGTTCGCCACGGACGCACCAGCGATCATGTCGAGGCACTGCATCTGGTGACCGCCGACGGTCTACGCCTCACCGCCACCCGGACCGGGGTGCATGCCACCGAGCCCGACGACGCCGAGGCCGATTCCCGCGCAACCGAACTCACCGCGGCACTGCGCGATCTCGTCGGCCGCAATCTCGCGATCCTGCGCACCGACCTCGATACCATTCCGCGCCAGGTGTCGGGGTATCACCTCTCACACCTGTTGCCGGAGCACGGTTTCGACGTCGCTCGGGCGCTCGTCGGCAGCGAGGGCGGCTGCGCGATCGTCACCTCGGCCGTCGTTCGTCTGGTACCCGTGCCGACCTCACAGCTGCTGCTCTGTGTCGGCTATCGCTCTGTCGCCGACGCCGCACGCGACGTGCCGGCCATCCTGCCGTTCGAGCCGTCGGCGATCGAGGGGATCGACCGCAAGATCGTCTCCACCATGGCCGCCCGACGCGGACCGGACTCGGTCGCCGGACTTCCCGACGGTGACGCGTGGCTGTTCATCGATCTCGACGACACCAGCGCGGCAGCACAATCGGCGGTCGACGTACCGGCCACCATCGATCGCCTGCTCGCCGAGCTACGCGCGACCGGCCGCATGGTGGACGCGACCGTCGTCTCCGACCCCGCGGTGCGGTCATCGCTGTGGCGGGTCCGTGAGGACGGCGCGGGACTCTCGGCCCGCCTGATCACCGAGGACCACACCTACGAGTCGTGGCCCGGATGGGAGGATGCCGCCGTCGCACCCGATCGTCTTGCCGACTACCTCGTCGACTTCAAGCGACTTCTCGACGAGCACGGCCTCACCGGCGTCATGTACGGCCACTTCGGCGCCGGGTGTATGCACGTGCGCATCACCTTCGATCTACGCACCACCGAGGGCCGTTCGGTCATGCGCCGATTCTGTACGGATGCAGCGCATCTGGTGGTGTCGCACGGCGGATCGCTGTCGGGTGAGCACGGCGACGGGCGAGCGCGTTCGGAGTTGTTGCCGATCATGTATTCACCGGAGATGTTGCGCGCCTTCGACGATTTCAAGCGACTCTGGGATCCGTTGGGGCTCCTCAACCCGACGGCCGTCGTCGAGCCTGCGCCGATCACCGCCGATCTGGCTCTCGCCGAGGTGCCGAATCGGGTGTGGATCGATGCCGGTTCGCTCGCCCAACAAGGCTCGAGTCTTACGGGATCGCTCGATTCCTTCATCCATTCCGTGCAGGGCTGCATCGGGGTGGGCCGGTGTCGTACCTCGTCCGGCGGCGTCATGTGCCCGAGTTATCGGGCCACCCGCGACGAGAAGGACTCCACCCGTGGTCGGGCACGCGTCCTTCAGGAGATGGTCCGCACCGCGCCGACCGTCGAATCCGGTTGGCGGTCCACCGACGTCGCCGACGCCCTGGATCTGTGCCTGTCGTGCAAGGCGTGTTCCACCGATTGCCCGACGGGCGTCGACATGGCGTCCTACAAGTCGGAGTTCCTCGACCATCACTACCGCCGACGACTCCGTCCGGCGTCGCATTACTCCCTGGGCTGGATGCCGGCGTGGCTACCGCTCGCGACGGCTGCGGCACCGTTGATCAACCGGTCGATGGGTGCACCGCCGTTGCGCCGCTTGGCCGCTCGGCTCGGCGGCCTCGACGCTCGCCGCGCGATGCCCGCCTTCGCCACCCGCCGCGAGGTGCGCACCCACCTTGCCCCGCTGCCCGCGGTCACCGACACCACCGACACGGTCTTGCTGGTCGACACCTTCACCCGAGCCTTCCGGCCGCACGTCGCCACCGCCACCGCACGGTTGCTCGGCGCCACCGGTGAGAGCGTCGGCTGCCGCAGCGACGCCTGCTGCGGGCTCACCTGGATCTCGACCGGGCAACTGTCTCGGGCCCGAAAGACCCTCGCGCACACCGCCGAACTCCTCGACGACGGCACCGACCGGCCGATCGTGGTCCCCGAACCGAGTTGCGCCGCAGCCTTGCGCAAGGATCTTCCCGACCTCGTCGACACCGCCGCGGCCCGGCGGGTGTCCGCGCGTGTGCACAGCGTCGCCTCGATCGTCGGGCACCTGCTCGACGCCGGCTTCACCCCCACCGGTCTCCCGACGGCGGTCACGCTGCAAACCCACTGCCACGAGTACGCGACGTTCGGCGCCGGCACCGGTGCACAGGTACTGTCGCGACTCGGCGTGCAGGTCCGCACCGCCGACGGATGCTGCGGTGTGGCAGGCAACTTCGGGTTCGAACGCGGCCACTACGACGTCAGTGTCGCCGTCGCCGAGCACGCCCTCGCACCGGCCCTGCGCGCCGACTCCACCACGCCGGTCGTGACCGACGGATTCAGTTGCGCGATGAGCGTCGAGCACCTCACCGCCACCGACCCACTGATCAACGCCACCGGTATCCATCTCGCCGAACTCCTCGCACCCGCGCCGACAGCGCCCCCGATCACGCCGAGAGCGCCCGACACCCATGGAGGTTCCGCATGACCACCACCGAATCCCGCACCGTCCCGGCCATCGCGGGCATCCACACCGACCTCCTCATCGACGGCCACTGGCAGCCTGCGGCATCGGGCCGGCGGTTCGATGTGGAGAACCCGGCCACCGGGGAGATCCTGGCGTCGGTCGCCGACGCCGGAGCCGACGACGCGCTGGCCGCGGTGCGGGTCGCCGCCGACACGCAGGCGCGGTGGGCCGCGACGAGTCCTCGCGAGCGTAGCGAGATCCTTTATCGGGCTTACCAAATCATCATCGATCGCACCGACGAGTTCGCCGCGGTGATGACCGCAGAGATGGGTAAGCCGTTGGCCGAGGCGCGGGGTGAGGTCGCCTACGGCGCCGAGTTCTTCCGATGGTTCGCCGAGGAGGCGGTGCGTATCAGCGGTGACGCCACCACCACCGGCGACGGCGGTAACCGGATCGTCGTCACCCGCCGCCCGGTCGGTCCGTGCGTACTGATCACGCCGTGGAACTTCCCGCTGGCCATGGGAACCCGCAAGATCGGGCCGGCCGTCGCGGCCGGGTGCACGATGGTGTTCAAACCCGCCGAGCTCACCCCGTTGACCTCGCTGTTGCTCGCCGACGTGCTGCGTGAGGCCGGTCTGCCCGACGGCGTCCTCAACGTCGTCACCACCACCGATCCCGGAGCCGTCGTCGGGGCGTGGATGGCGTCGGGTCTGGCCCGCAAGGTCAGTTTCACCGGCTCCACCGAAGTCGGCAAGCTGCTCATCGCCCAGGCCGCCGAGCAAGTCATGCGCACGTCGATGGAGTTGGGCGGCAACGCCCCGTTCATCGTGTGCGACGACGCCGACGTCACCCGCGCCGTCGACGCCGTGATGGTCGCGAAGATGCGCAACATGGGACAGGCGTGCACCGCCGCGAACCGGATCTTCGTACACCGCAGCGTGTTCGACGAGTTCGCCGACGCGCTCACCGAGCGGATGAGCGCCCTGACCGTCGGTGACGGCGCAGTCGAGGGCACCACCGTCGGACCGCTCATCGAGGAGAAAGCCGTCGCCAAGGTCGAACGTCTCGTCGCCGACGCCGTCGACCGCGGCGCCCAGGTGCGTTGCGGCGGTGCCCGCGTCGACGGCGCCGGGCATTTCTACCTGCCGACCGTGCTGACCGAGGTCGATCCCGACGCCGACCTTGTCCACACCGAGATCTTCGGTCCGGTCGCAGCCCTGATCCCCTTCGACGGCAACGGTATCGACGCAGATCAGAAGGTCCTCTCCCTCGCCAACTCCACGCCGTGGGGACTTGTCGGTTACGTTTGCAGTGAGAACGCCGACCGGCTGTCCGATCTCGCCGATGCCCTCGAGGTCGGGATGGTCGGTCTCAACACCGGGCTGGTCTCCAACCCCGCAGCACCGTTCGGCGGGATCAAACAGTCGGGCCTGGGTCGCGAAGGTGGCCGGCTGGGCATCGAGGAGTTCCTCGACGTCAAATACACCTCCAGCCCGGTCCGTCGGCGCTGACACCCACCGGCCGAACCAGGAGAAGCCACGACGCCACGAAGGAGGCGATGAATGTACCTCGGCGCGCAGCTGTTCACCGACAGCGAGTACGAGCGGAGGCTGACCCGGGTGCGCGAAGCGATGGATCTGCAAGGTCTTTCGGCACTCATCGTCACCGAACCAGCGAATCTCTTCTATCTCATCGGCTACAACGCGTGGTCGTTCTACACGCCACAGATGCTGTTCGTGCCCATCGAGGGCGACATGGTCTTCTTCGCCCGCGAGATGGATGCCCATGGCGCACACCGCACCACGTGGCTTCCCGAGGAGCAGATCGTCGGCTACCCGGAGAGCTACGTCCACCGGCCCCACGTCCACCCGTTCGACTGGGTCGCGTGGGCACTGCGCCAGCGCCACCTCATCGCCCCGGCGTCCAAGGCCGGTTCGGTCGGCCTGGAGATGGATTCGCACTATTTCACACCGAAAGCCTATCGGGCCCTGTACAACGCGATCCCGGAGTGGAAACTCGTCGACGGCTTCGAGCTGGTCAACTGGGTCCGGTCGGTCAAGTCCGACGCCGAGATCCAGCTGATGCGGCAGGCCGGGATGGTGTGCTCGGAGGCGATGCGCGCGGCGATCGACACCATCGATGTCGGTGTGCGGCAATGCGATGCGGCAGCCGTCATCTCCCAGGCCCAGATCACCGGCACCGAGGAGTTCGGCGGCGACTATCCGGCCATCGTGCCGATGATGCCGACCGGCGCGGCCGCCGACACCCCGCATCTCACCTGGCACCAGGGGACATTCGTCGAGAACGAGGCCGTCGTCATCGAATTGACCGGCGCACACAACAGATATCACTGCCCACTCGCGCGGACCGTCGCGCTCGGCAAGCCGTCCAACGATCTGGATTACGTCGCCCAGGCCACCGCCGAAGGCCTGAACAATGTGCTCGACGCGATCCGTCCCGGGGTGCCGACCCGCGAGCTCGCCTCCACCTGGAACTGGACCCTCGCCAAGTACGGCCTCGAAAAGCCGTCCCGGCTGGGCTATTCCATCGGTATCGGCTATCCACCGGATTGGGGCGAACGCACCATCAGCATCCGCACCGAGGACGAGACGATCCTGGAGACCAACATGACCTTCCACATCATCTGCGGAATGTGGATGGACAACTACGGTTTCGAGCTGTCCGAGTCGGTGCGCGTCAGCCCGACCGGTGTGGAGACCTTCACCAGTTTCCCCCGCGAACTGATCCAGAAATGAGGTGAGGACATGACCACCATCCACCCCGCCGCCACGCACACTGCCCCCACGATCCCACTCGCCGGACGCGCCAAGGATCTCGTCGGATCCATGATCGACTCGTCGACCTCGCTGCTGGCTGCACAGAGCCACGACATCGTGCGATTCGCGATGGGCTCCCCCGCCGACGAGGCGGTGCCCGCCGACGAGTTCCGGGAGATCGCCGGGGCGATCCTCGACAACACCTCGTTCACCTACGGCGCCACCGAGGGCGAACCACGACTGCTGCAGTTGCTCGTCGACTACCTCGCCACCACCCCGGACCCGTCGAGCCACGACCGGCTCGTCATCACCACCGGTGGCATGCAGGGCCTCGACTTGGCCTCCAAGTTGTTCGTCGATCCCGGCGACCTCGTCGTCGTCGAGTCGCCCACCTACACCAACGGCAGCGCCACGGCCCTGTCCTACGGCGCGCAACTGCTCGAGGTGCCGGTCGACGACGACGGCATGCAGATCGACACCCTCGTCGACCTCGTCGCCCGCACCCGCCGCACGCCCAAGGCGATCTACACGATCCCGACGTTCCAGAATCCGTCGGGCGTCACGCTGTCGGAGGAGCGCCGCAGAGAACTTCTGCGGCTGGCCCACCATTGGGGTGCGGTGATCATCGACGACGACCCGTACGGGCTCCTGCGCTTCGCCGGCGAAGACATCCCCACCTTCCAGACCCTCTCGCCCGCCGATCCGCTGGTGTTCTCGGTGCGCACCTTCTCCAAGATCCTCGCGCCGGGCTGGCGGGTCGGCTGGGTTGATGCCGACCCGTCGCTGCGGCAACTGCTGATCAACGGCAAACAGGCCATGGACACCTGCACCAACGTCCCCAATCAGCACATCGTCGCCGAATACATCTCGCGCGGCGGCCTGACCGATCACCTCGCCTCGCTGCGCACGCTCTACCGGGCGCGCAAGGACGCGATGCTCGACTCCATCGGGCGCCATCTGGGCGAACATGTCACCACCACCAACCCGGAGGGCGGCTTCTTCCTGTGGCTGACCCTGCAGGGCGAGTTCGCCGAGATCGACACCCGCGAACTGTTCGAGGTGGCCTTGGCCGACGGCGTCGCCTTCATTCCCGGCCCGGCACTGTCCCCGGGCGGGCGCTTCCGCAACGCCCTGCGCCTGTGCTTCGCCTCGAGTACTCCCGAACGAATCGAGGAGGGTATCCGACGCCTGACCGGCAGTCTTGAGAAGATGACCGGGTGAACGGTGCACCCCGACCCCTGCCGATCGACGCCCTGCCCATCGACGCCGACGAGATCACCGATCTGACGGTCGCGCTGGTGCAGGCGCCCAGCGAGAACCCCGGCGGCACCGAGGCACAGGCCGTCGCCGTCCTCGAGAAGGCATGCCAGAACGCCGGGTTCGTGGTCAGTACGCATGAGGTCGCGCCCGGCCGGCCGAATCTCGTCGCCACCCTGCCCGGCGGCAACGGCCCGGGTCTGATGTTCCTCGGTCACTCCGACGTCGTGCCCGCGGGCCCCGGATGGACCGGCGACCCCTACCGTGCGCGCATCGCCGACGGATCGATCATCGGCCGCGGCACCACCGACATGAAGGGCGGGCTCGCCGCGATCGTGACCGCCATGTCGGCGCTGGCGTCCTCCGGCGTCGAGCTCACCGGCCCGGTGCAACTGGTGTGCACGGTCGACGAGGAGGAACACGGCAGCGGCGTGCGGGATCTCGTCACCGATCACCCCGGCGAGTTCCTGGGGTGCGTGGTGGCCGAGCCGACCGATCTCACCGTTGTCCGCGGATGCCGCGGCGCGTCCTACATCGAGATCGACGTGACCGGTCGCGCCGCGCACTCCGGACGCCCCGACGACGGCCGCAGCGCCATCTACGCCGCCGCCGCGATCGTCGACCTCATTCGCGCCGACCACGAGGCGATGACCGCCCGCGCCGACGGCCTACTGGGTTCTGGGACATGGAATGTCGGCACCATCTCCGGCGGGCAGGGCATCTCCGTCGTCGCCCCGATGGCCGCGCTCGGCATCGACCGCAGGCTGATGCCCGACGAGACCGCCGGCGGCGTCGCCGACGCGCTACGCACCCGAATCGCCCAGGCGGGCATCGATTCCGACGGCATCGGCGTCGACGTGCGGGTCACCATGGAGATGCCAGGCTTCGAGACACCCGCCGATCACCGCCTCGTCGCCACCGCTGTCGGCGCACTCGAGAGCCTCGGCGTCGCCACCTCCGTGGGCGGGTGGAGCGCCGCCTGCGACGGTGGCTTCGTCAGCCGCGACCTCGGCATCCCGGCCGTCGTCTGCGGTCCCGGCGACATCAACACCCAGGCCCACCAGCCCGACGAGACCGTCCGGATCGCCGACGTGGTCACGGCTGCAAGGGCATACACCCAGATGGCCCTGACCCTTCTCGGTCCGCGCGCCTGAACGCCCAATTTTCCGGTGGTCGAGGTTGGTCGAGGTTGCCCCCGGGCCCCGGCCCCGATAAGTCGAGGTTGGTCCCTGGTCCCGGTGGTCGAGGTGCGACGAGCGATAGCGAGGAGCCTCGAGACCCCTTGCACCGCTGCCGGTTTCCCATTGTTGCACCACCCGCGTTCACCACATCACCCCGCGACCGTCAGCTCCGCACCCCAACATTTTCGTCGGCGACCGCGAAATCCTCGGTCCGCTCCGGGATCTCGGTGCCGCGGATCGAGCAGCCCGCGGTCTCCTTGAGGAACATCATCGCGATCATGCCGATGGCACACGCCCCCATCATGTAGATGGCCGGGAACAGCAGCCAGCCGGTGTCGCCGACGACGGCGTCGTTGACCAGCGGAGCGGTACCACCGAAGGCTGCGGTGGCGACGTTGTAGGAGATGGCGAACCCCGCGTAACGCACCTGGGTCGGGAACATCGCCGGGAAGGTCGCCGAGATCGTGGCGAGCTGCGGTATGTAGAGCAATCCGAGAACGACGAATCCGATGATGGCCCAGGCGAATCCCTGACCCATCAGCCAGTACAGCGGTAGCGCGAGCACGAAGAGGCCGATCAGCGAGCCCCACCACATCGGTTTTCGGCCGGTCCGATCCGACCACGCACCGAAGAACGGGATCGCGACCATCATCGCGAGCTGGCCGATGAGCACAACGGTCGAGCCCGACGACTCCGACAACCCGATCGTGCTCTTGAGGTAGGTCGGTTGGTAGGCGAGCAGGGTGTAGTTGACGACGTTCAACGCGATCACCATGCCGAACATGGTCAGGATCGGCTGCCAGTAGTTCGAGAGGAGATCCTTGAACCTGGTCCAGGCCGTGCCCTTGATCTCGTTGTCCTGCTCGAGTTCCTGAAAGACCGGGGTGTCCTCCATCTGCGAGCGCAGGTACAGACCGATGAGACCCATCGGCAGCGCGATCAAGAACGGGATGCGCCAGCCCCACGTCTGCATCTGATCGTCACTGAGGAGCAGTTCGAGCAGCAGCACGATCGCGGTGCCTGCCGAGAAGCCGGCAAGGGTGCCGAATTCGAGGAACGAGCCGAATCGGCCGCGCTTTCGATCGGGGGCGTACTCGGCCATGAACGTTGCGGCGCCGCCGTATTCGCCGCCGGTCGAGAATCCCTGGATCACGCGCAGTGTGATGAGCAGAACCGGTGCCCAGATCCCCGCCACCGCATGCGTGGGCAACACACCGATCAGTGCCGTTGCCCCCGAGATGAGCAGGATCGTCATCGCCAGCACGGACTTTCGTCCGATCCGGTCGCCGATCGGCCCCCAGATCATGCCGCCGAGCGGACGCAACACGAACGAGATCGCGAAGCCGAGCATGGTGCCGATCGTGCCGAGATGACCGGGAAAGAACGCGTGGGTGAGATAGGTGGTGGTCGCGGCGTAGACGCCGTAGTCGTACCACTCGGTGGCGTTGCCGATTGCCGATGCGGCGATCGCTTTGCGCAGTAGCGCTTTTCCTTCGCGCGATTCCGGATCGGGCGCGAGATCCTCATATGTTGCCGAGGAGTTTGCCGTAGCCATCTGTGCCTTCCTGGTGGAGTCGGGGCCAGTGTCGTCGGGCTGACTCACATCGGTGGGCGATGATCGCGAGGGCGATGTCGATCGCGTTGCCTTACAACGCGATCTCCGCAGTGGACCCGGACCCCTCCTGTCCGCCCACGGCGTCACCGATCAAGCGGTGCAGCCCATCCCTCATGTGTTCGATCATCAGCACGTCGGCCGCCTGCGGATCTCCTGCCGCGATGGCGTCCACCAATGCCTGGTGTTCGTCGATTCGTTCCTTTCCCGAGGCGTACGTTCCTCGCATGGCCCGCAGACACATTCGCGTCTCCACGCGGATCGTCTCGTGCAGCCGCGAAAGACGCTGACTACCTGCGGCTTCCACCAATCGCTGATGGAACCGCATATCCGCTTCGGCCATGGCTTCACCGTTCGGATCATCGATGCACTCACGCATCATGGCCACCGCATCATTGAGGGCCGCAACCGATTCCGGGTCATCGGTGGAGATGACCTGCTCGATCGCGGCCCGTTCGACGGCGGTGCGTGCTATGTACATGTCGCGTATGTCGTCATCGTCCATCGAGACGACGAACAGACCCCGGTTGCGGTGGCTCACCAGCAGACCCTCTGCGGTGAGCCGCTGCATCGCCTCGCGCAACGGACCACGGCTGACCCCGAGGTCGGCAGCCAGACCCGATTCCGTCAACTGCGAACCAGGCGGAAAACTACCGTTGGCGATGGCCTCATGCAACTTCCGGGCGATGATCGCAGGTGTGGACTCCTGCACGATCGGCGCCAGCACGCGTTTGCGTGCGGAGGCCGAACCATCATCCCCAGCAGACCGCATATTCGCCATCTCTGTTCTTCCTTCTTACTCGCTGCACGGCCCAATGTCAGCTTTCCGCTGCGCATTTCGGCCAGCGCGCACCGCATACAACCCGGTGAGCTGCGACGACGCGTCTGAGGCGGAGATTTGTCACGAAGACCACCCGTCGCATGCCGCAGCGTCAATTGTTAGATTGTTGACAATCTACCCCGATGGTCGGTCCGGTGACAACAACATCGGACTCATTCCCGAACGAACCGGTAGCCCATCCCCGCCTCGGTGAGCAGATGCCTGGGGTGAGCAGGGTCCTCCTCGAGTTTGCGGCGCAGGCTGGCAAGGTAGACGCGCAGATAGTTCGACTGGCCGGTGTATGTCGGCCCCCACACACCGGTCAGGATCTCGCGCTGACCCACCAACTTGCCCTCGTTGCGCACCAGCATCTCCAGCACTCCCCACTCCGTGGGAGTCAGATGTACCCGTTCGCCGTCACGCGTGACCTGTTTGGCGCCGAGGTCGACCGTGAACGATCCGGCCGACACCACCGGGTTCTCGGCGCTCGGCTCCCCCGACGAACCCGCCCCGCGTCGGATCGCGGCCCGCAAACGTGCGACGAACTCTTCCATCCCAAAGGGTTTGGTCACGTAGTCATCGGCACCGGCATCGAGGGCGGCGACCTTGTCGACAGCCTCACCGCGGGCCGACAACACGATCACCGGCACGTTCGTCCACCCGCGCAGACCGGCGAGCACCTCGAATCCGTCGATGTCGGGGAGCCCCAGATCCAACACCACCGCCTGTGGGTTGGTCTTGGCCGCCGCCGCCAGGGCGGCCGCACCGGTCGCCGCGGTCGTGACGTCGAAGCCGCGTGCTTTCAGGTTGATCCGCAACGCCCGCAACAACTGTGGCTCGTCGTCGACGACGAGCACGCGTGCCCCGTCAACCATGCGTCACCCCCTCCACGGGAGCGGATCGCTCCGACTGTTCGGTGGCGGGCAGATCCACCACCATCGTCGTGCCACCACCGGGGGTGTCGACGACGGCGAGGTTGCCACCCATCGTCGAGGTGAAACCCTGGGCCACCGAAAGACCCAGCCCCACACCGCCATCGGAGCCGTTGCGATCGAAGCCCTGGCGGAAGTCGTCGAAGATCTGCTCACGCCGTTCGACCGGAATCCCGGGCCCGTGGTCGACGACCTCGATGATCGTGCGCGGCGACTGCGGGTCCGACTCGTCGAGCGAGGTCGCCACCTCGACCTGCCCGCCGCCGTGGCGCACCGCGTTGTCGATGAGATTGGCCAGCACCCGTTCCAGCAACCCGCCGTCGGTCCATGCCCAGACATGACCGAACCGGAAGGTGATCCCCGCGGCGGCCGGTCCGCTGCGGTTGGCCGCCCGATGCACCACCTCGACGAGATAGGTGCGAGCCATGTTCGGACGGATCGCACCGGCCTCGAGCCGCGACGAGTCCAGCAGGTTGGCAACCAGAGCCGAGAGCTGATCGACGGATTCCTCGATGGTGGCCAACAATTCGGCGGTGTCCTCCGGCGAGAACGTCACCTCCTCGCTGCGCAGACTCGACACGGCCGCCTTCGCACCGGCCAGCGGGGTACGCAGATCGTGGCTCACCGCCGACAGCAACGCCCGCCTGAGCTCGTCGGTCTGCGTAAGGGCCCGCGCGGCGGCGGCCCCGGCCTCGAGGTCGGCGCGTTCGAGGGCGGCGGCCGCCTGGGTGGCGACCGCCGTGAGCACCCGACGATCCTGCGCCTCCGGCGACGCCCCGCACAGCAGCAACTCGTACTCGTCGCCCCGCGCGGGCAGAACGGTATCGGCTTCCGAATCACGTTGTGGTGGGCCCTCTCCCACCGCCGCACTGACCTCGACGGTCCCGTCGGCCCGGCGGCGCACCACCGACACCGCACGCTGATCGTAGGTCTCCCGGACGCGTTCGAGCAGACCCGCCACATCCGCGCCGCCGAGGACGGCGTCACTGAACACCGCCAGCAGTTCGGCCTCACGCGCCGCCCGTTGCGCCTGCACCCGCCGGACCGTGGCCGAATCCACCAGCGCAGCAACCGCTATCGCGATGACGAGCATCACCAGGATGGTGATCAGATTGTCCGGCTCGTTGATGGTCAGGGTGAACCGCGGTGCGGTGAAGAAGTAGTTGAGCAGAACACCGGAGACCACCGCCGACAATGCGGCCGGCGCAACACCGCCGAGCATCGAGATCGCCAGCACGGTGACGAAGAACAACGCTGTCTCACTGGCGAATCCGAGCCAGCGGTCGAGGATGGCCAGGATGCCCGTCATCACCAGCGGTACCACCACCGCCAGGACCCAACTCAGCGGCCGGTGGAACCGGGTCTCGCGGATGTCGAGGCGGTTGCGTTTCGCGGTCTCCTCGTGGGTGACCATGTGGACGTCGATCCGTCCGCTGCTGGCGACGACCGTCGCGCCGACCCCCTCGTCGAAGATGCGCTTCCACCGCGGCCGCCGAGACGTGCCGAGTACCAGCTGGGTCGCGTTGACCCCGCGCGCGAATTCCAGCAGCGTGGTGGGGATGTCGTCGCCGACGATGGAGTGCACGCGCGCACCGAATCCGGCGGCCAGTTCGGTCAGTTCGGACAGTTCCACACCGGAGCGTCCGGCCAGCCCGTCACCGCGGACCACGTGTACGACGATCAGCTCGGCACTCGACCGTGAGGCGATGCGGCTGGCGCGGCGGATCAGCGTCGACGATTCGGCCCCACCGGTGATCGCCACCACCACCCGTTCCCGAGCCTCCCAGGTATCGGTGATCGCATGCGCGGCACGATAATCGGCCAGATTGTCGTCGACGCGGTCGGCCAGCCACAGCAACGCCAGCTCACGCAGGGCGGTCAGATTGCCCTGACGAAAGTAGTTGGCGAGCGCGCCGTCGATCCGGCCACTGGGATAGACCTTGCCCGCCGAGAGTCGTTGCCGCAGTGCCTGCGGGGCGATGTCGACGAGCTCGATCTGGTCGGCGGCGCGCACCACCGCGTCGGGCACGGTCTCCCGCTGGGTGACGCCGGTGATCTGGGCGACCACATCGTTCAGACTCTCGAGATGCTGGATGTTGACTGTGGTGAGCACGTCGATCCCGGCATCCCGGAGGACGTCGATGTCTTGCCAGCGCTTGGCATTCGCCGATCCCGGGACGTTGGAGTGGGCGAGTTCGTCGACGAGGGCCACCTGCGGGTGGCGGGCCAGCACCGCGTCGAGGTCCATCTCCTCCAGCTCGGTACCCCGGTAGACGATGCGGCGTCGCGGTATCACCTCGATGCCCTCGATCAGACCGGCCGTCGCCGACCGCCCGTGGGACTCCACGACGGCGATCACCACGTCGGCGCCCTCACCGATCAGATCGTGTGCGTGCGCAAGCATCTCATAGGTCTTGCCCACGCCCGGGGCGCAGCCGAGGAAAACCTCCAGGGTGCCCCGGGCGTCGGCAGTAGAAACCATGCGTCCGAGTCTATCGGCGAAGTGCCGTCACGACCGGCACACGGTGTGTCCCAGGGCGAGATTCACCTCGAGCACATCGACGGTCGGCTGACCCAGGAAGCCCCACTGCCGGCCGGAGGTGTGCGCGTCGATGATCGCCTGGACCTGTGCGGGGGTGCGGCCGCTGTTGCGGGCGATGCGGGGTACCTGCAGTGCCGCGTATGCCGGACTGATGTCGGGGTCCAGACCCGACCCGGAACCGGTGACCGCGTCGACCGGCACCGCCGTCGGTGCCACCCCTTCGCGCTGCGCGATGATCTTTCGGCGCGCCTCGATCTCGGTGGCCAGCGTCTGGCTGTTGGGTCCCTGGTTGCTCGCCGCCGACGACGACGGGTCACCCGGCGCCATCGGGTTGTCGGCCGATCCGAGCACACGGGCGTGCAGGAACGAATCAGGCTGTCCGGCAACGGGTTGTGGGTCGATTCCGATGATCGAGGAACCGGCTGCGCAGCCACGGGCGTCAACCACCTGGGAGCCCTCGGCGGCGTGGGTGTCCAATCGGGAGGCCGCCCACACGACCGCCGGATAGGCGACGCCGACGACGACGGTCAGCGCGAGCAGGACACCGATCGCGGCGACACACTGCCGCACGAAGGTGGAGATGACGGTGTTCATGACTTCCTCACCCCATTCCCGGAAGGAAACGGACCACGAGATCGATCAACCAGATCCCGACGAACGGTGACACGACGCCACCGAGGCCGTAGATCAGCAGATTGCGGCCGAGCAGGCGCGAGGCCGAGCTGGGCCGGTATTTGACGCCACGCAACGACAGCGGGATGAGCGCGACGATGATCAGGGCGTTGAACACGATCGCCGAGACGATCGCCGACTGCGCCGAATGCAGGTGCATGATGTTGAGCACGTGCAGTTGCGGATAGATGACCGCGAACATCGCCGGCAGGATCGCGAAGTACTTCGCGAGGTCGTTGGCCAGCGAGAACGTCGTCAGCGCGCCGCGGGTGATCAGCAGTTGCTTGCCGATGGCGACGACCTCGATCAGCTTGGTCGGGTCGGAATCGAGGTCGACCATGTTGCCGGCTTCCTTGGCCGCCGACGTCCCGGTGTTCATGGCCAGCCCGACGTCGGCCTGCGCCAGCGCGGGGGCGTCGTTGGTGCCGTCGCCGGTCATCGCGACCAGCCGCCCACCTGCCTGTTCGGACCGGATCAGGGCGAGTTTGTCCTCCGGGGTGGCCTCGGCGACGAAGTCGTCGACGCCCGCTTCGTCGGCAATCGCCTTGGCGGTCAACGGATTGTCACCGGTGACCATCACCGTGCGGATGCCCATCGCCCGCAGTTGCGCAAAGCGCGAACGCATTCCGGGCTTGACCACGTCGGAGAGCTGGAGGGTACCGAGGATGCGTGCGCCGTCGGCGTCGTGGACGGCGACCAGTAGCGGCGTGCCACCACCCTGCGAGATCTCGGCGACGCGATCGGTGACGACCTCCGGTACCGAGCCGCCGAGCCGGCCGATCCAGCGGGTCACCGCGTCGGCGGCGCCCTTGCGGTATTCGACGTCGGACGGGCCGTCGTGCAGATCGATTCCGCTCATACGGGTTTCGGCGGTGAAGGCCACGACGTCGTAGTTCGGGTGAACACCACCGCGCGCCGCGTCGGCGTCATCGGCGGCCATCGGGGTGACCTGATGCTCCTGCAGACAGAGATCGACGATGCTGCGGCCTTCGGGGGTGTCGTCGGCCAGACTGCACCGATACGCGGCGGACGCGAGGTCGGCAGTGGAGGTGTCGGGACCGGGGAAGATCTCGGTGGCCGGCCGGTTACCGAAGGTGATGGTGCCGGTCTTGTCCATCAGCAGGGTGTCGATGTCGCCGGCGGCCTCGACCGCGCGGCCCGACATCGCCAGCACATTGCGTTGCACCAGTCGATCCATCCCGGCGATACCGATCGAGGACAGCAGCGCCCCGATCGTCGTCGGGATGAGGCAGACCAGCAACGCGATCAACTTGATCGGATCGGGGCTCTGCCCGGCGTACTGCTGCATCGGGCCGACCGCGACGACGGCGAGCAGGAAGATCACCGTCAGGCTGGCGAGCAGGATGTCCAGCGCGATCTCGTTGGGGGTCTTCTTGCGGGCGGCACCCTCGACGAGCGCGATCATCCGGTCGACGAAGGTCTCTCCGGGCGCGGTGGTGATCTTGACGATGATGCGATCCGACAGCACGACGGTGCCGCCGGTGACAGCGCATCGGTCACCACCGGATTCGCGGACCACCGGCGCGGATTCGCCGGTGATCGCCGACTCGTCGACGGTCGCGATGCCCTCGATGACGTCGCCGTCACCGGCGATCACCTCACCGGCCTCGACGATGATCCGGTCGCCGACCACGAGATCGCTGCCCGAGACCGAGACCGTCGAACCGTCGGCACCGATCCGTCGGGCCATGGTGTCACGCTTGACCTTTCGCAGGCTGTCCGCTTGCGCGCGGCCGCGTCCCTCGGCGACGGCCTCGGCGAGGTTGGCGAAGATCACCGTGAACCACAGCCATGCGGCGATCAGCCAGGAGAACCACGACGGCCGCCAGATCGCGAGCACCGTGGTGACGATGGCGCCGAGGAACACCACGAACATCACCGGATTGCGGGCTTGGTCCTTGGGGTTCAGTTTGCGCGCCGCCTGCGGCAGCGAGGTGATCAGGCTGCGGGCGTCGAATGCGCCGCCCGACACCAGTTCCGGGGAGTCGGCGGACTCGTCGGTGGGCTGGTGTCCGCCGTCGGTCCGGTCGATCGTATCCACACTCACAGAGCTGCCTCCGCGATCGGTCCCAGCGCCATGGCCGGGAAGAAGGTGAGTCCCGCGACGAGCAGGATGGTTCCGAACAACAACGCGCCGAACAGGAGTCCGTGCGTCGGCAGGGTCGATGCGGTGTCGGTGCGGGCCTCGAGCGCGACCGCGCCACCGGCCTCGGCGTCGTCACCGACCGCCGCCTTCTCGATGGTCGAGGTGCGAGGCGCCCCCTTCTCGATGCTCGAGGTGCGAGGCGCCGCCTTCTCGATGGTCGAGGTACCGGGCGCCGCCTTCTCGGTGGTCGAGGTGCGAGGCGCCCCGGCGCCGAGCCTCGAGACCTCCTGCCCCGCTGCTGGTTCCAACCCACCGGCCTTCGCACCCCGCGGCCGCTGGCGCGCCAACAGACCGGCCAACGCCAGCACGAACACGATCGGCAGGAACCGGCCGAGGAGCATCGCGAAGCCCAACGAGCTCTGGAACCAGTCGCTGGTCACGGTCAGCCCACCGAATGCGCTGCCGTTGTTGTTGGCCGCCGACGCGAACGCGTAGAGCACCTCACTGAATCCGTGGATCGACCCCGCGGTTCCGGGCGACCCACCGTTGCCCTGCGCGTCGAGTGTCGAGGAGAGGACCACCGTGATGCCCGCACCGATCAGTACGAGTGCCGGCATCACCAGCACATAGAGGGCTGCCATGGTGATCTCGTTCTGCCCGAACTTCTTTCCGAGGAACTCCGGTGACCGTCCGACCAGCAGTCCGCCGACGAAGACGGTGACCACCGCCATCATCAGGATTCCGTAGAGTCCCGAGCCCACGCCGCCCGGCGCTACCTCGCCGAGCAGCATGTTCCACAGCAACACACCGCCACCACCGGCTGAGAAGCTGTCGTGTGCGGAGTTCACCGCGCCGGTCGAGGTTCCCGTCGTCGACACCGCGAACAACACCGACGCCGGGATGCCGAATCGTTGTTCCTTGCCCTCCATCATCGCTCCCGCGACCTGCGCGGCCACACCGTTGGTGCGCGACTCGAAGTACCAGGAGACGGCCAGCATGATGCCCCACAGTGAGGCCATCACACCGAGCAAGGTGTATCCCTGGCGGCGGTCACCGACCAATGTGCCGTAGGTCCGTGTGAGACACACCGGGATGATCAGCAGCGCAATGATTTCCACGATGTTGCTCAGCGGCGTCGGGTTGGAGAACGGGTGGGCCGAGTTGGCCGAGAGGGTTCCGCCGCCGTTGGTTCCGAGTTCTTTGATGGCCTCCTGTGAGGCGAACGGTCCGACGACGCTGTGTGCCGACCCACCGTTGAGCGTGGTGAAGTCGAAGCCGGTCTTGAACGATTGGACCGCACCCTGTGTGATCAGGATGACGGCCATGATGATGCTCAGCGGTAACAGGATTCGGATGACACCACGGACGAGATCGACCCAGAAGTTGCCGAGCTGACCATCGCCGCGCCGGTTCACCAGTCCACGGATGAGCGCGACGGCCACCGCGAGGCCCACCGCCGCCGACGCGAAGTTCTGCACCGCCAGCCCGATCATCTGGGTGAGGTTGCTCATCACCTGTTCGGGTGAGTACGACTGCCAGTTGGTGTTCGAGACGAAGGAGACCGCCGTGTTGAACGCGGTCGCCGGGTTGATCCCGGGTTTGCCGTCGGCCCAGGGCAATACACCCTGCAGTCGCTGCAGCAGGTAGAGGAACACGACGCTGACGACCGAGAAGGCCAGCACCGCAAGGGCATAGCCGACCCAGGTCTGCTGGCGCTTCGGATCGATCCGGGCGAGGCGATACAGCACTCGCTCGGCCCCGAGGTCACGTTCGCTGCGATAGACCGAGGCCATGTAGTCGCCCAGCGGCACATAGGCCAGGCCCAGCACCACGAGGAGGAGCGCCACCTGCAAGGTGGCGGCCAGAGCGGGATTCATCGGGCTCAGAACCTTTCCGGGAAGATCAGCGCGACCATCAGGTAGACGGCCGTCACCACCGCGAGGGCCAGCAGGACGACGTTGATCACGCCGTCGGCGGTCATCGCCGGATCCTCACGTCGACGGCGCGCACGGCGAGCACGCACAACGCGAAGCCCACCAGTGCGGCGAGAACGTACAGGAAGTCAGCCACTCTCACTCCTCACACCGCAACCGTCGAGTCACCCGACGGCCATGCCGATGCACCGGCCGGCGGCCGGTGCGCAGGACAACTCTGCGCTCCCGATGCCGATCGGACGAAGCGCCTTAACGCGATCAATACGCGCGGGCAGGCAATGTTGACGCGACCTTCTCACCGGCGGTCGCGACGGCCCGACTCGTCGATCATCACGCCATGACGCCGAGGGATCCGAACAGTTCACGGCGCGCGTCAAGGACACGTCAAAATCCCAGCGCACGGCGTTGAGAACGTGTGAGAACCCCTTACCGCGCACGGATCGGCGGATTAGACCTGAGGTCATGAGCAGCACAGCACCGCGGCGCATCGTCGCCGGCGACTATCGATGGGGATACGTGCAGATCGGTTATGCCCGCCAGTGGGTCCGTGACCGGATGGTGCTCTACCCGCCGGGGACCTCGGTCGAACAGCGCCGCTGGATGCGGGCGTGGCGCTGGCTACCGGCGATCGTCGCGGCCATTGTCCTGGGTACGGCGTTCGTCTGCGGATACGTCAATTCCGCGCTCGTCGTCGCGTTTGCGGTGGCGATCGCGGTGTCGGTGGGGTTGGCGATCGTGGTCGCCGAACGCACCCGGAGCATCCGTATGGCATCGGTGTCCGTCGAGGGCTGGACGGGTCCCGACGCCGACCTGACGTCGCTGTCGAACATCGCGCTGATCCGGCGCATCTCCGCGCGACTACGCGATGCCGACTCCGACCTGCGCGACGGTCGAATCGACGAGGTGGAGTACGAGGTCATCTGGGCGAGCTGTCACACCGACATGGCGCAGATCCTGCGGCTGACCACCCCTGACAAGCCGGTGTTCGAGCGACCGCGGTTCCGCAAGGCGAGCACCCAGACACCGGAGCGGCGCCACAGCTCGGCCCTCAGGCGACAGGCCTGATCGCGAACCCGATGGTGCCCGCTGATCCGCGACGCAGTTTGCTGCCGACGATCACGAGTCGGGCGAGTAGCCCATACTTTCCGACCAACAACTTCTTGGCGCGATCGGTGCCCGCCTCGTCGAGCAGCTCGGCCCGACCCTCAACCGGATTGCCCTCCAACGTCTTTCCCATGCGATCACACGCCTGGACGACGACCTTCTGATTGCGGCGGAGACGTTTGATCTTCCACGAGTCGGCAGGCGTCCACATGAACATCTCGTTGCCCTCGGTGACGCCCCACAGCGGCGAGGACACCGGGGTGCCGTCCTTGCGGTAGGTCGTCAGGAGAACGAACTTGGCGGTGGTGGCGGCGTCGAAGGGCGCGCCGGTGTTGCCGTGCGGGTCGCTGGTCACGGGTCCATCGTAGAGCTGCGCTCGCCGCGAACTTCGCAGAAGGTGCAAGTCATGTGGACGTAGGGCGTGTGGGCGTAGAAAGAAATGATGCACCGGGACAGCGATATGCGAGACGGGACCGACCCGTCACGAGAGGCGCTGCTCTCGGAGCGAGCACGCACCACCGCACTGATCGACGCACTGTCACAACGACTCTCGGCGGTCATCGAGGCGACCGCCGACGAGGCCGCCGACGACGAGCACGACCCCGAGGGCTCGACGCTCGCGGTGGAACGCGGCCAATTGGTGGCCCAGGTCGAGCGATCCCGGGCGCGTCTGGTCGAGATCGACGCAGCCCTCGAGCGCGTCGGCCACGGCGAGTACGGGCGGTGCGAGACTTGCGGCTCGCCGATCGGCGCAGAACGCCTGGAGGTGCTACCGGCCGCGCGGCAGTGCGTGGCCTGCGCGATGCGCAACCCGACCTCCCGGTGGTGACGCCACACCACCCGCCGACAGCGCCCCTCCCCCCCCGCGACAGCGCCCTCCCCTCCCGCGACAGCGCCCTCCCCCCCCGCGACAGCGCCCTCCCCACCCGCGACAGCGCCCTCCCCACCCGCGACAGCGCCCGAAATATCGTTGACAGCGCTCAATAAGCGCATCCGGAGCGCTCTCGGCGCCACCGAGGGCGCCGTCGGCGACGTGACGAGCGCCGTCGCCGGCTTGGTGTTATCAAACCGTTATCCGCGTTGCTAATGCGTCGCGTTTGGTCACGGGCCGTGGTGGCAACCCGAATCGGTACATAGCGTCGAGACGCAGAGGCCGGACACTGGTGATTCGCCACTGAATCAACATCGGATGTCTGCCCACCCAGCCCCTAAGGAGTCCGATGAGCACACACGACGATGATCTCGACGTGCTCTTGACGCGTGTCGGCTCCGGCGATCAGGCGGCCTTCGAGCGGTTCTACGACCTCACCTCGGCACGCGTCTACGGTATGACCCGACGTGTGTTGCGCGACGCCGGGATGAGCGAGGAAGCCACCCAGGAGGTGTACCTCGCGGTGTGGCGCTCGGCGGATGGGTTCGTGGTCGGCAACGGCTCGGCAATCAGCTGGTTGATGACCCTCGCGCATCGTCGCGCGGTGGATCGCGTGCGGTCGGAGACTGCCAGCCGACGCCGCACGATCGATTACGGCACAGCCGATCTCGGCTCGCGGGTCGAGCGCGACGTGGTCAGCGAACTCGCCGAGCGTCACGATACGAATCGCGAGATCCGGTCGAGTCTGTCGGTCCTCACGCCACTACAACGCGAGTCGATCGAGCTCGCCTACTTCGAGGGGCTGACCTACCGGGAGGTGGCCGATCGTCTCGGCGTCGCGCTACCGACCGTCAAGTCTCGAATCCGCCAGGGACTCAAGCGACTTGCCCCACAGATGTCGGGCGTTGCGGCGTAGCAGCCGGCTCAATCTTGAGCAATCGGGGTGTTCTGACCGGCGGTCACCCACCACCGTCCGTCCCGCTCGACCAGCACGTACATCGCCATCTCGGAGAAACCACCCCCACGTGCGTGGCGTCCGATCTGGGCAACCACCACTCCGGGCGCGATCATTGCGGCCTGCGCCACCGAGAAGTCCGACGGTGGCGCCACGGCTTGAGCGAACAGCCGCTGATGAATCCCGTTCAAGGTGAAGAAACCCTGCAGTACCGCACCTTTGGGTGATCCCCAGAGAATGTCGGCGGCGAACATCGCGTCGTAGGCATCCGCGTCCGAGCGGTCCATTCCGAGCTGTAGCGCGGCGACGAGTTGATGCGCCACGTCGAGCGCGTCCGGATGGGCGGGCGCGAGGTACGGCCTATCACCGTGGTTCGTCATGGCAACGACGGTAAGACCTCAAGCTCGATTGAAGTCAAGCCGTCGTGGCACGTCGCCCTACTGCACCTGACGCCACCAGCGTCGCGCCAGCCGGCGCACACCGCCGCCGTCACGGATCGGGATCTGCGTCACCCGAAGTGTGCCGAGCACCGGGATGCCGAGTCGCCGACGAAGGCGGAAGTCGATCATGTACGACCACAGCAAACCCAGCGCGAGTTGACGTCCGCCGACGCGGTCGAGCACGCGCATCCTTGCCAGCGCCCGGTCGAAGTTGCGTTGGTCGCGATCGGTCCAGTCCCACCCCATAAGCTCCCGGAATCGCGGCGGCAGGTTCGCGCGGGTCATGAATTGGTAGTGCTTGCCCAGCAACAGTGGGAACGGACGTCCGAGCGGCCCCCACGCCTCGAGAACGAACTCCAGGTTCGACAGCGTCTCGAAGTCCCGCCTCACCTCTGCGGAGATGGACAGATGCTCTTCCATGCCTTCCCAGTACTGGGTGAACTCCGCCCACGTCTGCGGCCAGGACGCCGGACGCACGTTGACGCCGGTGGCCAGCGGCCCGCCGGCACGGACGAGGACGTCGAGCTCGGCGGTGGTCAGATCGCCGTAGAGGATCGTGTACTGGTCGAGATAGAAGCGGAAAAGGCAGGCGGCGACCCACAATTGGAGGTCAGGACTGTTGCCGCTGTAACGCACCGGACTGTCCGGGGTGGAAACGACGGGTTTGTGCATCTGCGCGACCTCTGCGCGCAGCTGATTCTTCTCATCCTCGGTGCCGAGCAAGGCCACCGCGAGATAGGTACCGGTGGTGCGCGTGCGCTTCATCGGATACCGCCGCGGGCTACCGGACACGACGCGACTCTCGTTGACGCCCGCACCGACCGGCGGCAACGACAGTTGCATGATGATGTTCGCGACGCCGCTGGTGAGGCCCTCGACGGTGATCAGGTCGAGCATCGTCGTCGGATGTCGGCGGCCGACCGGCGCCGTTCGGGTCGTCGTTGCGCTCACCATGACCCAGCCCCTATCTGGATACAACTGTTACCAAATGTGACGCTACTCTCACGCCCCGCCGTCGGTCAACGATCACCTCACGCCGGTCGCGGGTGTGCGGAGATCGCGGCATCGACGACCGGCCGGATCGCACAGTCGAACGCATGGTCGTTGACGAATCCGGCGGCCTGCATCAGCGCGAACATCGTCGTCGGCCCGACGAACCGCCACCCGAGCTTCTTGAGATCCTTCGACAGCGCCAGCGATTCGGGAGAGGTCGTCATCGAGCCCGGCACATGGTCGCGGTCGGGTGCGTACCGCCAGAAGAACGCCTCGAGGGAACCCTCGGCGTCGATGAGGTCCTCGGCGTGGCGCGCATTGTTGATCGACGCCTCGATCTTGCCGCGATGCCGGACGATGCCCACGTCACCAAGAAGCCGCGCCACGTCGGCCTCACCGAAGCGAGCAACCGTCGGAATGTCGAAGCCACTGAACGCTTTCCGAAAGTTCTCCCGTTTGGTGAGGATGGTCCGCCAGCTCAGCCCGGACTGGAATCCCTCGAGACACACCCGCTCGAACAAGGCGGTATCCCCCGACA
Source organism: Gordonia polyisoprenivorans (assembly GCF_017654315.1). NCBI lineage: Bacteria > Bacillati > Actinomycetota > Actinomycetes > Mycobacteriales > Gordoniaceae > Gordonia > Gordonia polyisoprenivorans. Next base: position 5,830,749 of record NZ_CP072203.1, read on the forward strand.
GCGGGAATCCCCATTCGGTGTCGTGGTAGGTGGTCTCGGGCTCCCGAGCCGCCCAGGTACAACGGGAGACCCCGTCGTCCCCGACGATCACATCCGACATTCCACTCTCCTCGCGTTCCACCCGGCGAACGTATCTGTCGGGTCCGACAAATCGATCGTAGCCACCGAGAGGCCTGCGACTTTTCGGTATGGCACTGCCACTCTCAGCTCGAACACGCCGAGGAGGATCGAGGCCCGCTCGACCGACAGTCGAGGTGTCCTTCCCATCGGTCGTCGAGATGCCCCTCCCCCCGACAGTCGAGGTGTCCTTCCCATCGGTCGTCGAGATGCCCCTCCCCCCGACGGTCGAGGTGTCCTTCCCATCGGTCGTCGAGATGCCCCTCCCCCCGACGGTCGAGGTGTCCTTCCCATCGGTCGTCGAGATGCCCCTTCCCCCGATGGTCGAGGTGCGAGCCGCGTGCGGCGAGCCTCGAGACGGTGAGAATATGGGTAGGGCTTGACCGGGTGTTCTGACTTACCTCGAGACTGACCTCGAATTGGGTGTCTTCAAGTGGACCTGTCGGCATTCGGTGAAGCCCGGAATTGACACCTGGATTCGTGATGACTGGGCCGGGTGAGGTTATGACTTCATAGGAACCTGTCGGCTGCGGTTGGTCCGACTCTTCACCGTCCTGTCTGCCTCACCCGGCGTAGTCATCCTCCACCGAAGTGAAGGAGACAGGAACCGCAATGTCGAGCATGACTGTAGAGGGGGTGTCGACGCAACCGGTGTATGCCGGGGTCGATACCCACAAAGACACCCACCACGCCGGGATCGTTGACGATGATGGCCGGCAGATCAGTGACGCGCAGTTCGGTACTGATCGGGCCGGGAACGAGGCGATGCTGGAGTGGTTGGCCCAGTGGTGGGTGCATCGGGTCGCGGTGGAACAGACCGGTAGTTACGGGTTGGGGTTGAGCACGGTGCTGCGCGAGCATGGTTACACCGTCAAAGAACTCAACCGCCCGGATCCGACGGTGCGGGCCACGGTCGGCAAGTCCGATCCGGTTGATGCCTACACCGCGGCGCAGGCGGCGCGGACCGGGCGCGCCGATATCACTCCGAAGGATCATTCCGGGATCGTTGAGTCGATCCGAATGCTGTCCACGGCAAGGGCTTCGGCGGTCAAAGCGCGTAGTGTCGCGTTGAATCAGATCCGGGATCTGGTGATCACCGCACCGGTGTTACGGGAGAAGCTGGCGGGGTTGACGACCCGGAAAATGGTGGCGGTCATCTGGTCGTGGCGACCCAATCGTGGCGAGTTGGGTGACCCGGTACAGGGTGCGAAACTCGCGTTACGGGGAATCGCCGGACGGGTCCGTGACCTCGATACCGAGATCAAGGCCTACGACACCCAACTCAACACGCTGACCCGCCGGGCCGCGCCGCGGTTGCGGGCCCGCCCGCAGGTCGGTCCGATGATCGCCGCGCAGTTGTTGGTGACCGTCGGGCAATGCCCGGACCGTATCGGTAGTGATGCGCAGTTCGCGCGGCTGGCCGGGATCGCGCCGATCCCCGCGTCCTCGGGGAAGACCAGCCGGATGCGGCTGCACCGCGGTGGGGACCGCCACGCCAACTCCGCGGTCCACCTCGTGGTCATCGGCCGGTTACGTAAACACGAGAAAGCACTCGCCTACCGCGAAAAACGACGAGCCGAGGGAATGGCCGATAAAGACATCATCCGCGCCATGAAACGCCTCGTCGCCCGCGAACTGTTCTACGCCCTCAAAGCCGATCTCAAAGACCTCGACCACACCACAAAAAACGTCTCCCAGACCCCTTGACACGTTATAGGAACGTCCCGGCGAGATGACAAGCATCGCAACCACATCCACTACCCACTCGACGTGATAGAGCGCCCGGTCGACGAAATTCCACGCCCAGTCGATGAGTAGAAAAAGTTGTCCACAGATTTCTCCGGTCCGACGTTCGTCGCGCCGGTTTTGTCGGTACCCCTTCGTACACTTGTTCCCATAGGTTGAATCACCGATCACGGGAGGGGAGGTTGTTCGGATGTCGAGTGTGTTGACGTTCACCGACCCGGATGCCGACGCTGCCGCGATCACAGCCATGACACGCGACGAGCTCACCGAAACCGGCCCGGACCTGCTCCGCCAGTCCCGCAAATACGAGGCCCGGACAGTCCTGGCCGCTGCCGCGTTGGCGGAGCGGGTGTTTCGTGAGCATCTCGCCGGTCGACCCGAGACCGGTGTGTGGGGGTCGGTGATCGAACATGCCGAGAGACTCGGCCGGGCCGAAGTGTCGTTGCAGTTCAAGGTCTCCCGCAGCAAAGCCGGCAACTGGATAGCGTTGGCGGATCTGTTGGAGAAGTTCCCCCTGATCCGCGCCGTCTACCTGAATGGGGAACTGTCGACGAATCGGGTCTCGATCATGGCGCGCGCCGCGCAGCGTGGCGAGGACACCGACACCGACAGCGTCGATACCGGTGACGAGTCCGGTGACAACGAGGAGATGACGTTCGAAGAGATCGTCCTGGACTACGGATCCCGCGCCACCACCGACCCAGTGCTCTCGCAACAGCTTGACGCCGCGTTGATTTCGATGAACCCCGACAGCGTGATCGAGGACCGTGACACCATCACCGACCTGGTGGGAAACGTCACCATCACCCCCGATGTCGCGGGGCACTCCTCTCCGGATGCGGTTGTCCCCGCCCATTACGGGGTGTTCCTCACGACGCAGATCAACGCCCTCATCGACGAACGGACCTGCCGTAAAGACCCGCGCCGCGTGGGATCGCCGCGGGTCATCGCCCTTGGGAAGATCACCGGAGTCCCCGGAGCGCACCTCGACTGCGAATGCGGCTTGGAGACCTGCGCGAAAGGCGGTGCTGCCCGAAACGAGTCGGCGGAAACACCCGCCGACGCTGAGGACGCGGCAGCTTGGGACGACCTGCTGCCTGAACCAGTCGACGCCGATGCTCCCGAAGTCGAGGACGTCGAACGTTCAAGTGCGCCAGAAACTGCCGATGAGCATGACCCCGTTGAGCTGGTGGAGCCGGTCGCCGAACCCGACGTCCCCGACCCCATGGATGAGCCGACGCCGGATGAGGTGCCGGTGGCGTTCGGGCGGGCCCTGGTCGTACCCGGCGCACCTGTGTTGACGGTGGGCACTGACCCGGACGGGATCCTCGTACCCCGGTTACAGGGATACGGGCCCATCGACCGTGACTACGCGGCCACCCTCGCCGAGATCGCGAAAACCATCCACTACCCCGAATCCGCCCGTGCGGCTGGTCCGTTGATCCCGCAGATCTCCGACCGCGCACAGGCCCCACCGGCAGATCCGACCGGACACGGCGGGTTTACCGTGCCACCACCTGGGGCATTGACGTATGCACCCAGCGCCACACTGCGCGCTGAGGTGCTGGCCAACGATGTGTGGTGCCGATACCCCTACTGTGGCTGCCGTCACACCAGTGCGACCTCGACCACTGGCGACCCTTCAACCACACCGACCCCGAAGCCGGCGGGTGGACGGTGCTCGGTGATCTCATCCCACTGTGTCGGGCCGATCACCAACGCAAACATCTCGCGGAGTGGGTACCGGCGCTCTACACCGATCGGAGGGTGGAGTGGCAGAACCGGCACACAGGGCAGATCATCGTCACCTACCCGCGGTGACGGGGTTCTGCTGTGGGGTGGAACCAGCTGTGGCTCACCGGGTCTCGAGGCTCCTCGCTGGCGCTCGTCGCACCTCGACCATCGGAGGAAGGGCGCCTCGGCCATCGGGGGAAGGTCCTCGACCACCAGAAAAAGCGTATCCGAAGACGAGAGATGGGCTGCCCCACCGCAGTGGGACAGCCCATCTCCTGGGCGAAATCAGCCGAGCACCAACGACTCTCCGTCGGCGCTGACGTTGACCGGAACGATGTCGCCGTCGCGGATGTCACCTGCCAGCAGGGCTCGGGCGAGTTGGTCGCCGATGGACTGCTGTACCAGACGCCGTAGCGGCCGGGCACCGTAGAGCGGGTCGAATCCGCGCTCGGCCAGCCATTCCTTGGCCTTCGGTGTGACCTGCAGTTCCAGTCGACGCTGCGCCAGCCGCTTCTGCAGCTGTCCCAGTTGGATGTCGACGATGGACACCAACTCCTCGGGGCTCAGCGCATCGAAGATCACCACGTCGTCGAGACGATTGATGAACTCCGGCTTGAATGCCGCCCGCACCGCCGCCATCACGTGATCGGCGTCGCCGCCGGACCCCAGATTGGAGGTCAGGATCAGGATGGTGTTGCGGAAGTCGACCGTGCGGCCCTGGCCGTCGGTCAGGCGTCCTTCGTCGAGAACCTGCAGCAGGATGTCGAAGACGTCCGGGTGCGCCTTTTCGACCTCATCGAAGAGCACCACCGTGTACGGCCGACGACGCACCGCCTCGGTCAGCTGTCCGCCCTGCTCGTACCCGACGTAGCCCGGAGGGGCACCGACAAGTCGTGCCACGGCGTGCTTTTCGCCGTACTCACTCATGTCGATGCGCACCATCGCGCGCTCGTCGTCGAACATGAACTCCGCCAACGCCTTGGCCAGCTCGGTCTTGCCGACGCCGGTGGGTCCGAGGAACAGGAACGATCCGAGCGGCCGGTTGGGGTCGGCGACCCCGGCGCGTGCACGACGCACCGCATCCGAGACCGCCACCACGGCGGCCTGCTGCCCGACGACCCGGTGCCCGAGTTCTTGTTCCATGCGAAGCAGTTTGGCGGTTTCTCCCTCGAGCATCTTGCCCGCGGGGATACCCGTCCACGCCGACACGACCTGCGCGACGTCGTCGGGACCGACCTCCTCTTGCAGCATCACGTCCTGGTCGGGATCGGTGCCGGTCTTCTCGATCGCGGCCTCGAGTTCCTTCTCCAAGCCCGGGATTCGGCCGTACCGAAGCTCGGCGGCGCGTCCGAGATCACCGTCACGCTCGGCGCGATCGGCTTCTCCACGAAGGTTTTCCAGCTGTTCCTTGACGTCGCGGACGGCGTCGATGGCGGTCTTCTCCGACTGCCAGCGCGCCGAGAGCTCGTTGAGCTTCTCGCGCTGATCGGCCAGTTCCTGACGCAACTTCTCCAGCCGGTCCTTGCTCGCCTCGTCGTGCTCCTTCTCCAGCGCGACCTCCTCGACCTCGAGGCGTCGGACGACACGCTCGACCTCGTCGATCTCGACGGGGCGCGAGTCGATCTCCATCCGCAACCGCGAGGCGGCCTCGTCGACGAGGTCGATGGCCTTGTCGGGGAGGAATCGCGAGGTGATGTAGCGGTCGGAAAGCGTTGCCGCAGCGACCAATGCGGAGTCGGTGATACGCACGCCGTGGTGCACCTCGTAACGCTCCTTGAGGCCACGCAGAATGCCGATGGCATCCTCGACGCTCGGTTCCCCGACGTAGACCTGCTGGAAGCGGCGCTCGAGCGCGGCGTCCTTCTCGATGTACTTGCGGTACTCCTCGAGCGTGGTCGCGCCGACCAGTCGCAGCTCACCACGGGCCAGCATCGGCTTGATCATGTTGCCCGCATCCATCGCGGATTCGCCGGTGGCACCGGCGCCGACGATGGTGTGCAGCTCATCGATGAAGGTGATGACCTGACCGGCCGAACCCTTGATCTCGTCGAGCACGGCCTTGAGCCGCTCCTCGAACTCGCCGCGGTACTTCGCGCCGGCAACCATCGAACCGAGGTCAAGCGAGATGACGGTCTTGTTGCGCAACGACTCCGGCACATCACCCTCGACGATGCGCTGGGCGAGCCCCTCGACGATGGCGGTCTTGCCGACGCCGGGCTCACCGATGAGGACCGGGTTGTTCTTGGTCCGGCGGGAGAGCACCTGCACGACGCGACGGATCTCGGTGTCGCGGCCGATGACCGGGTCGAGTTTGCCCTCGCGGGCGGCCTTGGTCAGGTCGGTGGAGTACTTCTCCAGCGCCTGATAGGTCGACTCCGGGTCCTCGGAGGTCACGCGGGCGTTGCCGCGTACAGCGACGAAGGCCTCGCGCAATGCCTGCGGTGTGGCACCGGCGTTGTGCAGCAGTTTGGCGACCTCGGAGTCGCCGGTCGCGAGGCCGACGACGAGGTGTTCGGTCGAGACGTATTCGTCGTTCAATTCGGTAGCGAGCTGCTGGGCGGCACTGACCGCGGCGATCGACTCGCGCGACAGTTGCGGCTGAGCGCTGGCGCTGGCCACCGTCGGCGCGCGATCGACCATGCCCTGGGCCTGCGTACGAACAGTCGACGGATCGACCCCCACCGCCTTGAGCAGCGGCGAGGCAATGCCGTCGGACTGGTCGAGCAGAGCGACCAGGATATGGGCGGGACGCACGTCGGGGTTACCAGCAGCGGCCGCCGCCTGCACCGCAGCGCTCAACGCCTGCTGTGTCTTGGTGGTCGGGGTGAAGCTGTCCACTTCGGGTGCACCTTTCTCTACGTTCTTAAGTCGGTACGGCTCAAGTATGGCCGTTCGACTCCTACAACGCGAGCAAGGTTGAGTGTATTCCGCTCAACTTATGCAGTTTGGTGATCTGGGTCACATTCGTGGTTTTTATGTGCCGACTTCGCCGTTGCGTGTCCCGCAGGACACACATTCGCCGGGTCGACACACATTCGCGGCGATTCAGCCACCGCCTCCGGACTTACGCCTGCGCATCCCCCACACCCCGATCGCCGCGACGGCCACGACGCTGACCGCGGTGAACCACGGCAACCCGATCGCCACGATCAGCGGCACCGACAGCGCGGTGATCAAGCCGCCGCCGAGAAACGGCTCGTACGGTAGCTGTTTGTAGCCATAGGCGTTCGCGGTCGAGGTCTCCCGTCGGGGATCGACCATGTCGGCGAGGACGAAGCCGGTCGCCACATTGCCCTGCGACTGCCCGAAGTCGGCGATGGCGTGCTCGAACCAATCCTCGCCGTGGAATCGACGCCCCAGCCAGATCAGGCAGACCACACTCCACCCGACACCGACGACGGTGAACACGACGATCGCCGGGACGTTGGAGCCGATGGTCGCCAGCGACATCGTCCCGATCGCACACACCAGCAAGACGTCGAGCGCGATCGACGAGATCCCTTCGACCGCACGCTTGTCGACCCGATGGGCCTGCCCGGTTCTCGTCACCACCCATTGCACGATGAACCCACCGATGACCGCCACCGGGAACAACGGCATCTTGTCGAGAATGTCGGAGCCGAGTGCGGAGACGATGGCGCGCGCTCCCCACAGGATTCCGACCGACACCAGGATCGTCACCCCGATCAGGGCGAAGGCGAGGGTGGTGGGGTGCAGACCGGTGTCGTTGGCGGGCTTGGCATCCGCGGGGACCACGTGGATGTCGTCGACGTCGTAGTTCTCGTCGGACCGGAGGGGCTCGTTGCGGCGCAGCGGTATTCGCGGATGACGAACCGCCCAGCGCACGAGCATCGATCCGACGACCACACCGGTCACCATGCTGATCGTCGCCAGGCCGAGCCCGATGTCGACGAGTTCGGGAGCGCCTTCATCGTCGAAGACCTGACCCATGCCCGCGATGGTGCCGTGACCGCCGGCAAACGACATCTCCAGCAGCGAACCAGCTTCGGCGGGTAGTCCGAAGAAGGGAGTGAGGACCAGGAGCACCGCGAGACCGCCGAGAGCGAACTGTCCGAACGACAGGAACGCACCGAACAACGCGTGCGGTGCCGCGGCGTCCCACAGGGCCCGCGGGCTGGGCAGCGTCTTGCCGAGCATGATGGCCGCGAAGACCACGTTGATCATCAGTCCGGGGATGACCCGCCAGACTTCGATGACCTCCGAGGGGAACAGACCGTGGCTGTCGGTGAGCCGGCCGAGCACCTGAGGCCCGAGGAACAACACCAGGAATCCCGACACCACGCTCGCCGGGATGAACAAGGTGTGCAGGAATCCGACCTTCATGCGCACGATCCACCCGACGACGAGCACCACGCCGAGGATGGCCAGCGACAGTCCGACGGTCTGGGCGTTACTGAGTTGCGCGAGCACTACCGCACCCCCGATTCGGCTGCATGCATCGCCCCATCGTAGGCATCGGCGTCGGTGGCGGACATGTCGACACCGCTCTACGGATCTCTACGCCCGTCCGAACTTCTCCCGATACTCCCGCGGCCGCATGCCGGCGTGTCGTGCGAACAGGTCCGAGAACGCGCCACCGTCCTGGTAACCGACGGCCCGGTGGATCTCGCCAAGGGTGCGGTCCGTGGTCGCCAGAAGGTGCTGCGCACGCCGGGTGCGGGCCCGCTGAAGATGGGTCAGCGGCGACTCGCCGGTCTCGCGCTTGTAGTTCCGGAGCAGCGTTCTGGTACTCACCGAAAGTTGCGCCGCAAGGTCTTTGAGGCTGTAGGGCTCGGTGAGGTGACGCTCGAGGTGGCGTTGAGCCTGCGCGGCGAACGACGCCCCGGCGGGCGGCAACAGCGCGGTGTCGACGTAGGGCGTCTGGCTGCTGCGGGCGTCATCGAGCAGCGCGATCCGCGCGGTGCGCCGCGCCACGTCGACGCCGTGGCGACTCTCGATGAGATCGATGACGAAGTCGTACATGGCACTGAACGCAGCGGTCGTGGTGACCCCGCCGTCGGTGACGACAAGTCTTTCCGCATCGACGACCGAGCGCGGAAAGGCTTGTTGCAGAGCATCCGCGAACAACCACGCCGTGGTGACCGTGCGGCCGTCGAGTACGCCGGCCGCCCCGAGGAGGAATGCGCCGACGCAGACCGAGACAACGGGTCGGCCATCGCGGACGTACCGGCCGATCATCTCGATCTCCGGCGCCAGATCGGCGAGTCTGCCCGAAACATTCTCCCCGGGAACGAATTCGAATCCGGGGATCACCACCACGTCGAGGTCGTCGCGGGCTGGGGACACATGCAGCGGAACGTCACCGGAGGCAACCACGCGCCTGCGTGGCGAGACGATCGAGGTCACCAGCGACGGCTCATGATGGTGTGCCCGGGCGACGTGGCCACCCATGGTGAGCACGTCGGTGATACCGAAGATCTCCGAGGCAAAACATCCCGGGTAGGCGAGGATGCCGACACGCGTTACGTCAACCATGTTCCCCCTCAACGGTTTCAGAGCCTCCGAGCAGGGCCGCGGTCAGGTGTGCCACGATCTCGTCTCGCGCCCGGATCGTCGGATGACCGGCCTCGTCGACGAGGTGGGCGGTCACCACGCTGTGCGGGGTGCCGACGACGTCGGCGAAGAACGGCGGCGGACTCGGATTCGCCGACGACCCCGGCAGCACGCGCCCATCGAAGCGGTCGCCGAGCAGCTCGGTATAGGCGGCGAATCGTGCTGCGGTACACCATCGGTCGGTGTCGAACCGATAGCCGATCACCCGCAGGTCGTCGGCGTCGAGCCTGCGGCGCAGGGCGTGGCCGTCGGCTTCGGACAGTTCGAGACCGCCCGGGTCGTCGAGCGGCAGTGACGGGTGATTGATGACGGCCGCGACGACCGAGTCGTCGAGCATCATCGTGAGGGCGAAGTTGCCGGTGAAACACAACCCGACAGCGCCCACACCCGGCCCACCGCATTCGGCATGCGCCGCCCGCGCGAGCGCGCGCAGCGTCGTCGCGATCGGGCTCGTACCGCCCCCGGCGAAGGCATGGAACTCCCGGCTCACGCACGCCCGCTTCATGATCGCCGTGCCCGTCTCGGTCCGCGGATACGCTCCGTCCACCCCGAACAACGACGGCAGGAAGACGGTCAGTCCGGCGTCGCGTATCCACCGACCGAATCGCAGCACGTCGGGGCTGATGCCCGGCATCTCCGGCATCAACACCACCGCAGGGCCACTGCCCGAGGTCCACACCATCAGTTCGTCGCCGTCGAGATCGAAGCGGCGAGCAGTGAAATCGGTCATCGGATCATCGGTCGCGGAGGTCGGGGTCATGTCCTCAATGCTCGGTCATCACCAGGTCACGACGACAGTGGCGGGATCGCCATATTTTAGGGTGATCCCGCCACCATACATCGGACGTCGTGGAAAATGGGGTTCATGCCCGACGACCTCCACTTCTATTTCGACCCCGTGTGCCCGTTCGCCTGGATGACCGGTAACTGGGTGCGACAAGTGCAAGCGCAACGGAGCTATTCGGTCGACTGGCGGTTCATTTCTCTACGCCAACTCAACGCGCACATCGACTATGCGGCCCACTTCCCACCGGAGTACGAGGCCGGGCACACCGCGGGACTGCGCCTGCTCCGCGTGTGCGCGAGCGTCCGACGTGAACATGGGCGCGAGCTGATGAATCCGCTGTATCAAGCCTTCGGTAGACGGATCTTCGACGAGCACACCGGCACCTACCTCATCGAGGGCCGCGATGCGCGGGGCACCGAGGACTTCCTGCGGCCCGTCCTGACCGAACTCGGGCTTCCCGCACACCATGTCGCGGCCCTCGACGACACCTCACTCGATGCCGAGATCCAGGCCGAGACCGACGAGGCCCTCGCATTGACCGGACGCGACGTCGGCACGCCGATCATCCATGTCGAACCGCCCACGGGTGTCGCCTTTTTCGGTCCGGTCATCAGCCGCCTGCCCGACGACGCCGACGCCCTCGAGTTGTGGGATCACGTGGTCGGCCTCGCTCGATTCCCGGGCTTCGCCGAGCTCAAGCGCAGCCTCCGAGAAAAGCCACAGCTCAAGAGTTTCGGTGTCGACGTCGACGCCGTCGGCGAACAAGAGGACTGGCACGGCGGGTCTCGGCGGACCAAGCACTGACGGGCTGGTTACTGTTTCCTCATGACGACCGACTGGCGAGCAGCCCGCGCCGACGAGGTGCGCACCCTGATCCTGCAGGCCGACCCCGACATCGGCGAAGAGATCAAGTGGCGCAAGCCCTCCAATCCCGATGGCGTACCGACATTCTCGCTCGACGGACTGATCTGCACCCTGGAGACCTACAAGGACAAGATCAAGGTCACCTTTGCGCAGGGGGCTTCGCTGCCCGACCCGGGACAGGTCTTCAACGCAAGCCTGACCGCCGGCACCCGCCGGGCCGTCGACATCAAGGAGAACGATCAACTCGACGCCGACGCGTTCGTCGAACTGATCCGCGCGGCGGTGGCCCACAACCGGAAGTAGATCGTCCCCACCCGTGTTCCTCCGACCTTTCTACACAGGGTAGCCTTAGCTAATTCTGAGGGAAGGCATGGTCGTGATCGAGGCCGCAGCAGCCCCGGTGCCGTTCATCGGTGCCGGCGCATTGATGACGATGCTGCTCGCGCTCGCCGTGCTGCTGGCCTCGGCGATCGCGCTGGGCTGGCTCGCCCGGCGCATCGGCCTGCCCGCGGTGGTCGGCGAGATCCTCGCCGGCGTCATTCTGGGTCCGTCCATCCTCGGGCAGGCGTGGCCATGGCTGCAGCACACCCTCTTTCCGACCGATGCCGCCCGGCTGAACCTGATAGACGCCATCGGTCAACTCGGAGTCATCCTGCTCGTCGGATTGGCCGGCGCCGAACTCGACCTCGCATTCGTGCGGCGCCGCACCAGCGTGGTGACCTCGGTCGGGGTGTTCGCGTTCGTCGTTCCACTCGGCGCGGGCATCGGGGCCGGATTCCTCATCCCCGCGAGCATGCGCGCCGACGACGTCTCCCCCACGGTGCTGGCGTTGCTGCTCGGGACGGCACTGTCGGTCAGCGCCATCCCGGTCATCGCGAAGATCCTCACCGAGATGGGGTTGTTGCACCGGAACATCGGCCAGTTGATCCTGGCCGTCGGCAGCACCAACGACGCGGTCGCCTGGGTACTGCTGTCGATGACGTCATCGATGGCGACCGTCGGGTTGCGCAGCGGCAACGTCGTCGCCGCACTCATCGCGACCGTCGGTGCGATCGGGGTTGCGGTGTTCGTCCTCAAACCGCTCATCCGGCCGCTGCTGGACAAGCTCGAGAACACCGAGGCGGCAACGGGATACCTCGTCCCGGTCTGCGCCACCCTCGTCATCGCCTGTGCCGCCGTCACCCAGGCACTGAACCTCGAGGCGATCCTGGGCGCCTTCCTCGCCGGCGTGGTGATCGGTCCGCGCCGACCCGCCCTCATCGAGCCGCTGCGCCTGGTCACGATGACCGTGCTCGCGCCGATCTTCCTGGCGACCGCCGGCCTGCGGGTGGACCTGCGTCTGCTGGCCGATCCTACGGTCGCTCTCACCGCCGCGGTACTGCTGGTGCTCGCCGTCACGTCCAAATTCGCCGGCGCCTACATCGGCGCGCGCCTGGTGCGGCAAACCCGTTGGGAATCGGTGGCATTGGGATCGGGACTGAACACCCGAGGTGCCGTGGAGATCGTCATCGCGATGACCGGATTACGCATCGGGGTGTTCTCGGCCAGCGTCTACACGGTGATCGTGCTGATCGCCATCGTCACCTCCGTGATGGCACCGCCGATGCTCAAGTACGCGATGTCGCGCATCACCAGTACCGAAGAAGAACACGTCCGCGAGGCGCTGCGACGGGTCTGACGCACTCCCGGGCTCAGTGCCGCAACCACGCCGCCGCATCACCGGGGAGTTTGCCGTCGACGAGCCCGGCACTCGAGAGCAGGACGGCCGCACAACTCGGCAGGGACAACGCTCGGGTCCCGGTGTTGACCCAGCACTCGAGAGGGCCGCGGCGGAATGCGACGGCGTCGCCACCACTGTCCAGCCAGACCAGATCCTCGGCGCCGCACCACAGTTGATGCCGAATCCGAAGAGCCGCACGATACAGCGTGAGGAAGGAATCGGGATCGTCGACCTGCTCGTCGTGGGTCAGCCCGGCCCATGACTCCGGTTGCGGAAGCCAGGCCGGTACCGCACCGTCGGGCGAGAATCCGAGGTTGGCGCCCGCCTGTGCGCCCCACGGGAGCGGGACGCGGCATCCGTCCCGCCCGGGATCGGTGAAGTCCGACTGCACCCACATCGGGTCCTGTCGCACGCGTCCGTCGAGGTCTTCGACCTCGTCGAGTCCCCATTCCTCACCCTGATAGATGTATGCCGTTCCGGGCAGCGCCAATTGGAGAAGCGCCGCCGCCCGGGCCCGACGACGACCCAGGTCGATGTCGGGAGCCTGATAGGGCCATCGACCACGATCCCAGTCGGCCTCCACCGGATGCAGGGGCTGGTGGCGCGCATACCGCGTCACCACCCGGGTGACGTCGTGATTGGACAGCACCCACGTCGGCGGCGCCCCGACATCGCGCACCGCCTCCCGAGCATCGTCGATCACCGTGCGCAGTGCGTCGGCCCGCCACGGCGTGCGCAGGAAATCGAACTGGAATGCGGTGTGCAACTCGTCGGGCCGCAGATATCGGACGAGCCTGTCATTGTCGGGAACCCAGATCTCACCCACGAACACCTTCGGCGGATCGTAGGAGTCGGCGATGGTGCGCCATCCGCGGTAGACCTCGTGCACGGAGTCCTGATCCCACGCCGGATGGGCCTGCACATGCTGGCTCGAGGCGATACGCGGCCCGGCGTCGGCGAGATCGGGCTGCTTCATCAGCCCGTGTGCCACGTCGATCCGGAATCCGTCGAGTCCACGATCGAACCAGAACCGCAGGACGTCCTCGAATTCGGCGACGACCTCGGGGTTGGCCCAATTGAGGTCGGGCTGATCGGGGGCGAACAGGTGCAGATACCACTGGCCGTCCGGCAGCCGTGTCCAGGCGGGCCCGCCGAAGCAACTCACCCAGTCGTTGGGAGCGAGCGACCCGTCTTCGCCTCGGCCGTCCCGGAACACATACCGCTCGCGCGCCGCCGCATCCCCGGCGAGCGCGGCCCGAAACCAGGTATGCGCCGACGACGTGTGGTTGGGCACGATGTCGGCCAGAATGCGCAGACCGAGGCGGTGTGCCTCGTCGATCAGCGTCTCGGCGTCGGCGAGCGAACCGAAGTCGGGGTGGATGGCACGGTAGTCGGCGACATCGTAACCGCCGTCGGCCATCGGCGACGGATACCACGGATTGATCCACAGGGCGTCGACCCCGAGATCTGCGAGGTAGGGCAGTTTGGACCGCAATCCGGCCAGGTCACCGACGCCGTCGCCGCTCCCGTCGGCGAACGAACGCAGATACACCTGGTAGACCACCGCGTCGGCCCACCATGGTGCGCCGACACTCTCCTCGACGTCGCCGATCGACTGACAACTCACGGACATGTGCGTGTTCCTTTCGTTCGGTCGCGGCCGGGGTGTGGACGCACCCCCCTATACGTAAACGTTTGCGTCGAGTGTGCGGACCACCCGAGCGGGTGTCAACACGCGCGCACGGCCCCATCGCCGCCGTCACGTTCATCAGGACATCGACGACGACGCGTACAGTCGTGGAATGGCCAGCGGGTGGTCGGTGAACATGGCCGATGTGGCGCGACACCTGGGCGTGTCGACCGCCACCGTATCTCGGGCTCTCCGAGGCGAACCCGGCGTTTCCGCGGAGACCCGCGACCGTATTCGCAAGGTCGCCGACGAACTCGGCTACGTGGTCTCGCCCGAGGCTTCCGGACTCGCACGCGGTGCCACCGGCCGCGTCGGAATCGTTTTGCCCCGCCTGGATCTGTGGTTTTACGGATGCCTCGTGGCCGGTATCGAGGAATCCCTGCGATCGGCGGGTCTCGACTGCCTCATCTACTGCCTCGACTCGGCCGACCAACGACGCTCCTTCGCCGCCGAGCTGCCTCTGCGCCGCAAGGTCGACGCGGTGATCGCCGTGGCCTTTCCCAGCTCGGATATCGCGTGGAATCGGTTGGACAACATGCACATCCCGGTCGTCACCGTCGCGACACGGGTGGATCGGCATCCGTATGTGGGCATCGACGACGAGCTCGTCGGCCGGCAGGCAGCCCGTCACCTGGTGCGGCTGGGTCATTGCCGGATCGGCATGATCCGCGGACTCGATCCGGACGGCATCCATTGGCAGAGTGACGACGACCGCGCACGCGGATTTCTCGACGAGCTCGCCTCGGCGGGCGTCGAGGATCCGGCGCGCTTCATCGTCTCGGAGACCTCGGGTATCGACGGCGGCACCCTCGCCATGGAGTCCCTGTTGGGCGCGAGCGAACTCCCGACCGCGATCTTCTGCACCAGCGACGAGCCGGCCATCGGCGCCCAGCGAGTACTTCGTCGCGCCGGAATCCGGGTGCCCCAGTCGATCTCGTTGATCGGCGTGGATGATCAGCCGATCGCCGAGGCCGCCGACCTCACCACCATCGCCCAACCCGTCATCGAGCAGGGGCGCACCGCCGGACGTCTGACCGCCGATCTGATCTCCGGCGCCACCGCCGTGCCGATGCGCACCCTGTTGCCCACGCGACTGGTCGTCCGCGGATCGGCCGTCTCACCGCCGCCCGCCGACGGGCTGCGCGTCACCTCTCCGCACACCCCGTAGTAGCGATTTCGCCTCACCCCTTGACTCCACGGGAGATTGCGTCGATAGTACTTAGCGCAAACGCTTGCGTGACATGTGACACACAGGAGATCACTTGTGAACGAGACCAAGGACGCCCCCTCACGGGCCGGTATCCGCCCTCGCGGCGGGCGCCGACGACGCGGCACGACACTTGCCGCGCTCACCCTCGCAGTGGCGCTGTCCGCGGCCGGGTGCAGTGGATCGTCGGGCGACGACTCGACGGGCACATCGATCTCCTACTACGTCAACGCCGACTCGGTCACGAGCTCCAAGGAAGCTGCCGCCACGTGCAGCAAGGACTCCGGCGGCCGCTACCACATCGACGTCGTCACCCTCCCCAAGAGCGCCGACAACCAGCGCCTGCAGATGGCGCGCAGACTCGCCGGGGGAGACAAGTCGCTCGATCTACTCAGCCTCGACGTGGTCTGGACCGCCGAATTCGCCAACGCCGGCTGGCTCCGTCCGGTCCCCGACTCCATCGCACAGACCATCGAGCAGACCACGCTCGCCGGTCCCCTCGCCACCGCACTATGGAAGACCGCCGCCGACCCCGAGGCCCGGCTGTACGCGATCCCCGCGTGGACCAACACCCAACTGCTCTGGTACCGGCCGGATCTGATGGAGCGCTACCTGGGCTCCGCGACACCCCCGACCACCTGGGACGAGATCCTGGCCGACACCGAGAAGATCCGTGCCGCCGGCGGACCGAGCTGGATCATGGTGCAGGGCAAGCAGTACGAGGGACTCATGGTCTGGTTCAACTCGGTCCTCGCCAGTGCAGGCGGCGCCGTCCTCGATCCCGCCAATCCGACCCACCAAACCCTCACCGACACACCCGAACACCGGGGCGCGACGATTCGTGCGCTGACCGTCATCAAACAGGTCGCCACCGCGCCCGGCCACGACCCGTCCATCTCCAACTCCGACGAGTCCTCCGACCGTCTCGGCATGGAATCGGGGAAGGCCGCCTTCGAGCTCAACTGGCCGTTCGTCTATCCGTCGATGCGGTCCAACAGCGCGGCCGGATCGGTCCCCTTCCTCCCCGAGATGACCAGGTATGCCTCGCAATTGGCCGAGGGAGCACCCGACCCCTCGCCGGCCGAACTCGCGGAGATGACCGCCGTCGTGGCAAAGAAGTTCGCATTCGCCCCGTACCCCGGTGTGATCTCGGCAGAAACCGCCCGGACCACACCCGGCGGCACCAACATCGCGGTCGCATCCACCTCGACTCATCCAGAGCTCGCGTGGACTGCGGCGCAATGTCTCACCAACGCCGCCTCGCAGCGCACCTACGCCGTGGACGGCGGCAATCCCCCGACGCTGTCGGCGGTCTACGACGACCCAGCCTTCAAGGAGGTCTACCCCATGGGCGACATCATTCGTGATCAGCTCACCGCACAACACTCGTCCCCTCGACCGGCTTCTCCTCAGTACCAGACCATTTCGACGTTGATCACCGCCAAGCTCAGCCCGGTCGGCGCCTGGGACCCGGCCGCCAAGGCCGACGACCTCGCCACTGCCGTCGACAACGCACTGCGCGGAGAAGGGCTCGTCCCATGACCGCCACCACGGCAGCCGCTCCGAGGCGGAGTGAGGGTAAGAAGGCCGAGCGTCGGTTGGCGTTCTGGTTGGTGTTGCCTGCGGTGGTGATGATGGCGGTGGTGACGGGGTATCCGATTGTTTATGCGGTGTGGTTGTCGTTGAACAAGGCGAGTTTGTCGGCGCCGGGTAAGCGTGAGTTTGTGTGGTTCGCCAATTACGGGACTGTGTTGTCGGATGGGTATTGGTGGACGGCGTTCGGGGTGACGTTGGGCATCACGGTGGTGTCGGTGGTGATCGAGTTCGTGTTGGGGTTGGCGATCGCGTTGGTGATGCATCGAACGTTGTTCGGGCGGGGCACGATTCGCACGGTGGTGTTGATTCCGTACGGGATTGTGACGGTCGCGGCGGCGTTCTCCTGGTATTACGCGTGGACGCCGGGGACGGGGTATCTGGCGAATTTGTTGCCGGATGGGAGTGCCCCGTTGACTCAGCAGTGGCCGTCGTTGGCGATCATCGTGTTGGCCGAGGTGTGGAAGACGACCCCGTTCATGGCGTTGTTGTTGCTGGCGGGGTTGGCGTTGGTGCCCGATGATTTGTTGAAGGCCGCTCAGGTGGATGGGGCGGGGGCGTGGACGCGGTTGTGGCGGATCATTTTGCCGTTGATGAAACCGGCGATCCTGGTGGCGTTGTTGTTCCGCACGTTGGACGCGTTCCGGGTGTTCGACAACATTTATGTGTTGACCGCCGGGTCGAACAACACCTATTCGGTGTCGATGCTCGGCTACGACAATCTGTTCAAGGGTTTCAATCTGGGTGTGGGGTCGGCGATCTCGATCCTGATCTTCGTGTGTGTGGCGATCATCGCGTTCATCTTCATCAAGGGGTTCGGTACTGCGGCACCGGGCTCGGACAACGAGGGGAGGTAAGGGGCGGTGAAGACCGGTACCAAACCGAAAGTGTGGTGGGCGATCGCCAACCTGGTGGTGATCCTGTATGCCATCATCCCCTTGTTGTGGATCGTGAGTTTGTCATTCAAACCCGCGTCGAGTGTCACCGACGGCTCGTTCATCCCGAAAGAATGGACGTGGGACAACTATTCGTCGATCTTTTCCACGAGCGCGTTCACCTCGGCGTTGATCAACTCGATCGGTATCGGGTTGATCACCACGGTGATCGCGGTGGTGTTGGGTACGATGGCCGCCTATGCGGTGGCCCGGCTGGACTTTCCGGGTAAACGCCTGCTGATCGGCGCAGCGTTGTTGATTGCGATGTTCCCGCAGATCTCGCTGGTCACCCCACTGTTCAACATCGAACGCACCCTGGGGTTGTTCGACACGTGGCCGGGGTTGATCCTGCCCTACATCACCTTCGCGTTGCCGTTGGCGATCTACACGCTCTCGGCGTTCTTCCGGGAGATCCCGTGGGAGTTGGAGAAGGCCGCGAAAATGGATGGCGCGACCCCGTTCCAGGCGTTCCGGAAGGTGATCGCCCCGCTGGCGGCGCCGGGGGTGGTGACCGCGGCGATCCTGGTGTTCATCTTCGCGTGGAACGACCTGCTGCTGGCGTTGTCGTTGACCTCGACCGAACGGGCGATCACCGCGCCGGTCGCGATCGCGAACTTCACCGGGAGTTCCCAGTTCGAGGAACCCACCGGGTCGATCGCCGCGGCCGCGGTCGTGATCACCATTCCGATCATCATCTTCGTGTTGTTCTTCCAACGTCGAATCGTGGCCGGGTTGACCTCCGGCGCGGTGAAGGGATAAACCCATGGCAGACATCGTTTTGGACCACGTCAGCAAAACCTATCCCGACGGCTCGACCGCGGTACACGAGGTGAATGTGGATATCGCCGACGGCGAGTTCATCATCCTCGTCGGCCCGTCCGGCTGCGGGAAATCAACCACCCTGAACATGATCGCCGGGCTCGAGGACATCACCAGCGGGGAACTACGGATCGCCGGGCAACGCGTCAACGAACGCGCCCCCAAAGACCGTGACATCGCCATGGTGTTCCAGTCCTACGCCCTGTATCCGCACATGTCGGTGCGGGAGAACATCGCGTTCCCCCTGACCCTGGCGAAACTGTCGAAAGCCGAGATCGCCGCGAAGGTCGACGACGCCGCCCGCATCCTCGACCTGGGCCCCTACCTCGATCGCAAACCCGCGAATCTGTCCGGTGGGCAACGCCAACGCGTCGCGATGGGCCGGGCGATCGTGCGCTCGCCGAAAGCGTTCCTGATGGACGAACCCCTGTCGAACCTGGATGCGAAACTCCGGGTGCAGATGCGCGCGGAGATCTCCCGGCTGCAACAACGGTTGGGTACCACCACCGTGTATGTCACCCACGACCAAACCGAAGCCATGACCCTCGGTGACCGGGTCGTGGTCATGCGCTCCGGCTACGTCCAACAAATCGGGTCTCCTCAAGAGCTCTACACCCACCCCGCCAACATCTTCGTCGCCGGGTTCATCGGCTCACCGGCCATGAACTTCTTACCCGGACGACTCGGCGCCGACGGCATCTCGACCCCCATCGGCACGATCACCCTGCACGACCGGCAACACGTCGCCGATGCCGCCGGCCGGGTCAACAGCACCGGGGAGGTCCTCGTCGGTATCCGCCCCGAACACCTCGAAGACGCCCACCTCATCGACACCGACACCCGCTCCCACGGCATGACATTCACCGCCGGGATCGACGTCCTCGAATCCATGGGATCAGACAACTACGCCTACTTCCGCATCGACTCCCAACACACGGCGAATGACGCACTCGCCGAACTATCCGCCGACTCCGGCGCCACCCTCGGCGGCGGCGAAATGATCGCCCGACTCTCCCCCGAATCACACATCCGCCGCGGCAACACCGCCGAACTCTACTTCGACCCCACCAAAATCACCATCTTCGACCAACAAACCGGCACCAGCCTGCGTGGGTGACACCCTTACCCTGATGGCATGACCACTCCGGCCGCCGGTCGTCATCTTCATGCCGTCCCCGATCTCCCCGACCTCCCCGCCGCCCTCGGGGAGGTCGGGGACTCCACCGTCGAGCTCATGCGGGGCGGCGTCGAGCTGCGCATCGAACTCGACGACATCGAACCGCCGATCTGGCGCCGATTCCGAGTCCCGGCGAACATCGCACTCGACGATCTGCATCTCGTCGTACAGGCGGTGATGGGTTGGGAGGATCGCCATCTGCACCAGTGGACTCGCGACAATGATCCGCGTGCTCGCGGGCTGACCAGTTACAAGCCGACATACGCCTTCGCCGACTGGGAGACCGATGAGGACGAGCGTGACGAGGCCGGGGTGCCGTTGGCAACCCTGCTGACCCGGGTCGGCGACACACTGTTCTATCGCTACGATTTCGGCGACTGCTGGGACCATCGACTCACGGTGGAGGCGATCACCGCCGCGGCCCGACGGCCGGAATGTCTGGCCGGGGAGCGCGCGTGCCCGCCCGAGGATTGCGGTGGCACAACGGGTTACGAGCTGTTACTGGCGGTGCGCGCCGATCCCGACCATCCCGACCGCGACTGGCTCGCAGGCCACGCCGACGCCGTCGATCCCGAACTCTTCGATGTCGACGCGGTCAACGACCGCCTCGACATCCAGTCCCGAGCAACCCGGGTCTTCGGCGTCGTCGCGCACGTCAGCCCCCTGGTTGCGACCGTCACCACCCGACTGACCCCGACGCTGTCCCCGGACTTCTCCCGTGCGCTGATCGACTGTCGGCTCGATGAGCCGATCGACGAGATCCCCTCGGACGCCGCGTTACTCCTCGACGCCATGGGCGTCCTGATCCGCCACGCCGCGGCGGGCATCACCCTGACGAAGTCCGGGTACCTGCCGCCGTCGGTGGTGGGTGAGTTGCGGTCCCTGATCCCCGGCACCATCGGTGAGTCCAATCGGGAGGTCGACCACTACCAGGTGACGATGCTCCGTGAGTACACCCGCGACATGGGCCTCGCGCGTGTACTCAAGGGCCGCTATGTGGCAACGAAACTCGGCTCACGATGCGCCGCCGACCCGAACCTGTTGTGGCGCACCGTCGCCGAACGCTTTCCGCTCGGCAAGAGTGACGCCGACCACGACTACGGTGTGCTGGAGCTCGTCCTGGTGGCCGGGGGTGTGGTCGACCGCGCGGGGCCGGTCGCCCACACCATGTCCGCTCTCGGTTGGCGTGCGGGCGATCCGCGGGACAGCATGGGCGACGCGTACTCCCCGACACGGCGTTTCTTCGCGCTGCTGGGGGTCGAACGACCGTGGAAGTGGAGCAAACTCCCACCTCCGACACTGTCCCCCACCGTTCGGGCGCTCGCCCGAACCGCCCTGCTCACGCACCGTTGACCCTCGACTCGGCTCGCCCTGTAGCGTCGAACCCGCACACTTGTCGAGAGCGGGGGCCGCAGATGTCGAAGATCGTGTTGTTCGGGGCGACGGGATACACCGGGAGGCTGACAGCCGCCGCGCTTCGGGCGCGGGGTGTCGAGCCGCTACTGGCCGCCCGCAACCGGTCCGCCTTGGCCTCGGTGGCCACCGACATCGGCGGTGCCGACACCGCCGTCGCCGATGTCACCGACCCGGCATCGGTTCGCGCACTGCTGGAATCGGGTGATGTGCTGATCAGCACGGTCGGCCCATTCCTGCGGTACGGGCGGCCCGCGCTCGACGCCGCACTCGACGCCGGTGCGCACTACCTCGACTCCACCGGCGAGGGGCCCTTCATCCGCGCCGTGTTCGATCGGGACGCCGAGGCCCGCGAGAAGAAGATCGGGCTGCTCAGCGCCTTCGGATTCGATTATGCCCCCGGCAATCTCGCCGCCGGCCTGGTCCTCGCCGACACCCCCGCGGCGACGGGGGTCCGAATCTGTTACGGCATCGTCGATCCCGGCACCAGCGGCGGCACCCGGGCGTCGATGGCCGGCATGATGTTCGAGCCCGGATTCTCGTTGCGCGACGGGCGACTTCGTCCGGCACGTCTGGGAGAACGCGTGCACACCTTCACCGTCAATGGCGCCTCCCGCACCGCGGCATCGATTCCGGCGTCGGAGCATCTCGCCCTGCCCCATTCGTATCCGGACCTGCGTGACGTCGACGTCTACCTCAGCTCGCCGCCGGCCGCGGCACGCGCCCTGCAGATCGGTACCCGGGTCACCTCGATCGCCGCGCAGATCGCTCCGCTCAAGGCCCTTGGCGACGCCGTCCTCTCCCGGGCCGTGAAGGGATCGACGGGCGGACCGACCGCGGAGCAACGGGCGAGCACGTCGTCGTGGATCGTCGCAGAGGCGCTCGACGCCAACGGCGCGGTGCTGGCGTCGACGACGCTCACCGGTGTCGATCCCTACACCTACACCGCCTCGATCCTCGCCTGGGGCGCAGATCAGGCACTGTCCGGCGCTTTGCGCGCCGTCGGCGCACTCGGCCCCGTCGATGGCTTCGGCCTCGAAGAACTCACTGCGGGCGCAGCCGAAGCGGGATTGACGGCCCAGTAGGGACCGACGTCCGGGCAGACGAGCGGTAGTAGAGTCGACCTCGGGCCGGGGCCTGTCGAACACCGAAGTGGAGACCGCGTGCGGGTGCTGGTCGTCGACGACGACGCAAATGTCGCCGAAACCGTTCGCCGGGTACTGGCCACCTCCGGATGGAACGTCACGGTCAGCGGCGACGGTCTGGACGCCCTGGCCCAGGCGAGCGCCGAGGAATTCGATGCGATCGTGCTCGACATCATCCTGCCCGGTCTCAACGGTTTCGAGGTGGTCCGCGAGTTGCGGCGGCGTGAGGTCTGGACGCCGGTGGTGATGCTCTCGGCCAAGGACGGCGAGTACGACCAGGCCGAGGCCCTCGATTACGGGGCCGACGACTACCTGGTCAAACCCTTCTCGGTGGTGGTGCTCAACGCACATCTGCGGGCCGTGGTGCGGCGCGGTGGCCGGGAGCGCCCCGCCGTGCTCACCGCCGGAACGCTCAGTCTCGACCCGGCCCAGCGGGTGGTTTCCCGCTCCGGGCAGGTCATCACGCTGACACCGCGCGAATACTCGGTACTGGAACACCTGATGCGCCACAAGGGTACCGTCGTGTCCAAACATTCCATCCTGCAATCGGTCTGGGACGAGAACTACACCGGAGACGAGAACATCATCGAGGTGTACATCGGCTACCTCCGCCGCCGTATCGACCAGCCGTTCGGGGTGTCCTCCATCGAGACCGTACGCGGGGCCGGCTACCGGCTGCGGGAGGACTGAGCAGGGTCTCGGTCTTCCGGCGACAGACCGTCGTGTGCCGTCATCGGTAGTCGTACAACGAATTCGACACCGCCACCGGTTCTCTCGGCCACCGCGACGCTGCCGTCGTGGGCCCGGACGATCTCCCGCACGATGGCCAGGCCGAGCCCGGCACCGGATCCCTGACGCCGGTCGGCGTCGACTCGGGCGAACCTGTCGAAGATGCGCTCGCGCTGCTCTTCCGGGATGCCCGGACCGTCATCGCCGACGGTGATCACCGCGTCGTCACCGTCGGCGCGCAACGATAGCGACACCCGGGAGCGGGCGTATCGGGCGGCGTTGTCGGTGAGGTTGCGGACGGCGCGCGCGATCATCTCCCGGTCACCGGCCACCCGAACGGGTGTCAGATGCGGCTCCACCACAACGGTGTTCGACGATCTGAGCCGAGTGATCTCGGCGCCGACGATGTCATCGAGGTCGACCTCGGTCCGCTGCAGTGGCAGTCCGCGTTCGTCGGCGCGGGCCAGCAGCAACAGGTCGTCGACGATGTGTTGCATTCGTCGCGCCTCGGGAAGCAGCACGGCCCGAACCGTTTCCGCGTCGATCGCGGTGTGGGAATCGTCGGCGAGGTCGAGGAGTCCGACGACGGTGGTCAGTGGGCTGCGCAGTTCGTGGGAGGCATCACCGACGAAGCGCAGTTGTGCGTCGTGGCTGGACTCCAGTCGACGCAGCATCCCGTTCATCGTCACCGCCAGCGCTCGGATCTCGTCGTGCGCCTCGGGTACCGGTACGCGTTGGCCGAGACGGCTCGCACTGATCTCATTGACCCGCCGGGAGATTCGTGACACCGGCCGCAGGGATCGGCCGACGAGGAGGTAGACGGCCCCGGCGCCGAGGATCACGACCATCGGCAGTTCGACGGCCATGATCGAGGCCATCGTCCATTCACTGCTGCGAATGCCGCTCGCGCGGTCGAGCGCGATGACCGAATAACGTTGTCCGGCATACCTGGCCGTCACGGCGGTCGCGCAGTACTCGCCATGGAATCCGGGGATGTAGACGTCGTCGGCGTAGACCGGCGAGTCGTCGGCCGGTACGGTGCCCGCCCCGGCCGACTGGTATCCGGCGAGTGTCACCGCGCCGGTCGGCGCCCCCGGTGAGGCCACCACGACCGCGCCCTGCTCGTCGAGCACCTGCATCACATCCACGCCGGCGCCGGGGGCGAGATCGTCGGAGTCGACGGCGGTGGGTCCGCCGTGGGTGATGGCGGCGGCGATCTGGTAGGCCTGCCGGGCGGTGGATCGATACATCGCGTCGGTGTTCGCGCGGTGCAACATGTACAGCGTCACCGCGCCGCCGATCCCGAGAGCCACGGCCACCACGATCGCCGCGATCACCGTCGACTGCACTCGTACACCCCATCGGGCGATTGGTGACGACAAAGATCTCTTCACTGCTCGGGATCTCTTCACTGCTCGGTCCGTCCCGCGTCCGGCGCCGCGAATCGGCTGGTAGAGGGCATCGATCGGCGTGGAACGCTGGTCGCACAGTGTATTCGATGCCACTGGCGCCGACCAGTGTCGTCTTTCAGCGGCTCTTCAGGTGATCCGGCGAAGAGTGCAGAGCATGGTTGCCGCAGGTACCGTCGCCGAGTGCATCCTCGAGGCCGCACGTGAGCACGGAATCAGCGTGGTGTTCGGGGTCCACGGCGCCAACATCGAGGACGTGTACGCCACCGGAGCGGTGATCGGCATGCCGATGGTGGTTGCCAAACACGAGTTCGCGGCGGGCGCGATGGCCGACGGGGTCGCGCGGATGACCGGGCGGCCGGGCATGGTCGTGACCACATCCGGCGGGGGTGCGCTGAATGTGGTTGCTGCGCTGGCGGAATCCTACGACAGCCGGGTGCCGGTACTCGCGGTGATCGGCGCACCCCCGACACCACTGACCGGACGCGGTGCCTTTCAGGACATGCTCGATCCCCCCGACACCATCGATCTCACCGCCGTGCTCGGCGGCGTCACCGGATACTGTGCGGTGGTGCGCTCGGCGGCCGATCTCGGGTCTGCACTCGCCAAGTCGTTCGCCACGCTGCGCCGCGGCCTGCCCGCCGCCCTGATCGTGCCGAAAGACGTTCAGACGCAGCGCTATGACGGGACGGTCAGCACCGGCATCGGCACTGCGGACGTTACCGATGCCGCGGAGGAGACATCGGCAGCCCTTGACACCCTGGCCACGCTGCTCGCCGAGCGCGTCATCGCAGGCGCACATACATGTGTGTGGGTCGGCGACGAGGTGTCGCGCTCCCATGCGGGCGAGACCGTCAGCGCGATCGCGACGATGCTCGGTGCCACGATCGTTGCCGCACCCGGTGGCGCCGATGCCGTCACCGACCTCACCACGCACGCCGGGGTGACCGGGGTGATGGGCCATCCGTCGGCACGGCGGGCCCTCGCCGACGCCGATGTGTGTCTGGCGCTCGGTACCCGGATGACGGTCACCGATCGCGGTGGCCTCGACGACGTGCTCGACGGGATCGAGCTGTATCACGTTGGCGAACAGCCTCCTCGGTATCCGAGCAAGACCGTCGCGGTCACGTCGATCGCCGCGGCGCTGGCTCAGCTCGCAGAGTCTGCGCCCCTGCGTCGGCTCCGGCCGCGTCGCCCACCGCGGGCGGTTGTCGAATACCTGACGACACCACAGGCCCCCGATCCACATCTGCCGGACCTACCAGCACTCATGGCGGCGATCGACGCGCACCTGCCCCGCGATGCGCGGGTGTTCGCCGACGCAGGCAACGCCGGAGCAGCTGCGTTGCACCATCTGACACCGCGCCGCTCCGGCCGCTTCACCGTCGCCCTCGGCATGGGCGGCATGGGATACGCGATCGCCGCGGGGATCGGGGCCGCCATCGACGATCCGTCCCGGCGAAGCGTGGTGATCGCCGGCGACGGTGCGTTCTTCATGCACGGAATGGAGTTTCACACTGCCGTGGAGCATGACGCCCCGGTCACCCTGATCGTCCTCAACAACAACGCCCACGGCATGTGCGTGACCCGAGAGAACCTGTATTTCCCGGAGAAGTTCGGTATCAACAGATTTCGCTCCACGGATATCGCCGGTGCCGTGTCGGCACTGTTCGCGGGCGTGGCGGTCCGCCATCCCCACGATGCGGCCGGCGCAAGCGCCGCCTGCGCGGTGCTCTTCGCCGATCGCGGACCCAATTGTCTTGTCGTCGAATGCCACAGCGATGAGGTTCCACCGTTCGCCCCCTTCCTGCCCCGAGAGGACTCCGCATGACCAGTCAGCCCGCCCCGCTCGCCGACCTCGGGGACCGCATCGCCGACATCGACGGGCTCATCCGCGTCGAGACCCACCCCCGCACGGTGGCGACCCCGATCATCGTCGACATGCTGCGCTCGGTGTACCCGCACGACAAGATCTTCGGGCAGTTCTGCCCGATCCAGGGATACGTGGACGCACCGCCCCGCGAGCTGTTCTCCTGGCTCTCCGACACCCGCTCGCTGGAGGAATGGACCTACAGTCTGCGCGGATTCACCGAAACCGACGAGCCCGGCCTGTGGGTCGCCCAGGACCGCCTCGGCGACAACACCGAGATCTACACCCGCACCATCGCCGACCCGAATGCGATGACCGTCGACTACCACTGCGCATGGGATCAGGGTGATCACCTGTGGATGATCTACCTGATGCGGGTCGTCGATGCGCAGGTGGTGTTGAATCGTCCGGGTTCGGTGGTGCTGTGGAACAACTGCCGGCATCCCTTCTACGACGAGAATCCCTACCCCGACACCGCGCCGCCCGATCGCCCGGTATGGGTCGGCGATTTCTGGGAGATGTTCTCTGCCGGACACCAACTCGAGCTCGACAATCTCACGGCGATCGCCGAGTTCCGCCACCACAACAACCTGCCCCTCACCCCGGAATGGATGACGTCATGACCGCCTCGACCAGACTTGATCCGACCCGCTCACCGGTGGTCCTGCGTGATCTCGCAGCCTATCTCCCCGACAACCGGGTCCCGGCCGACTATTTCGCCCGGTACGCCGCCGACGATGACCTTGCGGGCAACGTGATGTTCGCGGCACCTGCTTTTCGCCATCACGCCGCCGACGGTGAGACGTCGGCGGACATGATGGTCTCGGCGGCAGGCGTTCTCACCGATCGCCACGGGTCCGAGTACCTCGATGAGGTGAGCGTCGTGCTCACCCACAGTCAGCTGCCCGAGGTCCCGGTGCGGGGGTGTGGTGGCGAGTTGGCGCATCGGCTGGGATTGCGGCCCCGGACCGTCCTCGACGTCCACAACGCGGGGTGTGCGGCGTTTATGCACATGATCGACATCGCCGGTTCGTTGCTTCGCGCCGACGGTGGGGGAGCGGCGTTGATCGCGCTCGCACAGAACAGCGCGGCGCAGATCTTCACCCAGGAGCAGGTGCGCGGCAAAGCCCAGGCCGCCATCCCCGGCGACGGTTCGGCCGCAGCACTGTTGACCCTCGGTGACGACGGCTCGCCGGTTCTCGGGTCGGCCGCCCACTCCTTCGGTGAGTACTCGGCGGACATGGCGTCGGTGTCGTCTCCGCCTCGGAAATACTGGGAGGCCGGGCCCGGAGAGATCCACATCGGTTTCACCGAGTCGCGCATCACCAAGGTGCTCGCGCGCGGTAACCGCATGGTTCCCGAGGTGGCGATCGAGGTGGCCGATGCGATCGGCATCGCTCCGTCGGCGCTGGACTGGTTCATCACCAATCAGCCCAATCGGATCTTCTTGCGCAACTGGCGCGAAGCACTCGAACTCCCCGAAGAGCGTCACCCCGACACCTTCGACGAGTGCGGCAACCTGTTCGCCGTCGGTGTCCCCGCGACCCTCGACACCGCGATCGACGACGGGCGTATCCGGCCCGGCGACGTGGTGATGATGTCGGCATTCGCCCACGCCGGCGACTTCGCCGCGGCCACCGCCGTTCGCTGGGCCGGCAGACGGTGACCCGCCACCTGCACTCGGCACCCGATCCGCCGCCGCGGATCTCATCGCAGAGACCTGTTGCACTGCAACGGATACCGCTCGATCTCAACGAGTCCGCATACGGGCCGCTACCGAGCCTGGCGCGCGCCCTGACCGATGCGGTGCCCTCGCTCAACCGCTATCCCGAGTTTCTGCCGGATCGGACGCGGCGCACCATCGCCGGACATCTCGGCGTCGACGACGACGCGGTGACGGTGGGGCCGGGGGCCACCGGCGTGCTCGCCGCCGCGCTGCACTGCGCCGTGCGCCACGGTGCTCGACGCGGCGTTTCGGTGCCCGAATTGCTGACGCCGGTACCCACGTTCGGCGGCTATCCGATCCTCACCCGCAGTCTCGGGCTACGCTTTCGCGGCCTGCCTCTTGATGTGCGGGGCCGTCCGGACCTGCAGAAACTGTACGAGCGGGTCGGCACCGACACCGTCGCGGTCGCGGTGTGTTCACCGCACAACCCAACCGGCGCGGTACTCGACTCCACCGAGTTGTTCGGCTTCTGTGCCGCGCTACCCGACGACGTCACCGTGATCATCGATCAGGCCTACCTCGAATTCGCGGATACCGCACCGGATCTCGAGAGCATGCTCGCGACTCACCGGCGTGTCGTCGCGGTACGAACGTTCAGCAAGGCACACGGGCTTGCCGGGTTGCGCGTCGGGTACGGGGTGGGTCAGATTCCGTTGATCGACGAACTCCGTTCTCACGAAGTGCCTTTCGCCGTCGGATCGCTCGCCGAACTCGCGGTTCCACTGACCCTGGACTGCTCGGACGAGTTGTCCGAACGGGTGCGGCGGATGCGGATCGAACGCAGATACCTTGCCGACAGATTGCGAGCGGCGGGCGCCCACCCATGGCCCAGTCACGCCAACTTCCTGTTCCTGCCCGGCGCCGAGGGCATCGCTCTCGGCGATGTCCTCATCGCATGCGGCATTTCGGTCACACCGTATCGGCCACACGGTCTTCGGATCACCGTCGGCGATCGGCACGACACCGAGCGCGTGATCCGAACACTGAAGACGGTGGCGGCCTCGGCCTGAGGCGCGTACTCGTGTCCGGTTGGTCTGACTCGCGCGGCAACACCACCGGCTCCCCTACGCTGGGACGGTGCGCACCCTGGAGCAGACCGCCGAGAAGTGGCGTCGTTTCCGCGGGTCGCGCTTCCTCCCGGCGACCGTGGTCACCCTGCTGTGCAGTGTGGCGGTGGCCCTGTTCGTCGGTTCCTACACGTACGCGACGGCCAATCCCCGGCCGGAGAGCATCCCGATCGCCGTCGTCGACAACCTTCCCAGCGCACAGTCACGAATGCTCGAGAGGGATCTCGAGGCTGCGATCGGCAGCTCGCTCGACATCACCTCCGTCGCCGACCGGGCGAGCGGCGTCGACCAGCTGGCCGAGCAACGGGTGTTCGCGATCGTGGAGATCTCGGCGCCGAATCAGGTAATGACCCTTGACATCTCGAGCGCGTCGGGTCAGGCAGTGGCATCATTGCTGACCGATACCCTTCCGCCCGCCGCACAGCGCGCCGGGTACACGGTCACGGTTCGGGACCTGCATCCGTTGCAGGACGGCGACCCGCATGGCCTGACGGTCTTTTACATGACGATCGCGGCGGTCGTCGTCGGGTTCGTCGGCGCCATCCAGCTCGGTGTACACGCGGCCGCGCTGAAACCGTGGGAGCGCATCGGATTCACGGGCGCCTACTCACTTCTGGGCGGGCTGTTGGTGACCTTCACCGTCGACCGGGTGGTGGCCACGCTCGATCTGCCGTTCTTCGAGGCCTGGTTCATCGTGGCGTTCACCATGTTCACGTGCGGCATGATCTTCACGATGTTCAGTTCGCTGGTGGGCCGGTGGGCGATCCTGCCGACGTGGGCGGTGATGATCCTGCTCGGCAACCCGTCATCGGGCGGTTCGGTGGCGTGGCCGCTGCTGCCGCGCATCCTGGCGAGCATCGGTGGGTGGCTTCCGCCGGGTTCGACGGTCAGTGCCCTGCACACCGCCATCTACTTTCCCCACCACCAGCACGCCGCTCCCTTCGTGGTGCTCGCGGCCTGGACTGTGTTGAGCACCAGCGTCTATCTGGTCAGACAACACCGTTCTCCCACCACCCCCGGCGCCTCGCCGGACCACGCGTCCGCCCCCGCCTCGGCCTGACGGGCCGGTCACACCCGGACGGATTCACCGGATCAACGAAACCGCCTGTGGGTGTCGGCTTTTCAGCGATCCTTCAGCGTAGGAGCGCAACACTTCTGGCCCATGGACACGATCAACGGCATCCCTGCGCATCCCCTGTTCGTTCACCTCGCGGTCGTGGCGATTCCGCTCGCCGCACTGCTCGCCGCCGCCAGTGCTGCCTGGCCGAGTGCTCGCCGCCGTCTCGGTATCGTGCCGCTACTCGCCGCCACGATCGCCGTCGTCGTCACACCGTTGACCACCTCGGCAGGCGAGGCCCTGCAGAAACGCGTCGCCGCCAACCCCGACCTACTCCGCCATGCCGAGCTCGGCGATCAGATGATCGCCTGGGTGGCAACACTGTTCGCACTCACCGTGCTGTGGTGGGCGGCGCATGACGAACGCATCCTGGCCCGTGTGCCGTGGCGGCCGTCGACTCGGGTCATCCGGATGACGACGGTCATCCTGGCCACGGCGACCGTCGTCGTCGCCGTCGGCACGCTCGTGATGGTGGTCCTGGTGGGCGACGCCGGCGCCCAGTCGGTGTGGGTGGACTGAGCATCACACCGCCCCTTGACGACGCGGCCGGATTGAATTGGATTCCTTATGGTATACAGTGATGCGTACCACGTTCGGAGGTCGGATGTAGCCCGGTGCGCTTGCGCGGGCGTCTCCGTCGTCGAGGAGGCTTTCCATGACACCCACTCAGGTGGCATCCCTGGTCGTACTGGCGGGCATTCTCGTCATCTCGATCCTGCGCAAGGTCAACATCGGCATTGTTGCTCTCGCCGCCACATTGCTGATGACCACGGCCACCCACACAGATGCCACCAAGACACTTTCGAAGTTTCCGGCGAGCCTGGTCATCTTGATCATCGGAGTCACACTGCTCTTTGCGCACGCCGAGCGCAGTGGAGCCATCAATTGGCTTGTCGAACACGCTCTCCGGTGGATCGGCAATCGGCATTGGCTCATTCCCTGGGGTGGCTTCTTCCTCGGTGCAGCGCTATCGACCATTGGTGCGTGGGGTGATGGTGCCCGTCGCGCTGACCGTCGCCGGGCATTCCCCGACAGGTGTGACCGCAGTGCTCGTCGCCGTGGTCATGTCGGGCGCGGTCGTGGTCATGAGTCCACTGCACATCGCCGGGGCATTGATCAATGCCAACACCCCGGACAACAACGCCGACGAGGTATTCCGGCGACTGCTCACCTGGTCGGTCGTGCTGACCATCGTCGTACCCGGAATCGCAGCCCTCTATCCGATCCTGCTCGGCTAGAAACGTTTTCGCCGTCGGGCAAAGTCGAATCGCGCTGACCCCACGACCCCGGACCTTCCCGAGGCCCGGGGTCGTGGGGTCGGCGACTCGCGTGCCGCGACGACTCAAAAGCAGTCTGGGGTGATACCGGCCGCGGTGGCGAGATCTGCGAGGTCGTCGCGTGTCTGGGGCGCGAGCGCGACGCCCCCGGCGGCGAGGTTGTCGCGTTCGGCGCGGTCTTCGAGTTCTCCGGGATAGAAGATCTCGTCGGCGTCGGGCACCAGTGGCGTGGACTTGACCTCCTCGATGAGCGCGCCGACCGACGCGAGATAGTCCTCGCGCGAGTTCATCGCGGCGACGTCGATGGCGAGGAAGAGGTGCCCTGCGCCACTGGCCTTGTCGGCCTCGTACGGGCCGCAGACGTTGCCGCCGGTGCGGCTGCCGGTCAACGCCCCGGAGAGGATGTCCATCATGAAGGTGATGGCGTATCCCTTGTGGCCGGCCATCGGCAGGATGACACCGTCGATGGCTTTGCCGGGATCGGTGGTGGGATGGCCGTCGGCGTCGATCGCCCATCCGTCGGGGATGGTTTCGCCCTTGATGCGGGCCAGATAGATCTTGCCGCGGGCCACCGCGGTGTTGGCGATGTCAACGGCCACCACGCCACCTCCGGTCGGGGCGGGGGCCGCGATCGACCACGGGTTGGTGCCGAGCACCTTCTCGCGCCCACCCCACGGGGCCATCGCCGGGCTGGCGTTGGTGGTCAGGATCGACACGCATCCGTCATGCGCGGCACGGCGCGTGTAGTACATGGCGGTGCCGAAATGGTTGGAGTTACGGACGCCGACGACCCCGACGCCATGCGCGCGGGCGCGGCCGACGGCCTCGCGTCGCGCGTGTTCGGTGAGGACCTGGCCGATCCCGTCGTGACCGTCGATCAGCGCCAGGGCCCCGGTGTCCATGAGGGTTTCCGGAGTGGTCGTTGCCGTCATCGCACCCGACCGCAGCCGGGCGACGTACCAGGGTAGGCGCAGCATGCCGTGGGATTGATGACCCCACAGGTCTGCCTGCACCAGTGAGTCGGCCACGAGATCGGCGTCGGCGGCCGGGACACCGCACGTCTGCAGCACCCGACTGCCGAAGCTCGCCAGGGCTTCGGGCTTCACTCGGTCATCGCTCATACTGGTCAGCTCCACTCTTGTAATGTGTACCGTTAGGTATACACTATGACATACGAGCAGTGAGGTGGGCTATACCAGAGGAGACGAAAGATGCTGAGCTTGATCGTGTCGGTCCAGGTGAAACCGGAGATGCGAGCGGAGTTCCTGCCGGCGATCGCGGAGAACGCTCTTCGGTCGGTGACCGACGAACCGGGCTGTCTGCGCTTCGATGTCGCCGAAGCCGTCGAGGAACCGAATCGCTACTTCTTCTATGAGATCTATACCGGCGCCGACGCATTCGCCGACCACAAGGCAGCTCCGCATTTCGCGGCCTGGCGAGCGGTGGCCGAACGGTGCCTGGTGCCCGGCAGCCAGGTGAACACATTCGCCGAACTGCAGGTGACCGAGTCGGTCGCGGCCTGACCAAGACGTCGGCCTGACCTGAACGTCGAGAGAAGGAGAACACTCATGACCACTTCGATAACCACGGTGAACCCGGCCAGTGGCGCCGTCCTTGCCGAATATGCCGCGATGACCGACCCGGAGATCGACGCCATCCTCGATCGCGCCGCGGCCGCGCAGAAGGATTGGGCCAGAGACGATCACAAGACGCGCGGCGATGTACTTCGTAATGCGGCCGGGGTACTGCGGAAGCGGTCGGACGAATTGGCTGTTCTGGTGACCCGGGAAATGGGCAAGCCGTTGCGCGAATCTGCTGCCGAGGTCGAGAAATGTGCGATGGGATTGGAGTACTACGCCGAGCATGCTCCCGAGTTCCTTGCCGACGAGCCGTACGAGACCTCGGCGGATCGCAGCTGGGTGTCCTACGAACCCGTGGGCATCGTGCTGGCGATCATGCCGTGGAATTTCCCGCTGTGGCAGGTGTTCCGGTTCGCCGCTCCCGCGCTGATGGCCGGTAACGCCGCACTCCTCAAGCACTCGCCGAACACCACCGGCGCCGCGCTAGCATGTCAGGAGGTGCTCGAGTCCGCGGGTCTGGAGCCAGGACTGTTCACCACATTGTTGGTGGCCGAACCCGACGTGCCGGCCACCACCGAACGCCTCATCGCCGACCCGCGGATCGGGGCGGTCACCATCACCGGCTCCGAACGTGCCGGCAGTGCAGTCGGTTCTCTCGCCGGCCGCGAGATCAAGAAGTCGGTCCTCGAGCTCGGCGGGTCCGACCCGTTCGTCGTCCTGGCCGACGCCGAGCTGGACAAGGTCGCGCACCTCGCCGCCCGTGGACGATTCCTCAACGCCGGACAAAGCTGCATCTCACCCAAACGCTTCATCGTCGACGCCTCGATCGCCGACGAGTTCGCCCGGTTGCTCGTCGACAACGTCGCCGCCCTGAGCGTGGGCGATCCCGAGGACCCCGCCACCGATGTGGGTCCGATGGCCCGCGAGGACCTGCTCGTCGGCGTCGACCGACAGGTCCGTTCCGCGATCGATGCGGGCGCGCGCGTACTCGCCGGTACCCATCGGCTCGACCGACCCGGATTCTTCTACGCCCCAACGATCTTGACCGATGTCACCAAGGGCATGTCGGTCTACGACGAGGAAACCTTCGGACCGGTCGCGACGATCATCACCGTCGACGGCGTCGAGGAGGCGATCGATGTGGCCAACGACATCCCGTTCGGCCTCGGCGCAAGTGTCTGGGGCCGCGACGTCGACGCCGCGATCGACGTCGGCCGCCGCATCGAGTCCGGCGCCTGCTTCATCAACGCCATCGTCGCCTCCGACCCGCGAATGCCCTTCGGCGGCATCAAACGCAGCGGCTACGGCCGCGAACTCGCCGCCCCGGGAATCCGCGAGTTCGTCAACATCCGCACCTGGTGGGCGATGACCGAACCCGCCGTGCAGGCACCCACCTCCGAATAGCCCACCGCCGAACAAGCCGCCACCACCTGAAGGACACCCATGACCACCATCACCAATCTTGTTGCCGCGGAGATCTCTTCAACACTGCGCGACGGACGCAAGGCCACCATCCTCCGATCGGCCGAGATCACCCCGCGCCAACGCGGAGGTGGCGCACGCACCATCCCGCTGGTCTCGCAGCAAGTCGGCGGGAAAGACTTTCTCAACGGGATAACCATGTTCGGACCCGGGGCGGCAATCCCGGAACACTTCCACAACTGCGATGAAAGCGTCCTGATCATCGCCGGATCGGCGATCGCCACGATCGACGGTGTCGAACAACCCGCCGGAGTCGGCGACAACTCGTTCATCCCCGCCGGTATCCCACACTTCTTCCGCAACGCCAGCGACACCGAAGAACTCCACATCTTCTGGACCTACGCCTCCGTCGACGCCGACCGCACCATCGTGGCCACCGGCGTCACCACCCGCATCGACGAGGAACACGGAACGAACATCGCCTGAAGCGAGTCCCTCTGCTACACAGACACGTTCGTCGCATCATCCACCGAACAGGAGCCCACCGACACGACCCGTGGCCCATGCACCGCCTATGTCGGGTGTTACACCAGCCGCAGGCGCGGGGGGCACGGCCGCGGGATCGCCGTCTTCGAGGTCACCGCGTCCGGGCGGTGGACTTCTATTGCCACCACCCCTACCGCGGACAACCCGTCATTCCTGGTGGCCGACAAGGCCGGCCGCACCCTGTATGCGGCCCACGGCGACGGTTCGCCCGTCTCGTCGTTCCGCATCGACCAACACGATGGTCGGCTCACCGAAACCGGCCGGTATGAGACCGGCGGGTTGAACGCGGTGCACCTCGCATTGTCTGCGGACAAACGGCACCTCGTGGTCGCGAACTACGCGTCCGGCTCCGTGACGGTGTTCGCCCGCACCGACGATGGGCGTCTGGAGCGGACGCAGGTGCTCACCCTCACCGGCACGCCCGGGCCACTGACCGCCGACCAACAAGGTCCCCAGCCGCACGAGGTGCGGTTCGACCCGACCGGGCGTCACATCATCGTTCCCGACAAGGGCACCGATCGACTCCACCGCCTCGGCTTCGATTCCGCCACCGGCAGACTCACGATCGTCGGACCACCCACCCCGAGCGCACCCGGCGCCGGACCCCGACACCTCCTCTACCATCCGAGTCTGCCGGCACTGTATCTCGTCGACGAACTGTCGTCCCGTCTGACCGCCTACCAGTACACCGCCGACACCGCGCAACCTGTTGCCCGACAATCGGTGTCGACACTTCCCGCGGATTACACCGGCACCAGTACCGCCGCCGAAATCGCACTGTCACGCGACGCACGAAGTGTCCATGTGTCCAACCGCGGCCACGACTCGGTGGCGACGTTCGCCGTCACCGGGGCCGGTGCTCTGCTCCCGCCAACCTTCACCCCGACCGGCGGGCAACAACCCCGATTCATGCGCTTCGGCCTCGACCGCACCACCCTCTACGTCGCGAACCAGAAATCGGACACCATCGTGGCGTTCGACGCCCACCCCGACACCGGGACACTCACCCCGAACGGCCAGGTCATCTCGACCGGCAGTCCCACATGTATCGAGTTCGTGCCCCGGTGAGCCGCAACGTCCGATGATCGGACGTGGTCAACGACCGACGAGATCCACCGCCACCGCCGACGCCCCCGGCGACATCACGGCCTCGAGGATCGTCCGTTCGGTGGCCACCAGATGCTCGGTCACCGCAGCGGCGGCCGCATCACCCTGACCATCGATGATCGCCCGACACATCGCCCGATGTTCGACGAGGGAACTCTCCAGACGGGTAGCCGGTGAATGCGCTATCATCCTCAAACGCGCGCTGTGCGGCCGTAATTCGGCGATCGAGCGCGCCAGGTGACGGTTCCGGGTCGTCGCGATCACCGCCTGATCGAACGCCTCGGCCAGCTCGTAGAACCGATCGCGCCGATCCGCCGCGTCCGTGTCGTCGGCCACCGCATCGAAACCGGCGAGCAATTCGACGAACCGCTCACGCACCGCGGGATCGGCGGCTGCCGATTCGGCCACCACACGAGCGGCGTGCGCCTCGAGAAGCATCCGGAGTTCGAACAGGTCCCGTACCCCTTGCAGCGAGATCGGTGCCACCCGCGCACCCTGACGATCGATCAACGAGACCAACCCGTCGGCCTCCAACCGCAGAAAAGCCTGACGGACCGGTGTCCGAGACGCCGAAAACCGTTCGGCCACACCGAGAGCACTCAACGATGAACCCGGGGCCAACGCACCCTTGAGGATGTCCGACCGCAGCTGGTCGTAAATCTGGTCACCCTTGTTACCCGCCATGCGCACACTATAACGCGCCAAATGGGATTCCCTTATGGACACGATATGGTATACAGTGATGCACACCACTGCGAGAGAGAGTCCCGATGCTGGTCATACTCGGCTTCTCGATGATCACGGTCTTCATGTACCTGATCCTGAGCAAGCGCCTGACACCCGTCGTCGCACTGATACTGGTACCGACCGTGTTCGGATTGTTCGCAGGGGCCGGCCTGGGCCTGAGCGACATGATCATGACGTCATTGCTCAAGCTCGCGCCCACCGCAGCGCTGCTGTTCTTCGCGATCACCTTCTTCGGCATCATGATCGACGTCGGGCTGTTCGATCCACTCATCCGCCTGATCTTGCGATTCGCCCACAACGACCCCTTACGCCTCGTGGTCGGCACCGCACTGCTGACCTCGGTGGTCTCCCTCGACGGCGACGGATCAACGACGTTCATCATCGTCACCTCGGCGTTGCTACCGATCTACCTACGCCTCGGCATGAGCCCGGTGGTGCTGACCGTCGTCGCGGCCACCGCCAACGGGGTACTCAACACCGTGCCCTGGGGCGGGTCGACCGCCCGTGCCGCAGCCGCGCTCGATGTGTCACCGATCGACATCTTCGTCCCGATGATCCCGGCGATCGCCGCCGGACTCCTCGCAGTACTCGTGCTCGCGTTCTTCCTCGGCCGCAGCGAACGTAAGCGGCTCGGCGTCGTCGAACTCGACCCCGACTCCACCGATCCCGAGACACAACACGCCCATTCCGAGGTCATGATCGGTGTCGGCGCCGGACACGGTGGCGACGGAGCCGGAACCGATCGGCCGGCCACCGGGTCGTCCGGTGACGGCGTCGACGACGACCACAGCGACTTCGCGGACCTCCCGACCGTCGGTGACCATCTCGAACGACCCAACGCCCGCCCCAAGCTGATCTGGTTCAACCTCGCACTGACCATCGCGGTGATGACACTGCTGGTGATCGGCCTGCTCGAGCCGCCGGTGATTCTCATGATCGGCACCGCCATCGCCCTCGTCGTCAACTTCCCGCGGGTGGCCGAGCAATCCGAGCAACTCAAAGCGCACGCGTCGAGCGTGGTGTCGGTGGTGTCATTGGTCTTCGCCGCCTCGGTGCTCACCGGCGTCCTCAACGGCACCGGGATGGTCGAGGACATGGCCAGATGGCTCGTCGACATCATCCCGGCAAGCTTCGGCCCCCACCTACCGATCGTGGCCGGCGTGCTGAGCTTGCCCCTGACCTACTTCATGAGCAACGACGCCTTCTTCTTCGGTGTCCTACCGGTCTTGACCGAAACCGCCTCGCACTACGGCATCACCGGCGAGGAAATGGCCCGCGCCGCGATCATCGGTCAGCCGCTACACACCTCGAGCCCACTGGTCGCGGCGTTCCTGCTGCTCGTCGGTCTCGCGAAGGTCGAACTCGCCGAC
Organism: Gordonia polyisoprenivorans; assembly: GCF_017654315.1. Taxonomy (NCBI): domain Bacteria; kingdom Bacillati; phylum Actinomycetota; class Actinomycetes; order Mycobacteriales; family Gordoniaceae; genus Gordonia; species Gordonia polyisoprenivorans. Next base: position 5,869,237 of record NZ_CP072203.1, read on the forward strand.
CACTCCAAGAAGGCCATCTGGCGAGCGTGCGTGGTCGGGCTGATCATGCTCGGCGTCGGCGGCCTCGTCGCAGCCTTCCCCATCTAGGAGATGACAGAAGTGAATTACATTGTGCTCGTCAATGACCGGCCGGAGGGCGACGCCGCCCTCACCTGGGCGCTGACCACCGTGAACGCCCTCGGCCACACCGCATCGGCCACCGTGCACGTCGTCGCCGCCGGCGGTGCCGACGCACCCGGCAGCCCCAACTATGTTGCCCCGCAACGCACCGACGACCTCGCCGCTCGACTGCGGGCATCGGGCGTCACCCACGAAATCCACGGTGGGATCGACGATCCCGCGTCCACCGTCGTCCGTCTCGCCGAGCACCACAACGCCGACATGGTCGTGATCGGCATCCGGCACCGCTCAGCCGCCATGAAAATGCTGCTCGGCAGCTACACCCAACGCATCCTGCTCGACACCCCCTGCCCGGTCGTGGCGGTCAAGGCTCCCGCGAACTGACACGGTCGGCGGCGCCGACCTCACACGTCGGTCAGTCGGCGGTCGGTGACGCCTGGTCGTTGTCCTGCATGGCGCCCCAGCCGTACCACCGGTGCACAGCCATCACCGCGGTGGTCCGGGGCCGCTCGTGGTCGGGGTACGGCTGGCCGCCGTAGTGCCGGGAGATGCGGTCGATGTCGGCGAACCCGTCGTCGGCGCGGAAGTCGACGACCTCACCGATCAACGTCACGTGCGTGTACCAGCTGTCCTCGGCGAGGACCGTCAGCGTGACCCGCGGGTCGTTGCGCAGATGCCGCAGCCGGACACGTTCGTCGTCCATGTTGAGCAGCACGTGGTCGCCGTCGAGGAGGTACCACGTGGCCGCCGACACGGGCGCGCCGTCGGATCGGACGGTCGCCATGACCGCGGGGTTGGCCTTGGCCAACAGTTCGCGGGCGGGCTCGGGAAGCGGTGGACGGGACATCTGTTCTCCTCGGAGTGGTTCGGGTTCATGGTGGTAGAGCTCAGCCTGGATCGACCCCCACCAATTGTGCCGACGCCGACCACAATCCGTCGATCAATGTTTGATCGTGAGCTTGGCGGTTCTCGGGTCCCTTGGCTTTGTGTCGATGAAAGTACACCCCGTTGATGTCCGGGTCGGGGCCGCGGCGGGCCAACTCGATCAGCGGTTGCGCGCCCTTGTCGGGTGTGATGGTCCCGATGTGGCGCAGCGGTGTGCGATACAGGAGTCCGACGAACGCCGAGTCACGACCGAAACTCGTCGCCGCGGGACCGGGATGTACTGCGGCGGAGACGATCCCATCGTCGCTCCACCGTTGCGCGATGCCACGGGTGAACAGGATGTTCATCAGTTTCGCGGTGCCGTAACAACGCAGGCCGATGGGGCGTCGGCGTCGGTAGTCCAGATCGGACAGGTCGACGTGGCCGGCCAGGTTGCCGACGCTGGCGGTGTTGACCACCAGGCAGGCGTCCGGCGCCGCCAGCCGGTCTCGGAGCAGATGGGTGAGCAGAAACGGTGCGAGATGGTTGATCTGGAAGTTGGGTTCGTGCCCGTCGGGCGTGGCGTGCCGGGGATCGAAGGTACCGCCGGCGTTGTTGAGCAGCACGTCGATGTGGTCGGTGTGCTCGCGGATCTTCTCGGCGAGCCGGCGGACGTCGTCGAGTTGCGCATAGTCGGCGGTGAATCCCACCGCACCGGTGTCGGCGGTGACGGCGTCGAGTTTGTCGGCGGAACGGCCGACGAGGATCAGGTCGACATCGGGTGCCGCGAGGGTTCGGGCGGTGACCGCCCCGATCCCGTCGCTGGCACCGGTGATCACGATGGTTGTGCGCGGACTCATGGTGTGACAGTCACTTTCGGTGATGTGGGCGCCATCCGGGAGGTGGTCAGCGAGGTGCGTCGCATGCCGGTGCGGGCGCATCTTCGAACAACGGCTTGCCCAAGGGGATCAGGTAGAGCACGTCGAGCACCACCGGCCCGGTACCGAGGTTTCGGCCCACGTGAGTATTTGCTTGTCCTGCAGGCTCTTTGATGATGTCCCCGGTGTGGTAGACGACGGGTGCGCAATCGGCGCCCGGATGGGTCAGCGTGCCGGCCCGCACCAACCCGATCAATTCCCCGTCGTGATAATGCCAGCCGGTGCTTCCGCCGGGCGCGATGGTGATCTCCCGGACCGCCACATGTACCCCGCGCGGCACGAACGGCAGCAGGTCGGCGGGTATGTCACCTTCGGCCAGGGTCACCGCCGTGACACCCGACGACGGCGTGGCGTGCGCTGCTGCGGGTATCACGGCCCCGAGCGTGGCCAACGCGGCGAGGACGACCAGGACGCGGGTGAGTGACCTCATGTACGGACCGTACCCGGACACAATCGGCAGCGGGAGCGATTGACGGGGCCGGTGCGCGAGTACCGGCCCTGCCCTCGTGCGCACCGGTGCCTACCATCACTGGAGAAGCGACCATCAACGCCCAACGGAGGACCACGATGACGAGCACGCCAGAGAACTTCACCGCCCTGCTGGCCACCGAGGCCGACGGACAGATCTCCCTCGACCGAACCACGTTGTCCGCGAACGATCTTCCCGACGGCGAGGTGACGATCGCCGTGCACTACTCGGGCGTCAACTACAAGGACGCACTCGCGGTCACGCCGCGCGGCGGGGTGGTCCGCACGTATCCGATCGTTCCAGGGATCGACGTCGCCGGGGAGGTCGTGGCCTCCGATCACCCCGATTTCGCCCCCGGTGATCGGGTCGTCGCGCACGGCGGACCGATCGGCACCGAGGCCAACGGCGGCTACGCCGACTATGCGCGCGTACCCGCTGCACAGGTGGTCGCGCTGCGATCACTGAGCACCCGCGAGGCCGCCGCCATCGGAACCGCCGGCTTCACCGCGGCGATGAGCGTCGCCGCGCTGCTCGATCACGGCGTGCGCCCGGACGACGGACCGGTGCTCGTCACCGGCGCCTCCGGCGGTGTCGGCGCGGTGAGCGTCGATCTTCTCGCCGGGGCCGGCTTCACCGTCACCGCATCGAGCGGTAAACCCGACGCCGAACCCCTGTTGCGCGAACTCGGGGCGACCGAGGTCATCGGACGGCTCGTGGACGACGAGACGAAGATCCGGCCGCTCGGCAAGTCGGTGTGGGCAGGTGCGGTCGACTGCGTCGGCGGCAAGACCCTGGCGTATGTCCTGAGCGCCATGAACCACAGTGGTGCGGTCGCCGCGAGCGGCCTCACCGGCGGTGCGGATCTGCCGACCACGGTGATGCCGTTCATCCTCCGCGGGGTCGCACTACTCGGAATCGACTCGGTGCTCATCGGCGCGGAGCTGCGCCGGTCGATCTGGTCGCGCATCGAAAGCGATTTGCGCCCATCGCATCTCGACCGCGTCATCAGCGAGATCGGACTCGACGAGCTGCCCGCGGCGCTCGAGCAGATCAAGGGCGGCAAGCTCACCGGACGCACCGTCGTGCGGGTCCTCGGCGACGGCTGACACCGGCCGCGAGGGCCTGAGTCAGGGCGGGGTGGTGCCCACCAGATCCACACTCTCGACGCGCGCCCCACTCCGCGCCTTCGCCCGATACATGGCCTCGTCCGCGGCGGCCAGCAGATGCCAGGCGGCCGAGGCGTCCATCTCCTGCGATGCCCGAATCGACAGTGACGCCACCCCGATGCTGAGGCTGACCGGCGCGATCCCGGGAACCGTGACATACACCGGCATGAGCGCTGTTGTCGCATCCAGTTCGTATGCGGCGTCCAGGGCGAGAAACACCGCGAACTCCTCGCCGCCGTTTCGGGCGACGGTCCCGGCATCGCCGACGGCCTCGACGAGGGCCTGCGCCACGGCCACCAGCACCCGGTCGCCGGTATCGTGACCGTGCTCGTCGTTGACCGACTTGAAGTAGTCGATATCGATGACCATCGCGGCCAGGACGCCGTGGTGCTGCATCGGGGACACGGATTCGACGTATCGGTCGAGGCCACGACGGTTGGCGATGCGGGTCAGGGCGTCGATCTCCGACAGTCGGGCACGACGCCGTTGGGAGGCCCACACGATCTGGATGGTCATCGGTAGGCCGAGCACACCGGCGATCACCACGTCGGTGCGGGCGATGACGGTCGCCCAGTTCATGCCGTCGCGCACCGAGAGCGCCGCCATCAGCAAGATGACTCCCAGGACGAGGACGACGTGGACACGCATCCACGATCGCGGCAGGTAGAACGTGAAGAACGCCCCGGTCACCGCGAACAGGACGCACCCCACCAGCGCCTCACCTGGGTCGGCGAAGGTGACCAGCACCGTCGCGGTCGCGACGTCGGCCCAGATCCCGAAGGCTCGTGCGCCCACGCCTCGCGTCATGACGTTGCTGAAGAACCAGGTCACCGCAAGAACGGCATTGCTGACGATCCCGAAGACGAGCCACACGCGCGCCGCGTCTCCCGCTGGCCCCCGGGTGGGATCGACCAGGGTCAGCGCTGCCACCGCCGAGAAATTCAGCGTCGACAAACCCACCGTCGTGCGCGTGATCCTCTGCAGTGTGGAACTCACCGTCTCCCCGTCGGCCTGATGGATGGGCTAGACGATAGCGAACCACCGATGCGCGGACGTATAGACGACTTTATTCACAGCGTGAGGACCGTCACGGGGTGGCTGTGGAGTACCTGCGCGATGTCCGCAGAGGCCGATCCGGTTTTCGCACGGCCCGTCCGACGCGTCGTGCCGAGACGACGGAGGCGAGGCGTCCGACGATGTACATCGCGGCACAGATCGCGGTGACGAAGAACCCGATCGGCCAATCGGTCTGCACCGACAGGGCGATGGCGGCCCACACCGCACCGACCGACAGCACCACCGAGGCCGCGATCGACCGACCCGGGCTGCGGGTGAAGCATCGGGCCGTCGCCGCCGGACCTACGAGCAGGGCGAACATCAGCAGAGCACCGACGATCGGCACACTCATCGTGGTCGCACATGCCAGGACCAGCGCGAAGGCCATCGAGGTGTACCGGGTGTCGACGCCGTGACCGGCCGCCATGTCGGGTAGCACCGAGCCGAGCAGCAGGGGCCGGTACACGACGGCCACCGTCAGCACACACAGCGCACCGAGAACCACCATCGGGACGATGGCGATCGTCGACACTCCGAGGATCTGCCCGAACAGCAGGGCATACACCTGCGACGAGTATTGGTCGCCGCGGCTGAGGAAGAACTCACCGAGCCCCAACATGAGCACGAGGCCCAGCGCCGTCGCCACGTCCCGTCGGGCGCGCGCGCCCAGCGCGGAGATCGTCATCGCACCGGCGGTGGCCGCGACGCCCAGACCGAGCAGTGGGTTGGCGCCCACCAGGACCGCGGCCGCGGCGCCGGCGAAGGCACCGTGCGGAACGGCATGCGCCAGAAACGAATCCCCGCGCAGGACGACGAAGAACCCCACCACACCTGCGATGATCCCGACCAGGGTGCCGGCAATCCAGGCGTTGATCAGAAACGGCTCGAACATCAGCTCGGCACCGGTATTGCGACGGGGACGTGGCGTCGGCGGCCTGCCGACAGCACACGCGCGAGGAGATAGGCGAGGAACACCAGCGTCACGATGCAGAAGCTGACCGGCCAATTGCCGTGCGTACCAGCCCAATAGTGGCTCTCATAGGAGAGCAGGCAGCCCAGCCAGGTGGCGGCCACGCCGAGCGCGACCGAGAGCAGGATCGCGGTGGAGAACCGCCGGGTCACCAGCAGCGCGGTCGCCGGTGGCCCGATGAGCAGCGCGGTGGACAGGATGACGCCGATCGTCAGCGACGACAACTCCACCGCCAGGGCCAAGGCGATCAGGAAGGCGCAGCCGGACAACCGAACTCGCACGCCGGCGGCGGTGGCGAGGTCATGGTCGACGAGGTCGAGTTGCAGCCACCGGTACATGGCTGCCACCAGGGCGAGTGCGACGAGGCCGAGGGCGACGACGACCGGCACCAGTGCCCGATCGATGACGAACAGCGATCCGAACAGCACCGACACCGTGGCGTCGTGTGACGCGCCGGAACCGTTGGTGGTCGCCAGGTACAGCAGCAGCGAGGTCAGGCCCAGACCGAACCCGAGGGTCACCCCGGTGGCCACGTCGCGACCCTGGATACGGCGAATCCCGATGACCTCCATCAGGAGTGCCGCGAGGACGCCGGCCCCCACGAATCCCCACAGCTGGCTGACACCGAGGAGGAACGACGCCGAACCGCCGACGGCGCCGAGGTCGGCGAGCGCGTGACCGGCGAAGGACTGCCCGCGCACGACGGTGAACACCCCCACGACGGCGGCGACAGCGGCGGCGAAGCCACCCACCAGCAGTGCGGTCTGGACCGATTCGGTGACGAAGAATCCGGTGAGCCACTCGTCGCTATTCATGCGGCCCCTAGACCCCGAGCTCGTCGGGTGCGACGAGCTCGGGCGAGGACATCCGGTCGTCGGCGAGCACGAGGATTCGCCCGTCGGTGCGGATGACGCGGATGGGCCGTCCGTAGAGCCCGCTGAGCACCTCGGTGGTGATCACCTCGTCGGGGCGACCGTCGACGGCCTTGCCGCCGGCGAGGTAGACGACGCGATCCATCACCGGCAGGAGCACATTGATGTCGTGGGCGGTCATGACGATGCTCACCCCCGTGGTGCAGCGCAGGGTGTCGAGGAGGTCGACGATGTCCGAGGCGCTGCCGGGGTCGAGGCCGGCCAACGGTTCGTCGAGGAGCAGCAGTTGCGGTTTCCGGATCAGCGCGTGCGCGAGCAGGACGCGTTGCTGTTGCCCCCCGGAGAGCTCGCCGATGCGCTTGTCGGCGAAAGCCTGCGCGTCCACCGCCTCGAGCGCCTCGTCGACGATGGGTCGTAACCTTCTGCGCCGCAGCGGTATACCGAGTCGTCCGCCGTCGATGCCGAGGGCCACGATGTCGCGGGCACGCAGCGGGGTGTCGGCATCGACGCCGACCTTCTGCGGAAGGTACCCGATTCCGCCACGCGGGGGCCGATGCACCTGCCCGGAGTGTGGCCGAAGCACTCCGAGCAGCACGCGCAGCAGCGTCGTCTTGCCGGCACCGTTGGCGCCGATCAGTCCCACGAACTCTCCCGGCGCCACCTCGACGGAGACGTCGTCGAGCACCGGCTGGCCGCCAAGACTCACCCGGATGTTGCGCGCGGCAAGCACAATCGAGTCCGCGGGGCCTCCCACCGTCTCAGAGTTTCTCGGTCGAGGTGCCGTCGGTGACGGCCTTGGACATGGCGTCGAGTTCGGCGGTCATCCAGCGTTGGTAGGTGTAGCCGGTGGGCATCGTCTCGTACACGCCGACCACCGGGATGCCGTGTGACTTGGACAGCGCCAGGTACTTGCTGGTGGTGTCGTCGGTGACCTGCTGGTTGTAGAGGAAGACCTTGACCTGCTTGCCGTTCAGCAGCGAATCCTGCAGCGTCGAGTCCTGAGGCGACGGGTCGGTGTCGTTCATGATCGCCGCCTGCAGCGTCCAGGGGGTCTTGATGTCGGTGCCTGCCGCCTGCAGCATGTAGTCGGCGACCGGCTCGGTGACGGCAACCGGTGTCGCGGGGTGGGTCTTGGCAAAGCTCGCCAGGGCGGTCAGCCAGGGCTGCAGCGAGGCGGTGAACGCCGCCGCGTTCTTCTCGAACTCGTCCTTGTGGGCGGGTTGCAGCGTGCCGAGATCCTCGGCGATGGCATTGGCCACCGCGGGCATCGTCTTGGGGTCGTACCACAGGTGCGGATTCGGCGTGGAGTCCGGCAGTCCGAGCACTTGTTGGGCCACAACGACTTTACGCCCGTTGACCGGGGACGCCTGCTCGAGCTTGGACATGAAGTCGTCGTAGCCCAGCCCGTTCTGCACCACCAGCGTCGCGTCGCGGAGTTCCTTGGCCACTGCCGGGCTCGCCTCATAGGTGTGCGGATCGGTGTTGGGGTCGCTCATGATCGCCGAGACCGACACGTAGTGCCCGCCGACCTGCGAGAGCACGTCGGCGTACTCGTTCTCCGCCGCCACGGCGTGGATCGTCGAGTCGTCGGACCCGCTCGACGAACTCGAACATCCGGCGATACCGATCACCACCGCCGCGGCGGCCACCGCCGACACCGCCATTCTGCTGATGCGCACTCTCGATCCGTCCCGGGCTTCACGCCCTACTGGCAACGACAACCATTAACAGGAGGAGAGTACGACGCGAACCGTCCGGCGGCCACCCCGTCGGGCGATATGCGAAGAAGATCGCCTATCGGGTGATAAGTACCAGATGCGCCGGCGCGCATGTATTTTCGACGACCGTTGGAGACAGTCGATCAGACCTCGAGGGCCAGGTCGTCGAGATCGGCGAGCGTCTTGCCCTGCGCCGTCAACGAGTTATAGGTCCGCAAGCGGACCCGATCGATCTCGGTGTTGCTCACACCGCGTCGCCAGTAGCCGAACACCGCGGTCCGATCCTTTGCCAGGCCGAGGGTGGAGCGGAAATACGCTCGCAGCGACCGCATCTCGTCGCGTTCACCGGCGGCCCAGACGACCAGATCGGTGGGATCGGCGATCCGGGTCGCCGAGCGCACCAACGAGCCGGGTTCGGCGGAGACCTGCTCGATACGGACCTGCGCACCGGACACCAGTTCACCGACCGCCACGTCGTCGTCACTCTGCACGACCGCGATCGCCGATCGCCCCTCGGGCCAGACCCGCAGGATCTCGTAGAGCGCGGGGAGCGCCGAATCATCGGCGAACAGCGCGACCCGCGCACCGCCCTCCGGCGGCAGGAAGTGTGGACGCGGTCCGGTCAGCTCGACGGCATCGCCGACACGAAGCACCGTGCTCCATCGCATCATCGGGCTGTCGGCACCGTGCTGTACCACGTCGAGTGTGATCCGTGCCGCGTCGAGGTCGGCGTCACGCACGGTGTAGACGCGGGAACGGGCCTCGGCGTCGTCGAGGCCGATCCGGACAGCCACATTCGGCCGCGCCCACGTCGAATCCCGAGCCGCTTCACCGATGTCCAGCACCACACGCAGCAGTCCGGCGCTGGGGCGCGTGATGCGCACCACCCGTGCGGTGACGTCGGCGAGCCCACTGCGGTGCTCGTCGCCGCGCAGTGATGTCTCGTCGGGGTCACCCGAACCCGCGGACGGGGTGGCGAACTCGGTGGCCATACGCGCTCCCATCAATTAGTTTATGGGTACTATACAAATTATGGACGAGAAGGCAAGCCTCGGCCCCGACGCCCCGGCCCCACCTCGGCGTCGGGGCCGCCCACCGACCCTCGACCGTGCCCGCATCATCGCCACGGGAATCGAGATGACGCTGCCCGCAGTCACTTTCGCCGGATTGGCCAAGCAGCTCGGGGTGACCCAGGCGGCGCTGTACAAACACGTGGACGGCCTCGGCGAACTGCGCACACTCATCGCCGAGCAGATCTTTCTCGACTGGTCGATCCCCGACCCGCACCCAACCCTCCCGATCCACGAGTACCTCCTCGACTTCGCGCTGTCGATACGTCTGCTCGCGCACCACCACCCCGGCATCACCCCATTTCTCACCCGTCGTACCGACACCACCGCGACGATGGTCGCCAAGATCGGCGCGCACCACCATCGCGTCGCCGCGGTGTACGACCTGGACCCGGCAACCGCGCGGACCCTGCTCTCCGGCATCGCGTTTGCCGCTGTCGCACTGGCCGATACCGTCTACGCCTCCTACGGGTGGGAGAAACGACCGTCGAGCGCACGCGCCGACCTCCCCGACGACGACATCGAGACCGACCTCCGATGGACCGTCAAGGCCCTCGTTGTGGGGTCGCTGCACGTTGCCGGACTCGACGTGGATCCCGGACCGCGGTGGCGTCGGACGTAGACCTGGCGCGATCTCCGCAAATCACCCCGGACCGGCATCCGCGACGGTGTGCGCTGCGAGTATGCGCGCGCGGCCATATGTGAGCACAATGGATGGTGCAGGCAATCGAGTAGAGCCGCGCCACTCCCCCGATATCCCTCGGGTTGCGGCGTGCGCTCGGGAAGGACACCCGTGACGACCACCGTCAACGCCTACATCGCCACCGCACCCGACCAGCCGCTGTCGAAAACCACCATCGAACGTCGGGACCTCGCGCCGCGCGACGTTCTCATCGACATCGCCTACGCGGGCATCTGCCACTCCGACATCCACACCGCCCGCAACGAATGGGGCGGCACCACCTATCCGGTGGTTCCCGGCCACGAGATCACCGGCACCGTGTCCGCAGTCGGTTCCGAGGTCACCCGGCACAAGGTCGGCGACCGCGTCGGCGTCGGCTGTTTCGTCCAGTCCTGCGGCGAGTGCGGCCCCTGCAAGGACGGCGACGAACAGTACTGCGTGAAAGGTGCTGTGGGAACCTACAACTCCACCACCTACGAGGGTGAGTTCACTCACGGCGGCTATTCCCAGCAGGTCGTGGTGACCGAGGACTTCGTGCTGCGGATTCCCGACGGCCTGGAGCTGGACGTGGCCACCCCACTGCTGTGTGCGGGCATCACGCTGTACTCGCCGTTGAAGCACTGGGGCGCCGGGCCGGGCAAGAAGGTCGCCATCATCGGGATGGGCGGGCTCGGGCACGTGGGCGTCAAGATCGCCCACGCCCTCGGTGCCGAGGTGACCGTGCTCAGCCAGTCGATGCGAAAAGAGGAGGACGGCAAGCGGTTCGGCGCGGATCACTACTACGCGACCAGTGACGAGTCGACCTTCCGCACACTGCGCAACGAGTTCGATCTGATCCTCAACACGGTGTCGGTGAACCTCGACCTCAACCAGTACCTCTCGTTGCTCGCGGTCAACGGCACCCTCGTCGAACTCGGATTGCCCGAGAATCCGCTGCAGTTCAAGGCATTCCCGCTGTTGAACAACCGGCGCTCGCTGGCCGGATCGATGGTCGGCGGGATCGCCCCGACCCAGGAAATGCTCGACTTCTGTGCCGAGCACGGTATCGGCGCCGAGATCGAGACCATCAGCGCCGATGGGATCAACGAGGCCTACGATCGCGTCGTCGACAGCGACGTGCGCTACCGCTTCGTCATCGACGCGGCGACCTTGGCCGACTGATACGGCACACCGCATCGTGGAAAGAACTGCGGGGCACCGGTTCACACCGGTGCCCCGCAGTTGTTGTCCGAGACGATCGTGCTCGATATGCCGGCGTCAGAGCACTTTGTCGATATCGTCGGTGAGCTTTTCCGGCTTGACCGTCGGCGCGAACCGCGCCACCACCGCACCCGACTTGTCGACGAGGAACTTGGTGAAGTTCCACTTGACCCGGCTGCCCAGGATTCCCGACTTCTGTTGGCGCAGCCACTGATACAGCGGATGAGCGTCGTCGCCGTTGACGTCGACCTTGGCGAACATCGGGAAGGTCACGTCGTAGGTCAACGAGCAGAAGTTCTTGATCTCGTCCTCGTCACCGGGCTCCTGGTGCGCGAACTGATCGCACGGGAATCCGAGCACCACCAGCCCCTGGTCGGCGTACTCGCGGTGTAGCTTCTCCAGACCCTGATACTGGGGTGTGAATCCGCATTTGGAGGCGGTGTTCACGATGAGCAGCGGATGGCCACGATAGGTGCTCAGATCGACGGGATTGCCGTCGATGTCGGTGGCGGTGAAGTCGTAGGCAGTGGTCACGAGATCCCCCGGGGTCGTATGTCGGTGACGTCACATCGAGCCTACGCCCGCCCGTTCATGCGGTGACGGCGGTGACGCCACCGTTTGTCGGTGACGCCACCGCCATCGATTCCCCATCGGGGATGCGGGATCCGGGTGTCAGCGCGAACCGGGCGTGCGCTGCTCACCGGGGATCGGCTCCGCCTGGGTGTCGGGACCGTCATCGTGGGGCGTGTACGGATACTCCTCGACACCGGAGTCGTCGGTGACCTCGACGGTCTGTTCCACCCAGTCGGCCTCGTCGGCCTTCGGAATCGGTTCGTGCGCGGGCATGTTCATCACAACCTCCTGCGTGGTCATCGGTTCCCGGCCGGCCATGGGCTGCCTCGGTCCGCGCGGTGTCTCAGCCCGGGGTTCCGGCCGCGATCGCGTGCGGATCGCTCTTGGTCTCGACGGCGATCTTGCGCGGCTTGGCCTCCTCGGCGAGCGGGATGCTCACATGCAGCACACCGTTGTCGTAGGTCGCCGAGATGCGGGCCGGGTCGATGCCGTCGCCCAGGGTGATCTGGCGGCGATAGCTCCCCGAGAACCGCTCACTGGCCAGCCATTGCACTCCGTCGTCCGACGGGGCGCTGCGCTGCGCCGAGAGGGTCAGCACACCGTTGTCCACGTTGACGTCGATCGATCCGGGATCGGCGCCGGGCATGTCCGCGATCAGCATGTAGTGATCGCCGACCTTGTACAGATCGAGCGGCATGAACCGCGGGGCGCGCTGACTACCGGCCATCGAGCCGGTCATCAATCCCCGAGCAAGCGCGTCGACATCACTGAACGGATCAAAACGAAGCACAGCACTCACCTCCTGAAGACCAGGCTGCCTGCCACCCTTCGACAGGCAGCTCTCACGCTGTACGAGTCCCAATATAACCCCGCCGAGCGCACTCGTCTAGCACTCGAAGCAAAAGAGTGCTAATAGTCGTCATCGATCGTCTCACGGCGAAAAGACAAGGAGGACAGCATGACCGACCGTGAACACGATGCGCCCATCCACACCGACGTGGTGTGGCCCGACCCGTCCCCACTGTCGAGCTGGTGGTCGACGGTGATGGCGACACCGGTGCGCGGCGATCACCGCAGCGAGTCGACGAAGACCGCCGCGATGGCCTCCAGTCCGCGCTGATCGTCGGCGGTGAAGCGCTCCGGCACCGGGCTGTCGAGGTCGAAGACGCCGATCAGCTCGTCGTCGGCGCCGACGAGGGGCACGACGAGTTCCGAGCGACTCTGCGCGTCGCAGGCGATGTGGTCGGGAACCGCATGGACATCGGCGACGCGCTGCGTCGTAAGGGTTCGTGCCGCTGCGCCGCACACCCCGCGGTCGAGACCGATACGCACGCAAGCGGGCTTGCCCTGGAACGGCCCGACGACCAGCTCGGTGCCGTCGAAGAAGTAGAAGCCGACCCAGTTCAGCTGGGGCAGTGAGTGATACACCAGCGCGGAGATGTTGGCCGCGTTGGCGATGCGGTCGTGCTCGCCGGCAACGAGGCCCGCCGCGGCCTCGGCGAGCTCGGAGTAGGTGCCGGTCTGTGCGGTCGCGATGTCGAAGCTCATCATTCCATCATGGACTCTGTGGCCTCGTTCGTCGGTCATGCATCGAAAACCCGGCTCCGCTGGGTACTTCCGACCACCCGCCACCGTCCGCACCGGACACAGCGCTCGTATGTCGTGTGACCATCGGCAACAAGGTGGCGCGATACGCGGACCCACCCGTGTACGCATTCGTAGGCTTCCATGCCCACCACTGTGATGTAATGGCTTTATGCATTTCAACCATGACGGTCGAAGCGCGGTGCAACTCGGCGCGAGTTTGGCCAATCAGTGGCCGGCCGATCTCGATTCGTTGGTAATGCGTTGTGTCGACGCAGGGTTCGTCTTCGATACCGGACAGCCCACATCACGAGACCATTCGTTCACCGCCGAATTCATCTCCGAATGGAGGGACGTTGCTGCTGCGTCCGACTCCGTGTCGCGCTCGACGCGTCTCAACGCACTTCTCGCCACACATGCGTCGGCCCCTCGCCTCACCGATCACGCCGCGTCGGGGTGGCACCTGCACTTTCGCGATGACAACATCTCTGCCGGCCGGTCGCTGGCGACGCTGATCTCGGTGGGCACCGCGGTCCATCTGGCCGCGCGCGGTATCGACCGCATCGGAATCTGCGCGGCTCACAACTGCGACCGAGTGTACGCCGACGTGTCGCGCAACGGCCGTCAGCGCTACTGCTCCTCGGTGTGCGGTAATCGGATGGCGGCCAGGCGACACCGCGAGGCCATGCGCGGGTGACGGTCGCGAAGCGAATCGTCTCGCGACCGGCGTCAGCGTGTGGTCGCGGGTCATCGATTCGAAGAGGTGTGCTCGCCGCCGCCCACCCGTTCTGCGGTAGTGTTCGCGGCAACTTGCCATGATTGTCTTCTTCGCCGTATTCCTCGCGCTCATCACCTTCTGGCTGCATCGTCGCCTGGTGCGGGCCACAGCCCTGCCGCGCCCCTGGTCGGTGATCGCCGGCGCCCTGCTCGTCGTGTTCTGGGCGCTGGCCGTCGTCGGTATCGCCACCGGGCGCGGACTGAATCCCTCGACGTTTCGTCCCCTGGCGTGGCTCGGGCTGACCTGGCTGGCCACGGTGCTGTACCTGGCACTCGGGTTGGCGGTGATCGGTATCGGCGCGTTCATCTGGCGGCTGGTCCTCCGGCGGTCACCGAACGAGCTCGCCAGTGAGCGACGCCGCCGACGCCTGCAGGCGGTCCGGGTGGCGACCGGGGCCGTGGCCGTCACGGCCGTCGCACTCACCGCGTACGGGGTGGTCGAGGCGGCCGACCCGCGAGTCACCCACACCGAGATCCGGCTCGCCGACCTGCCCGAATCCTTCGACGGCACGCGGGTGGCGCTCATCTCCGATCTGCACGTCGGACCGGCCCGCGACGCCGACTTCACCCGGCGCGTCGTCGACCTGGTCAACGCGCAGCGGCCGGACCTGATCGCGATCGCCGGTGACCTCACCGACGGCACTGTCGCCGAACTCTCCGGCGATCTCGCGCCGATGACCGCGCTACGCGCACCGCTCGGGGTGTTCGGGGTCAGCGGCAATCACGAGTTCTACAGCGACGACGGCGGACGATGGCTCGACGAGTGGGAGCGGGTGGGCGTGACCACGCTGCGCAACCAGCGCGTCGCCGTCAGCCGGGGCGGGGCGACGATCGACGTGGTCGGCATCCACGACTACAGCGCGCCCGAACCGTACCGGCCCGACCTGGCGGGCGCGCTGGCCGGCAGTGACCCGCAACGCTTTCGCCTGCTGCTCGCCCACGAACCCCGGCAGGCACTGCAGGCCTCGGATCTCGGTGTGGATCTGCAACTCTCGGGTCACACTCACGGCGGTCAGATCTGGCCCATTCGCTATCTGGTGCCGCTGCAGCAGCCGTCGGTCGAGGGCCTCGACCGGGTCGGCGAGACGACGCTGTACACGACGCGCGGCGCCGGCGCCTGGGGGCCACCGGTGCGGGTCGGTGCGCCACCCGAGGTGACGATGCTGACGCTACGACGCGGGTGACTCCTCGGCCGTGATCGTCGAATCCCGGTTCGCACGAGCCAGATTGGAGTGCGTGCGACCGTAGAAGAAGTAGATGCCCAAGCCGATCACCAGCCAGACCACGAACCTTATCCAGGTCTCGATCGCAAGGTTCATCATCAGACCCGCGCAGCAGATCGCCGAGATGATCGGCAGTACCGGCGACCACGGAACCCGGAACGGACGCTTCATCTCCGGTTGGGTTCGACGCAGGACGGGGACGGCGATGGACACGACCAGGAATGCGAAAAGCGTTCCGATGGAGACCATCTCGGCAAGTGCGGAGAGCGGGACGAAGGCACCGAGGAGCACGACGACCGCGGTGGTCAGCATCGTGATGCGGTACGGCGTCTGCCATTTCGGATGGATCTTGCCCGCCGAATGCGGCACCAGACCGTCGCGGGCGAGCGCGAATCCGATCCGTGACATACCGACGATGTCGACGAGGATCACCGACGTCAGGCCGGCGACCGCGGCGATACCGACGAGCACGCCGGCCCAGCTCAAGCCCACCTGATTGAACGCATCCGAGAGTGGCGCGCCCTCACTGAGGTCGGTGTAGTGCACCATGCCGACCACGACGAAACACACACCCACGTAGAGCACCGTGCAGATGAGCAGGGTGCCGAGTAGTCCGCGGGTCATGGCGCGGGCCGGATTCTTGGTCTCCTCCCCGAGATTCGCGACGATCTCGAACCCGCTGTAGGAGAAGAACACGACCGCCGAGGCGAACAGCACCCCGGCCACACCGAACGCCGTCGCCTCGACGCCGGTGGCCCACTGCCACAACGGTTGTCTCAACCCGCCGTCGCCGCCGGTCGGCTGTGCAGGCGGAATGAACGGGGTGTAGTTGGCGGCCTTGATGAAGAACAACCCGGCGATGATGATGAACACGCAGATGCTCACCTTGAGATACACCAAAGCGTTGGTGAGCCAACCGGATTCCTTGATACCGATGGTGGCGACCACGCCGAGCACCAGGGCGATCGCCACCGCTCCGAGGTTGACCGTCGAGCTCTCGCCGAAGAAGGTCGTCGGCAGATTGAACACATCCTGCAGATATCCGGACCAGCCGCGCGAGACCACCGCCGCGCCGAGGGCGAACTCCAGGATGAGGTCCCAGCCGATGATCCAGGCGATGATCTCGCCGAGCGTGGTGTAGGCGTAGGTGTAGGACGATCCCGCGGTCGGTACCGCCGAAGCCAGCTCGGCGTAACAGAATGCGGCGAACAACGCGATCACACCGGCCACGACGAACGAGATCATGATCGCGGGACCGGCGTTGTCCTTGGCCTGCACGCCGGTGAGGGTGAAGATGCCGGTGCCGATGACCATTCCGACGCCGAACCCGATCAGGTCACGGGTCCGCAGCGCCTGCTTGAGTCGCCCGCCCTCGAGCTGATGCCCCTCGTCGTTCTGGTGGATGACGGTATCAACCGACTTCTTCCGGAAGATCCCCCGGCTCTGCGTCCTTGGTCTCTCGGTCGACGGTCTCTCGGTCATCGCTCGACGGTAACCCGCCGCCGGGGTTGGCGTCACCGAACACGCCGTGGGCGACGCATCGCGCCACAGGAATCCGACATGGTCCGACTCACGCACTCGGGGTTGACCCCGACAACGATTCCGGGGTGCAATCCCGGGGTTCGACCGGATGTGTCACGGTGGGCATCGGCCGAGGATGAGTACATGACAGCACGCGCGTCCACCGCTCTGGGTATCGCCGCCGTCCTCGGTCTCGTTCACGCCGGGGTCAGCATCTACTGGGGTCTCGGTGGCGATGCTCTACTGAGTACTGTCGGGCAGACTGCGGACAGATTCTCCGAGGACCAATTCGCCGACGGCCGTTGGTTATTGGTTCTCATCGGGATGGCCAAGGCGATGCTGGCCGTGGCACCAGCACTGACGGCTCGACGATCAGGCGCCGGCCTGCTTCGGCCCGGCTACTGGCTGGGCGCCACTGCGCTGATCGCCTGGGGCGCCATCAACACCACCACGGCGGGGCTGCTGCTCCTCGGAGCGCTACCGCGGCCCGAGCCGTTCGACAGCGCGGCGGCCGTAGGCCACGCATTGCTCTGGGACCCACTGTTTCTCGCGTGGGGTGTGGCGTTGGCCGTCGCAATGTGGCTCACCGCACCGGCAGTGGCCGACCTACGGCGGCTTTCGTCACGCGGTGGTGGCGAGCCGACCGAATCCGCTGCGGTGGAAGATGAGCGGGCTGCCGGTCTCGGGGTGGTCGACGCTGTGCAACTCGAGCAGGACGATGATGTGGTCACCGGCCTCGACCTCGCGGTAAACGGTGCAATCGAATTGCGCGAGACCGTCATCGAGGGTCACGGCCCCCTCGTCCGACGCGTTGAGAAGCACCCCGTCGAATCGCTGGGCCACCGGACCGGCGAGCTGGCGGCAGAGGACGTCCTGATGGTCGGCGAGCACGGTGACCCCGAGATGATCTGCGCGACGCAGATCCGGCCAGGTCTTCGAGGTGTTCGCGATCGACACCGACACCAGTGGCGGATCGAGGCTGACGCTCGTGAACGAGCTCGCGGCCAGGCCGATCACCGCTCCGTCGACCTCCGCGGCCACCGCGACGACGCCGGTGGGAAAGATCCCGAACGCCTTGCGAAGTCGCGCGGCGTCGAGGTCCTGGTTGGTTCGGAACCCGCTCACGCGTGCACCTCCAGCAATCGGGATACGACCGGCGCGGTCGCCGCCAACCAGTCGGCGTACGCCTCCGGATCGTCATGGCGGGAATCGACGACATAGAGCCCGCGACCGGGGACGGTCCCGCCGATCTCGGTCAACACCGGCCGCAGGGTGAGCTCGGGTGCAAGCGAGTGCGCGGGCGAACCACCGAGCATGAGGGGAATCGCGATACCGGAAAGCCCTGTGCCACCTGCGAACCGATCGAGGAACAGTTTGAGGAGGCCGGTGTAGGCGGCCTTGTAGGTCGGGCTGGCGAACACGACGAGATCGGCGGCGCCGACCTGCGTCACCAACTCGCCGACCCCCGGGTCGGACCAGTCGAGAATCGCTGTACCGAGGGTCGCGAGGTCGACGACGAGATCGGGTGCGCCACCGGTGAGTTGGGTGGCCACATACGTCGCGGCATCCAGGGTTCGACTGGCCGGCTTGGGATTTCCGACGACGACGGCCGTCGTCACGAGGCCGACACCGCTTTGACCGGCGCACCGAAGGGCACTGCGGCGCGGGCGGCGCGCGGCGGCGCCGGATGCTCCCACAGTCCACGACGGGTCAGCTCCGGCAGCACGCCCTCGCCGAACCAGTACGCCTCTTCGAGGTGCGGATACCCGGACAACACGAACTCGTCGATACCCACGTCGTGGTAGGCCTCGATGAGGTCGGCGATCTCGGTGTAGGAACCGACCATCGCGGTCCCCGCCCCACCGCGCACCAGCCCGATACCGGCCCACAGATTCGGGTAGATCTCCAGGCCGTCCTTGGAACCCTTGTTGAGCGCGAGCATCCGCTGCTGACCTTCCGACGCCGAGCGCTTCAGGCCGGACTGGATGCGGGCGATGTCCTCGGCGGAGATGTTCTCCAGCAACCGATCCGCCTCGGCCCACGCCTCTTCCGAGGTCGCGCGAGCGATGGTGTGCAACCGGATGCCGTAGGTCAGTTCCCGCCCCTGCTCGGCGGCCGCCCGACGAACGCGCGCGATCTTCTCGGCCACCGCCTCGGGCGGTTCACCCCAGGTGAGGTAGACGTCGGCGTGCCTGGCGGCCACGGCGATTCCGGCCGCCGACGAGCCACCGAAGTAGATCTCGGGAAGCGGGTCCGGGATCTGGTGCAGGGTCGCGTTCTCCACCGAGAGGTACTTGCCCTCGAAGGTCAGCGTCTCCCCGGTCCACAGGCGACGGACGATCTCGAGGAACTCGTCGGCGCGGGCGTAGCGCTCCTCCTTGGTGCTGAAGTCACCGAACATGGCCTGCTCGGCATCCTCACCACCGGTCACCACATTCAGCAGCAGGCGTCCGCCGGACAGATTCTGGAAGGTTCCGGCCATCTGCGCGGAGAGGAACGGAGCGGTGACACCGGGCCGGAAGGCCACCAGGAACTTCAGCCGCTCGGAGACGCTGCTGAGCATGGCCGTCGACACCCATGCGTCCTCGCACCAGGCCCCGGTCGGGGTGAGCGCCGCCTCGAAGCCGAGTTGTTCGGCACTGCGCGCGATCTGTCCGAGGTAGGGCACCGACGCCGGTCGCGACGAGGCCTGCGCCGCCACCCCGTGGCCGCCGCCGACCACCGTCCGACCGTCGCCGCCGTTGGTGGGGAGAAACCAATGAAACTTCACGCCTGATCAATCCACTTCCGAATCGGGGATACCGTGCACAACCACACCATTGCACCCGACCCGTGCGGCTCACCCAAGAGTTTTCCGCGCGGTGAGTCAATCCCCGCGGCTCGGCGACCCGGGGGGCTACCGGGTGACGACCTCCCACCCGTCCCGGTGGTCGAGGTGCGCACCCCCGACCGACACGCGACGCTCCCATCCCGGTGGTCGAGGCGCACGCCCAGCCGACGTGCGACGCACCCATTCCCGGTGGTCGAGGTGCGCACTCCCACCTACGCACCACCCCACCCGCTAACCCGTGCGACGAGCGCTACCCTCCCGCTGGTCGAGGTGCGCAGGAGCGCCAGCGACGGAGCCTCGAGACCTCTTGCGCCGGTGCTGGTTTCGGGTTTCAGCGTCGGCGTTCAGGCGTCTCGAGACGCTTCGTGCTCGCTGCGCTCGCGCGAGGCTCCTCGACCACCGAAGAGAAAAGGACCGGCTCCTTGCCCACCGGGGAAAACGACCCACTCCTCGACCACCGAAGAAGGACCACCGGGCAGGACCACCAGGGGCCGGCGAGCCCCACTCAGTCGTCGGAGGTGATCAGTTCGTGGATGAACTCCATCTTCTCCAGGACCTTCGGCGGCAGCACGAAGGGATAGAGGTCCTGATGGCCCATCGAGCGGTTGATCTGGTTGAGCGCCCAGGTCAGCGGCAACCACCATTCGATGATGCGATCGAAGCCCACCTGACCGGGGAGGTCGGCGTCGAGAGTGGCGCCGGCCGGGGCCAGGGCGAACGCGGCCGCCGTGTCGAGAGTGTCGCGGATGTGGAGGTAGTGGGCGAAGGTCTCAGCCCAGTCCTCGGCGGGATGCATGGTCGCGTAGGACGAGACGTAGTCATCCTTCCAGTTCTCCGGCGGCCCGTCGCCGTAGTGGCGATCGAGCGCGGCCTGATAGTCCTCGTCGGGATCACCGAACAGTTCCTCGTAGCGCCCGCGATTGGGGCCGTCACCGACGAGCACCATCTGATAGAAGTGCCCGATCTCGTGGCGGAAGTGGCCGATGAGGGTGCGGTAGGGCTCGTCCATCGACACCCGCAGCTGTTCGCGGTGGACGTCGTCGCCCTCGGCGAGGTCGAGGGTGACCACACCGTTGGCGTGGCCGGTGATGACCTGTTGGGTGGCGCTGGAGAGCAGGTCGAAGGCCAGGCCGATCTCCGGGTCCTCGTCCTTGCCGAAGATCGGCAGCTGCAGTTCGTCGAGTTCGACGATGACGCGCCGCTTGGCGAGCTCGGCCTCGGCGAATGCGGCCATGGCGTCGGTGTCGGAGTCGTCGGGACGGGTGCGGGTCAGCCGGCACGACTCGCACAGCGCGGGCAATCCCTCCCCGATCTCGACGAGCCAGTTGCATGCGGCGACGCCGCTGTTGGCGCAGCGCCCGATCAGCGCGTCGTCGACCTGCGCCTGCTCCTTGTCGTCGAGGACCTGGATGGTTCGGGAGGGCAGATGGAAGCCCAGCTTGCTCTCGCAGTTCAGACACAGCGAGTTCTCGAAAGTCAGCTGCTGGCCGCATTTACGGCAGTGGAAATCGCGCAACGTTGCACTCCTTGGGTGAATTCGAGCTCGTGGATCGCGGGGTCGCGTGGATCTCTGGATTGGTCCGGGTGCGGCCCCGCACATGCTCGACGCGGACCTGGCCCATCGATCGTTCTGTCGGAACATATGGCCCAATGTGCACATGTGAGTGCCCGACATCACACTACGGAGTGGGGCCCACCGCCGCAGGCAACTCCGGATCGGCGGACCATTGCGACCACGACCCCGGGAACAAGGTGCCCGAGAACCCGGCGATGGCCAGCGCCGCGAGCTCGTGCGCGGCGTTGATTCCCGATCCGCAGTAAGCGATGACCTGCGCATTCTCGGTGACTCCGGCTGCGGTGAACCGTTCCCGCAGTTGCTCGGGTGACAGGAACCGTCCGTCGTCGGCGAGATTCCCGGCCGTCGGGACACTGACGGCGCCGGGCACATGTCCGGCGCGGGGATCCATCGGTTCGGTCTCCCCGCGATACCGTTCGCCGGCGCGGGCATCGAGGATGACCACGTCGTCGCGGCCGTCCCGGATCTCCGAGGACAGTCGCGCGACCTCGTCGAGCGACACGTGCGGGAGTTCGCCGCCGGTCAGGGTGACGGTGCCGGGACGCGCGGCGGTGTCGCCGGCGGAGACACGCATCCCGGCCGACCGCCAGGCGTCGAGCCCACCGTCGAGCATCCTGACGTCGGTGTGCCCGGCCCAGGTCAGCAACCACCACGCGCGGGCCGCCGCCAGGTTGCCGATGTCGTCATAGACCACCACCGGCGACGAGTCGTCCACACCCCAGCGTCGCGCGGCGTCCTGCAGGCGATCCGACGACGGCAGCGGGTGGCGCCCGAGTTCGGCCGACGGCGGGTCGGCCAGTTCGGAATCGAGATCGACGTAGACGGCTCCGGGGATGTGGCCCTCCCGATACCGCTCACGCCCGTCGGTCCGCCCCAGCGCCCAGCGGACGTCGAGGATCACCGGCGGACGGTCCGAGAGCATCTCCTCGGTCAGTGCGTCGACGTCGATCAGGTTCTGCGCCATGAACATTCACTCCTCTGTCGTCGGGGTGGCACCCGTCGCCGTTTCGCCGCCGCGGGCCGCGATGACCGCGGGGGCCATGACCGCAGCGAGGTCGGCGGCGACATCGCGGCCGCTCTCGGGTGGCATCGCCACGTAGCTCAGCGCCATGCGCGTGATCGCTCGCGCGATACGCACGGCGTCGTCGTCGGCGAGCCCGAGCCACGAGGTGGTGAGCATGACGGTGAGACGCGCGCTCGCGGTCGTGATCAGCGGCGCGGCATCGGTGGTGATCAGCCGCAGCAGATCCGGCTTGGCCTCACCCCGCTGCAGCGAGGTGATGAGCGGGTCGGCCGCGGCCACGGCGAAGAAGGCGGCGAACGCATCGTGCAGTGCGTCGTGGATATCGTGCGGGCGCTCGGCGACAGTCGACGCGACGATGTCGGCGAATTCCGTGGCCAAGCGCATCGCATACGCCTGCGCCAGACCGTGGCGGGAACCGAACTCGTTGTACACGGTTTGGCGTCCGACGCCCGATTTCCGGGCGACGTCGGCCATCGTGATCGACGGCCAGTCCTTTTCGACCAGCAGATCCCGCAGACCGTCGAGCAGAGTTGTGCGCAGGAGCGCCCTACTCGCCTCCGCGTAGGTCTGTCGGGTGGTCACCTCGACGAGGTTACCGAGCCGGCCCGCGTGCCGACCGCGAGAGTCGAGGTCACACGGGCGGGACGAATACCGCGCGGCGGTCTCATCGGTCCCCTGTAGAAGTCCACACCCGTTCTGAAATCGACGTCAAGACAAATTATGCTGATTTGTCTTCAGTGAAGACAATTGCACTGTTATTGTCGGGCAACACCGAAACCCAGCGAAAGCGATGGTTGTCATGCGCGTTGTCGATCGACTCATCAACAAAGCCCAGGTCGTGGTACCGATGGAACGCCAAATCCAGGGCCTGCATCTGTTCCAGCGCGCCAAAAGGCTGATGGTGGACGATGGCCAGCCACGCTTCGAGGCGTCGGAGGTCCCCGACGTTGCGGACCTGGATCTCACCGAGATCGACGTCAGCAATCCGTTCTTGTGGCGTCAAGGACAGTGGCAGCCCTACTTCAGGAGGCTGCGAGACGAAGCGCCCGTGCACTTTCGGGCCGACAGCGCTTTCGGCCCATTCTGGTCCGTGACCCGCTACGACGACATCGTCACCGTCGACAAGGACTTTCAGACCTTCTCCGCCGAACCCCAGATCATTCTCGGCGCGCCGCCCGAAGGACTCGATATCGAGATGTTCATCGCGATGGACCCGCCGCGCCACGACCAGCAACGCGCCGCGGTTCAGGGAGTTGTCGCTCCGCAGAATCTGGAGGAGATGGAGGGTCTGATCCGTTCGCGGGTCCAGGATGTCCTCGACGCGCTGCCGGTGGGTGAGCCGTTCGACTGGGTCGACCGGGTCAGTGTGGAACTGACCTCACGGATGCTGGCCACGCTGCTGGACTTCCCGTACGAGGACCGACGCAAGCTGGTGCAGTGGACCGACTTGGTGGCCACCAGTGCGTCGGCCACCGGCGGGGTCAACAACACCGATGAGATCTATCGGGGCGCCGCCGAAATGGCTCGGAGCTTCAGCGCACTGTGGCACGACAAGGCGGCTCGTCTGGCGGCCGGCGAGAAGCCCGGGTACGACCTGATCACACTCATGCAGCTCTCCGAAGACACCAACGACCTGATCAACCGCCCGATGGAGTTCCTCGGCAACCTCGTGTTGCTGGTCGTGGGTGGTAACGACACCACACGCAACTCGATGACCGGCGGTGTGCTCGCGCTCAACCAGTTCCCGGAACAGTTCGACCGCCTTCGCACCAACCCTGGGCTCGTGCCGAAGCTGGTCCACGAGATCCTTCGATGGCAGACCCCGCTGGCCTACATGCGTCGGATCGCCACACGCGACACCGTGCTGAACGGCCAGTTCATCCGTCAGGGCGACAAGGTGGTGATGTGGTACGCCTCGGCGAACCGAGACGAGCGCACGTTCGACGACCCGGACAGCTTTGTGATCGACCGGCGCAACGCCCGCCACCACCTGGCCTTCGGGATCGGTACGCACCGCTGCATGGGGAGCCGGCTGGCGGAATTGCAGTTGCGCATTCTGTGGGAGGAACTGCTGGCCCGATTCGACGACATCGAGGTTCTCGCGGAGCCGGAGCGCGTGCAGTCGAACTTCGTGCGGGGTTACAGCTCGATGATGGTGCGCCTCACCCCGATCGGCGGTAGGCGGCCGAAGCCGGGCCCCTACCGCACACATCTACGCGAGGCCGGCGACAACGACGCTGCAGCAAGCAGTTCGGCGGCAAGCAGTTCAGCTCCCATACCCGCACGGCCATCTCGTGGAAACCGTGGTGCGGCAATGCAGACGCTCGATCTGCGGGTGGCCCGCCGGCGGACCGCGGCCGAGGGTGTCGTCGAGCTCACCCTGACCGATCCCACCGGTGGTTGGCTACCCGCCTGGACTCCCGGCTCGCACGTCGAGCTCCTGTTGCGTCCGGGGATGTCGAAGCACTACTCCCTGTGCGGAGATCCCGCAGACCGATCGTCATGGACTGTCGCGGTCCTGCGTGAACGCAACGGCCGCGGCGGATCCCAATTCGTTCACGATGAACTGACCGAGGGTTCGCACCTGCAGGTCAGGGGTCCCCGCAACCACTTCGCGCTCGTCGGCTCACCGCGATACGAGTTCATCGCCGGTGGCATCGGTATCACCCCGGTACGCACCATGATCGCGGCAGCCCAGGCCGATGGGGCCGAATGGAACCTGTTGTATTGCGGTCGGTCTCGGGACTCAATGGCATTTCTCGACGAACTGGGGGCCGACGATCGGGTGACGGTCTGGGCCGGTGACGAACACAGCGGGCGGTTCGATCTCGACGCGATACTCGGCGAGCCGCGGGCCGACACCCTGGTCTACTGCTGCGGACCCGCCGCGCTGATGGACGCCGTCGAGGAGAAGTGCGCAGCATGGCCGGACGGGAGCCTGCACCTCGAGCGGTTCGTGGCCGCGACCGGCGACGCACCTGAGGGCGCACTCGACTCCTTCGAGGTGGAGTGCGCGGTCTCGGGGGTGACTGTCACGGTCGAACAGGGCACGACGATCTTCGCCGCGGTCGAGGAGGCTGGTGTCGACGTCATCGGGTCGTGCATGGAAGGGATCTGCGGGACATGTGAGGCCGACGTTCTCGGCGGCGCCCCCGACCATCGCGACTCCGTGCTGTCACGTGCCGAACGCGAACGCGGCGACACGGTCATGACCTGCGTCTCCCGATCACTCTCGCCGAAGCTGGTGCTCGACCTGTAGAACTCTGCAGCGTCAACCGGAGGTCACCTCCGGGCAGACGACGGTCGGCGCCATGGTCCGTACGATCGGCCATATGAAGCAGGCTGACGGCGAGTACTACGTGACGGCGCAAGAAGTGGCGGCGTTCGAGGAATCGGGCAAACGCTACTGGTACATGCGCGAGGACGGATCGACCGACCTCTACCTCGACGATCTCGAGATCACCCACGGCTGGCCGGTCTTCCTAATGGAACGCGACGCCGCATGGTTCGCCAAGTGGGGCGGCGACTACGAGAAGGCCGTCGAGACCGATCTGAACCCGCACCTCATCAAGAACTTCGAGGAACTCCTGACGCAGGGCAACTGGCCGCACGACCAGGACTGACCAGCGACCGTCGTCGAAGTTGGGCTAGCCTAACTTCATCATGGGTTTCTCGTTCGCGACAGTCACCGGTACCGACGACCTCACCCCGCACATCCGGCGGGTGCACCTGCACGTCGAAGATCTCGCCCGTCTACCACTGCCCGGCGGGCCCGACGACGCCGTCGGCCTCTACTTTCCCGAACCCGGCCGAAAACGTCCTCCCGCAATGGAATTGCGGGACGAGGTGTGGGGATATCACGACCTCGACGAGCCGCCGGAGGGCCGTAATTACACCATCCGCTCCGTCGACCACCGGACCGCGACCGTCGACGTCGATTTCGTCATCCACTCGCGCGGCCCGGCGACGCTCTGGGCCCAACGAGCCGACATCGGTGATGCGGTGGCGATGTCGCACGCGCGTGGCTGGTACCGGCCTGCGCCGAGCGCCGACTGGCTCCTGCTAGGTACCGATCTCGCCGGACTCCCGGCCGCCGCCCGGATTCTCGACGAGCTCGCCACCGATCCGCGGCCGGTGACCCTGGTGGTTGAGGTGATCGACGAGGACGACCTCGCCTATCTGGGCCGACCCGCCGACGGCGTCGAGGTGATCCCGCTGATCGGCAGCGGCAACGGTGTCTCGGCGAGCCGCTTGGGCACGACCATCGCCGCTCTCGACGTTCCCGCCGGCACCGGATACTGCTGGTTCGCCGGTGAGGCTGCCGAATCCCGGACGGTGCGCAAACACTTTCGCCGCGAACATCATTGGCCCGCGGACCGCTACGACATCATCGGCTATTGGCGATACGACGGTGAGGCGTGGGCCCGACGCTACGCAGAGCACGGCGCGGAGCTGCTCGCGGTGTATGAGCAGGCGATCGCCGACGGCAAGGGCGAGAAGCGCGCTGCCGAGGAGTTCGACGAGGCACTCGAACGGGCCGGATTATGATCCCCGCACTCGTTTGAGTACCTGGCGACTCAGTACCGCGCGATCTGACCGTCCTTGGGGGCGCGATACATCCGCCACAGCACTCGTGGAACAGCCCGCAATGGCACGGCCCGCGGCCAGTCCCGTGCGCGCAGCAGTGCCTCGGTACCACCGTCGACGGTGATCACCGATCCGGCCATGAAATCCGCGGCAGGTGAGAGCATCAGCATCACCCACTGCGTGATCTGCTCCGGTGTTCCATACTCGCGCAACGGAATCGGGAAGGAACGGACGTTCTTCGACGATGCGCCGGTCAGCTGCGACTGCAGCAGCGGGGTCATCACCGGCCCGGGGGCGATGATGTTGACCGCGATCCCCTCCCCCGCCCATTCGGGGCGGGTGCCGTGGACCCGACACCATCGGGTGACCGCGATCTTCGACGCCGCGTACGCCGCAGGACCCGACAGCGCCTTACCCCGCCTGCGCAGGATTCGCGTGGCCCCCTCGGTGTCGCCGGCCTCGAGTCGGGCGACCGCGCGGCCTGGTACCAGCGGCGTCGCTGTTGTCGAATTGGAGCCGAAGACAACCACTTTCGACTTCTCACCGGCGGCAAGCAGTGGGCGGAAAGCGGTGAGCAGTTCGGTCA
Organism: Gordonia polyisoprenivorans; assembly: GCF_017654315.1. Classification (NCBI taxonomy): domain Bacteria; kingdom Bacillati; phylum Actinomycetota; class Actinomycetes; order Mycobacteriales; family Gordoniaceae; genus Gordonia; species Gordonia polyisoprenivorans. Next base: position 5,896,643 of record NZ_CP072203.1, read on the forward strand.
CCCCGAGAAGGTTCACCTCGACGATGGTGCGTTCGGCCCCGCGCGCCGGGCCGAGACCGGCCGCGAGAACGGCTCCGGCGAGTGCGCCCTCGGCCCGGTCCAGGACCGCGGCGATCGCCGACGCACGCCCATGTGGCGTCGAGAGGTCCGCGGTCACCTCGGCGCCGTCCCGATCGATCCCGATCACCGCGTGCCCGGCCGCACGCAACGAATCGACAACCGCCGCACCCATTCCCGACGCCGATCCGCTCACCACGTATGTCCCCACACGTTCTCCCTCAGCCGTGGTTGCGTGAACGCGCCCCCCGTTGTTCTGCTCGCAGCGTACGGTCGTAGGCCTCGTTGAAAGCGCGCAATTCGCGTAACAGGACTTCGGGGGTACCGGGGTCGAGGTCGGCGAAGACCTGTTTGAGACGACTCACCCGCAGCATGCCGTCATGGGTGAATGCGGCCCGTCCGCTTTCGGTCGGGCGGATGAGCCTGCTCATCGAGCCCTCGACGTCGAAGCGTTCGAGGTAGCCGAGTTTGATCGCGGCGTTGACCTGCCGGTTGACCGTGGACTGTTCGAGGTCGAGTTCGTCGGTGAGTTCCCGCAGGGTCCGTGCACGGCCGTCGGCGAGGACGAGCAGGATCGCGAACGCCGAGCTCTCGAGTACCGACTCGGCGGGGTGTTCGCTCTTGCGTCGATGAAAGCGACTGAGTTCCTCGACGATGTCGCGGTAGAGCGGCGATGGCCACGGTGCGTGGTCGGCCCCGTCGAAGGTCACCGGCGCCGGACGTGACGTGCCGTTACGCTCACCCTCGCGGAATCCGCCCACTGCGACCTCTTTCGACATCCGGCTCCCCCACATTCTGCCGCAGCCGCCCGGTATGTCCGATTGAGGAGCGTCGCGAGCTGCGCGGCTTGCATATGTACCTTACATATGTACGCTACATACAGCTTAGGAGGTGCGATGACAGACACCAATTCGTCGCCGGCAGCAGAGAACCCGGCACCAGTAGAGTCCGTTCCGCGCAACGGGTCGTCCAATGGCGCCGCGATCGCCACCGTCATCGCGCTGTGCTTCGGTGGCCTCGTCGCATCCTTGATGCAGACGCTGGTCATCCCGATCCAGCCCGAGTTGCCCACCCTGCTGGGCACCTCCCATTCCAACGCGTCGTGGGTGATCACCGCGACATTGCTGGCCGCCGCGATCGCGATGCCCATCGCCGGCCGCCTCGGCGACATGTTCGGCAAGCAGCGAGTCCTGCTGGGCAGCGCCGCGCTGCTCGTCGCCGGTTCCATCGTGTGTGCCCTGAGCAGTTCGGTCATCCCGATGATCGCCGGCCGCGCGATCCAGGGCCTGGCCATGGGCTTCATCCCCGTCGGCATCAGCCTCATGCGTGAGGTCACGCCACCCAAGATCACCTCGATGGCGATCGCCGCGATGAGCGCGACGCTCGGTGTGGGTGGCGCGATCGGTCTGCCGCTGTCGGCGTGGATCGCGCAGAGCTGGAACTGGCACGGCCTGTTCTGGGTGTCGGCGATCCTGTCGTTGGCCGTCCTCGCCCTGGTCGTCGTGGTCGTCCCCCACGTCCCCGACGCGGTCGGTGGCCGTCTGGACTTCGTCGGCGCGATCGGCTTGGCCATCGGTTTGTCGGCCGCACTCATCGCCGTGTCCAAGGGCAACGACTGGGGTTGGACGTCGGGAACCACGCTCGGCACGCTGATCGGCGGTCTCGTCGTGCTCGGGGCGTGGGGTTTCTATCAGCTGCGAACCCCCGAACCGCTCGTCGACCTGCGGACCACCGCACGTCCGGCGGTCCTGCTCACCAACATCGCCGCCGTCGCCATCGGCTTCGGCATGATGGCGCAGTCGATCGTCATCCCAATGCTGCTCGAGATGGACGTGCGCACCGGAGTCGGACTCGGCCAGACCATGCTCGAGGCCGGCCTGTGGATGGCGCCCGGCGGACTGATGATGCTGGTCTTCGCCCCGGTCTCGGGCACGTTGATCAACAAGATCGGCGCCAAGTACACCTTGGCCATCGGCGCGACGGTGCTCGGTGTGGGCTACCTGCTCGCGATGTTCCTGATGAACTCGCCGTGGCAGCTGATGATCGCGTCGATCATCGCCGCGTCGGGCGTCGGCATCGGCTATGCGGCGATGCCGACCTTGATCATGGGCGCGGTGCCGATGACCGAGGCCGGTGCGGCCGTCGGCCTCAACGGATTGATGCGCTCGATCGGCACCACCGTCTCCTCGGCGGTAATGGCGGTGCTGCTGACCACCTCGACGATCAGCATGGCGGGCAACGACATTCCCACCCACACGACGTTCAAGTGGTGCTTCCTGGTGGGCGCCGTCGCCGCATTCGTCGGAGTGGCCATCACCCTGTGCATCCCCAAGCGCGGGCCCCAGCCGACGCCGACTGGCGTGGTGATCGCCGACTCGGCAGCGCCGGGCTCGGCAGCACCGGCCACCTCGCACTGACCCCGCGCTCGACCCGTCAGACCAGCCGGTCGCCGGTCTCGGGGTGGAACAGGTGAACCGCGTTGTCGGCCTGCCGCAACCGGATTCCCTCTCCACGCTTGGCCGGCGCCCGCTGTGAAGAGCGTGCCACCACGACCATCGGATCACCGTCGAGGTTGTGGACCGATTCGTCGGCCAGCGAGGCGTAGACGTAGGTTTCGCTGCCGAGCTCTTCGAGAAGTGCGACGTCGGCGTTGAGTCCGGTGCCGTCGTCGGAGAGCGCTAGGTGCTCGGGCCGGATGCCGACGACGACCGAGCTCAGCCCGGACTTGCGCAGTGCCGCCTGCGATGTGGCGTCGATGTCGATGTCGGCTCCGGCGATCGAGATCGCGCCGTCGCGGATCGGCGCGGTGAACAGGTTCATCGCCGGTGATCCGATGAAGCCGGCGACGAAGGCGTTGACCGGGTGGTCGTAGAGTTCGGCCGGGGTGGAGAACTGCTGGAGTACACCGTGTTTGAGTACGGCGACACGATCGCCCATGGTCATCGCCTCGACCTGGTCGTGGGTGACGTAGACGGTGGTGGTACCGAGTCGGCGTTGCAGCGCGGCGATCTGGGTGCGTGTCTGGACCCGCAGTTTCGCGTCGAGGTTCGACAGCGGCTCGTCCATGCAGAACACCTGCGGTTCGCGCACGATCGCGCGGCCCATGGCGACGCGTTGACGTTGTCCGCCGGACAGTTTCGCCGGTTTGCGGTCCAGATAGTCGGTGAGGTCGAGGAGTTTGGCGGCCTCGGCGACCTTGCGCTTGCGTTCGTCGGCGGAGATGCCGCGCATCTTCAGCGCGAATCCCATGTTCTCCCCGACGGTCTTGTTGGGGTAGAGCGCATAGTTCTGGAAGACCATGGCGATGTCACGGTCCTTGGGCGCGACGCCGACCATGTTGTCCCCGCCGATGCGGATCTGCCCGGAATCGATCTCCTCGAGTCCGGCGAGCATCCGCAGTGCCGTGGATTTGCCGGAGCCCGACGGTCCGACGAGGACCACGAACTCGCCGTCGGCGATGTCGAGGTCGAGGGAGTCGACGGCCAGTGACTCGGCGCCCGGGTAGACGCAGCAGGCCTTGTCGTAGGTGATGGTTGCCATGGGGTTCTCCTGTTGATACGAAAGCGCTTGGGTGAGTGGGTGACCGGCGTGATTACTTGATCGCGCCGAAGGACAGGCCGCGGACGAGTTTGTTCTGGGCGATCCAGCCGCAGATCACCACCGGCAGCGCGGCCAGGACCGACGCCGCCGACAATTGCGCCCAGTAGAGGCCCTGCCCGGACATGAAGCCGGTCAGGAAGACCGGCATCGTCTGCCCGTTGACGGCGGTCATGTTGACGGCGAAGAAGAATTCGTTCCACGAGAAGATGACGCAGATCAGTGCGGTGGCCGCGATACCCGGGGAGATCAGCGGCAGGATCACCTCACGGACCGAGGTCCACAGACTGGCGCCGTCGATGCTGGCGGCCTCGAGCAGTTCGCCGGGCACCTCGAGGAAGAACGACCGCATCATCCACACGGCGATCGGCAGATTCATTGCGGTGTAGAGGATCACCAGCGTCCACACGTTGTCGAGCATCCCGATCTTGCCGACGATCACATACAGCGGGATGATCGCGGCCACGATCGGCAGCATCTTGGTGGAGATGAAGAAGAACAGCGCGTCCTTGGTCTTGCGGACCGGGCGCAGCGACAACGCGAAGGCCGCCGGCACACCGAGGACCAGAACCAGAATCGTCGAGACGATGGTGGCGAACAGGGAATTGAGCAGTGGGGTACCGATTCCGGCGTCGAAGACGTTGCGGAACTGCTGCAGGGTCGGGGCGAAGAAGAACGTCGGCGGGTTGGTGGCGGCGTCGCTTTCCTTCTTGAACGCGGTCAGCACCATCCACAGCACCGGGAAGAAGAACCCGATGGCCAGGATCCAGGTGAGTGCGGTCAGCGCCATCTGGCGCGGATTGCGGCTGCGGCGTACTTCGGGCGCCGACGTCGAAGTGGTGGTCGGGGCGGGGCGGGTGTCGGTACTCATCAGGCCGGCTCCTCTGTTCCGGTGAATGACTTGAAGATCAGGCGCAGGGCCAGGGACGCGACGACGATCGTGCCGATCACCGTGACCACGCCCATCGCAGCGGCCTGCCCGATGTCGAATCCGAGGAAGGCACGCTGATAGATGTAGTAGGACAGATTGGAGCTGGCCACACCCGGTCCGCCGGAGGTCATCATGTAGACCGCGTCGAAGGTGTTGACCAGGTAGATGGCGCCGAGCACCGTGCCGAGTTCGATGAACCGCCGCAGGTGCGGCAGGGTCAGTTCGCGGAAGAGCCGGAAGCTGGTGGCGCCGTCCACCCGTGCGGCTTCCTGGATGTCCCGGGGCATCGACTGCAGTCCGGCGAGGATCAGCAACATCATGAAAGGTGTCCACTGCCAAACGAGTTCGGCCATCACACTGGCGAGCGGGAATTCCGAGAGCCAGTCGGTGTGAATCCCGAACGGGCTCAACGCCCAGTTGACCAGGCCGTTGGTCGGCGAGAGCAGGCTCGTCTTCCACAGCAGCGCCGCGGCGACCGGTGTCACCAGGAACGGGGTGATCAGCAGGGTCCGAACCACGCCGCGCCCCAAGAATTTCCGGTCGAGCAGCAGGGCGAAGATCAGTCCGAGCACCACCGAGATGATGACGGTGCCCACGATCAGCAGGATGGTGTTGAGGGTGACCGTCCAGAATTGGCTGTCACCGAACACCTCGACGTAGTTGTCGAATCCGACGAAGCGACGTGAGCCCGGGCGGACCAGGTTCCACGACTGGGTCGAGTAGTAGAGCGTGAACACGAACGGCACCTGGGTGACCACGATCATGAAGATCAAGGCGGGCAACAGGGGTCCGCGTCGACGCCAGCCCTCGGCGCGACTGATCTGGTCTTTCTTCGAGGTCACCGGCCGCCCCTGATCGGGGGGCACCTGCGCGCCTCGCGTGGATACTGCGGTGGCCATCTCTACTGCTCCCTCTGGTAGGACTTGCCGACGACCTCGGCGTACTGCTGGGCCTGTTCGAGTGCGTCGTGAACGCTGATCTGCCCGGCGATCGCAGCCGAGATCTGTTGGCTCACGCGGGTTCCGAGGTCCTGGAACTCGGGGATCGCCAAGAACTGGATTCCGGTGTAGGGCACCGGCTCCAGCGTCGGCTTGTTCTGGTTCGCCGCCTGCATCGCCTGCAGGGTCTGCTGGGCAAAGGGCCCGGAGATCTTCTGATAGGCCGGCAGCTGGTAGGTCGAGAGCCGACTACCGGGCGGGACGTGCGTGGCACCCAGGGTGTTCGCCACATGTTCGATGTACTTGCGGTTGGTCATCCAGTCGATGAACTTCCAGGCGTCGTCGCGGTGTTTGCTGCTCGACGGGATCCCGAGCGACCAGGTATAGAGCCAACCGTTGTCGCCCTTGGCCATGCGCGGAGACGGCAGGTAGCCGACGTCGCCGGCGATGGTCGAGGTGTCCGGGCTCTCGAGCACCGACACCGCCGAGGTCGCGTCGTACCACATCGCCACCTGGCCCTGCGACATCAGGTTTCCGCATTCCTGGAAGCCCGACGACGACGCACCGGCCTCCCCGTACTTGCGCACCGTGTCGACGTAGAACTGGACGGCGGCCTCGACCTGCGGACTGGTCAGCTGGGCATTCCAGTTCTCGTCGTACCAGCGACCACCGTAGGCGTTGATGACGGTGTTCAGCGGGGCGAGCACCTCACCCCAACCGGGCTTGCCGCGCAGGCAGATTCCCGCCGTACGGTCGTTAGTGAGCTTGCGTGCGGCGTCGGCGACCTGCGGCCAGGTGGGGTCCGCGGGCAGCGCCACACCGGCCTGCGAGAAGAGCTTCTTGTTGTACATGAGGAACGACGACTCGCCGTAGAACGGGGCCGAGTACATCGAACCCTGATACGAGAGCGCCGATTTCAGCGTCGGAATGAAGTCGTTCGCGTCGTAGGAGGGGTCGGCGTCCATGTACGGGGTGAGATTGACCAGCCACCCGTTCTTCGCCCACATGGGTGTCTCGTAGTTACTGATCATCACCACGTCGAACTCACCACCGCCGGTGGCCACCGACGCGGTGATCTTCGCGCGCGCTTCGTTTTCCGAGAGCGTGACGAAGCGGACCTTGGTACCCGGGTTCTCCTGCTCGAACTGGCCGGACAGCTTGATCGCGTCCTGCATCTGCGAATTCGAGACCATCGCGACCGTCACTTCGCGGCCACCGCCACCGGTGAGTGAGCCGGCACCGGCGCATCCGGTGGCCAGCAGACCGATCGTGGCGGCCAAGGCCACCAGACCGGCCTTGCCGCGACGGCGTGACGGGGAGAGATGCCCGCGCGGGAATCTCGCTCGTAGGGATCTCACTGCTGACCTTCCTGTTGTGAGACAAGCCATTCCGCGGTCGGTACGTCGGTGACCAGGATGGTCGCGTGGCCGCCGCGGAGTGCGCCGAGAATGGATTCGGCCCGGTGGGTGCCACCGGATATCAAGATCGCCGTGGGGCAGGCCTTCACCGCGTCGAGGGGGACCGAGACGGTCCGCTCCACCAGACTCGATTCGACGGCGATGCCCTGTGCGTCGTAGAAGCGCCCGCCGATCTCGCCGACCGCGCCGAGCTCGAGCAGTTCGTCGAGGACGATCGCATCGATGAATGCGCCCTCGAACAGGGTCGTCGACGTCGAGACCGAGCCCACTCCGAAGAGCATCACCTGCGCGCCACGTGCTGCCGACAGAGCTTGGGAGACAACCGAATCACGATTGAGGGCGGCGACGGTGTCGGGGTCGACGAACAACGGTGCGACCAGGCGCAGCGGCTGCGCGTGCAGACGCTCGGAGAAGCGGGCCAGCGCGTGGTCGACGCCGGTGTGGTACTCGACGGAGGTCATCGAGCCGTCCATCTGCACCACGCGTTGCGCCGCCGCGTTGGCGGTCATCGCGTCGGCGGTCGCGACCTGCTCAGGGCCCCAGGTGAATCCGAAGGTGTCGGCGGGTTGGATGCGCCGCGACAGGACCGACGCGCCCGCTCGGCCGAGGGCGGCGTTGCCCGAGGCGGTGCCGTCGGCGACCTCGTCGATGATCAGCACCTCGTCGAGACCGAAGATCTGCTCCACCGTGCGTTCGAGGTCGGTGTGAATCGACGCCGACAGATGCTCGGGAGCGGTCACCGACACCTGGACGAGCCCCTGAGCACGTGCTCGCGCGATGAGCCGCCCGGCCGTCGGACGTGACACCCCGAGTCGGCCGGCGATGTCGGCCTGCGTCAGTCCCTCGAGGTGATACATCGTGGCCGCTCGCACGAGCAGCCGCAGATCCTGACCGGTGTCGGCGGCGGGCCGGCCCGCCGCTCCACGCCCGGTGGCCGGTCGTTTCGGCGGACCGTCGGGCACGTCCTTCGCGGCATCTGCCACATCTTTGCGAGAAGGCACTCGTCGACTCCGTTCGATCGCGGTGGTTCCTGTTGACGTGGTGAGCATCTGCTCACTAGCCGTTCATGTGCTCAGTACGCTAACATCCTCGATGTGAGCCACGCAACAATGATCGAGAAACGTGATGCGCTGTCGGGGACCATGCGCGCCGGCGTTCTGCATCCCGACCTCCGTCTGTCCGTCGAGGAGCGCCCCGTTCCCATCCCCACTGCCGGCGATGTGTTGGTGCAGGTCAGCGCGGTGGGAATCTGCGGGTCGGACACCCACTACGTGCGGCACGGACGCATCGGCGACTTCGTCGTCCGCGAGCCGCTGATCCTCGGCCACGAGGCCGCGGGCTCGATCGTCGCCGTCGGCGCAGGTGTGGATGCGGCACGGATCGGTGAGCGCGTATCGATCGAACCGCAGCGACCCGATCCGGCATCGGCGGAGACCATGCGGGGTGCATACAACCTGTGCCCACACATGCGCTTCTACGCCACCCCACCGGTCGACGGCGCTCTCGCCGGATTCGTGACCATCGGCGCCGCTTTCGCCCACCCGATTCCCGACGAGATCAGCGACGAGGCGGCCGCACTCTTCGAGCCGTTGTCGGTGGGCATCGCCTCGATGCGCAAGGCGGGCGTGGGGCCCGGTGACGCCGTGCTCATCGCCGGGGCGGGCCCGATCGGACTGATGTGTGCACAGGTCGCCCGGGCGTCCGGGGTGACCCGCATCGTGCTCAGTGAACCCGATCCCGAACGTCGCACGCGAGCAGAGGATTTCGGCGCGACCGAGACCATTGCCCCCGGCACCGGGTTGGCGCCGGTGGATGCCTTCATCGATGCCAGCGGTGTCACGGCCGCGGTCACCGCGGGCCTGCGGGCGCTGCGACCCGGCGGACGGGCCGTGCTGGTCGGTATGGGCGCCGACACCATGGACCTGCAGGTCTCACTGATCCAGAATCGTGAGATCGTACTGACCGGGGTTTTCCGCTACGCCAACACCTGGCCCACCGCGCGCGCGTTGGTGATGTCGGCCGCCGTCGACCTCGACGCGATGGTCACCGCCCACTACGGGCTCGACGAGATCGCCGAGGCGCTGAACTCCGATCGCGTGCCCGGAATGATCAAAGCCGTTGTCCATCCACAGGTCTCGCGATATCACACAGATGTCAGCGCCGAACCGAATCGAAAGGACCGTTCGTGAGCACTCTCGCCGACGCCCTCCCGCTCAACACCACCATGCTGGGTTCTCTCGGTGACGTGCCGACGCCGCGCTACGACCGGGCCTCGGTCACCGCGGGCATCGTCCACTTCGGGGTCGGCGGCTTCCACCGCGCCCACCAGGCTTTCTACATCGACCGGTTGCTCGCGTCCGATCCGTCGTGGGGAATCTGCGGTGTCGGAGTGCGACCCGCCGACGCGCGGATGCGGGATGCGCTTGTGCCACAAGACGGTCTGTACACCCTGACCCTCAAGCATCCCGACGGTGCGGTGGAGACGTCGGTGATCGGCTCGATCGTCGAGTACCTCTATGCTCCCGACGATCCGGAGGCCGTTCTCGAGAAGCTCTCCGATCCGGCCGTGCGCATCGTGTCCCTGACGGTCACCGAGGGCGGTTACAACTTCTCGGCGGCCACCGGCGAGTTCGATGCCGACAACCCGGACATCGTTGCCGATCTCACCGGAAAGGCCGCGCCGACAACCGTCTTCGGACTCGTGGTGGAAGCTCTGGCCCGACGCCGCGAGCGGGGCGTGCCCTCGTTCACCGTGATGTCTTGTGACAACATCGCCGGCAACGGCCATATGGCGCACTCGACGTTCCTCGCCTACGCTCGGCTGCGCGATCCGGAGCTGGCGGCGTGGATCGACGAGCACACGCGGTTCCCGAATTCGATGGTCGACCGCATCACCCCGGCCACTCCCCCAGAGCTGGCCGGTGAGGTCGCTGAGCGCACCGGGATCGCCGACGCCTGGCCGGTGGTGGCCGAACCCTTCACCCAGTGGGTACTCGAGGACGATTTCTCCTGCGGCAGGCCGGCTCTCGAGGATGTGGACGTCCAGGTCGTCGCCGACGTCACGCCGTACGAACTCATGAAACTCCGGCTGCTCAACGCCGGACATCAGGCACTGTGCTACTTCGCCCATCTGCTGGGGTACCGCTACGTTCACGACGCCGCGGTCGATCCCGATCTACGGGAGCTGTTGCGCCGCTATATGTCCGAGGAAGGCAAGCCGACGCTCGCACCCTTGCCCGACGTTGACGTCGACGCCTACATCGAGACGCTGCTCGAGCGATTCGGCAATCCGGCCATCGCCGACACGATTGCCCGGCTGTGCCAGGACTCCTCCAACCGCATCCCCAAATGGCTGGTACCGGTGATCCGGGACCGTCTCGCGCAGCGTGGTTCCGTGAGACTGTCGGCCGCGGTGGTGGCGAGCTGGACGCGCTACGCCGAGGGGGTCGACGAGCACGGCAATGCGATCACCGTCGACGACCCGCTGGCCGATCGCCTCGTCCCGCTGGCGCAGTGCTCACGCACCGAGCCCCTGGCATTCCTGTCCGAGACGTCACTGTTCGGCAATCTCGCCGAGCATGAGGCGTTCACCGAACCGTACCTGTGGGCGTTGGAATCGTTGCGCAGCAAGGGTGCTCGCGCCACCCTCCAGGAGCTGCTGTCATGACCCTCGTCGCCGGCGTCGACTCCTCGACACAGTCGTGCAAGGTGGTCGTCTGCGACGCGGACACGGGCGCTGTGATTCGGTCGGGCAGCGCACCACATCCCGGCGGCACGGAGGTCGACCCCGAGGACTGGTGGCTGGCGCTCACCGCGGCCATCAGGGCAGCGGGCGGGCTCGACGATGTCGCCGCGCTGTCGGTCGCAGGACAGCAACACGGGATGGTGTGCATCGATTCGGCCGGCCACGTGGTGCGTGAAGCTTTGCTGTGGAACGACACCCGCTCGGCCACTGCCGCCGACGATCTCATCGCCGACCTCGGCGGCCCACATAAGTGGGCAGAGACCGTCGGCGTCGTGCCGGTGGCAGCGATCACGGCCGCAAAACTGCGGTGGCTTGCCGACCACGAGCCCGACCATGCCGACGAGACCGCAGCCGTCTGCCTACCGCACGACTGGCTCACATGGAAACTCGCCGGCGGCGGCACCGATATCGGTGCACTGACGACTGACCGCAGCGATGCGTCGGGCACCGGGTACTTCTCCGCCGCTGACGAGGAGTATCGAACAGATCTGCTGCAATTGGCATTTCGCGGTCGACTACCGGGGATTCCGCGGATCGTCGGACCCGGTGAGGCTGCCGGGAAGACATCCGGCGGTGTCGTGCTAGGAGCCGGTGTCGGCGACAACGCCTCCGCGGCACTGGGTTTGCACGCGGGTCCCGGTGACGCGATCGTGTCGTTGGGAACTTCGGGTGTCGTCAGCGCTGTCGGCGAGGTCGCGCCGTGCGATGCGTCAGGTATCGTCGCCGGATTCGCCGATGCGACCGGACGGCACCTTCCGCTGGTGTGCACACTCAATGGCGCACCGGTATTGGCGGCGACTGCGCAGATGCTCGACGTCGATCTGGCGAGGTTCGCCGACCTCGCGCTGTCGGCTCCCGCAGGCGCCGACGGCCTGACGATGGTGCCCTACTTCGGTGGTGAACGCTCCCCCAATCTGCCTGCGGCGACGGGAACGCTGGCCGGAATCACCCCCGCCAACTTCAGCCCCGCCCACGTGGCACGTGCCGCCGTTGAGGGCCTGCTCTGTTCGCTTGTCTACTGCCGCAACCGGATCGAGGATCAGGGCATCGACGTGCGGCGGTTCCTGTTCATCGGTGGGGGTACCAAGTCGTCGGCGGTACGCGCGATCGCACCGGCCTTGTTCGACGGCACCGTGGTGCTGCCCGCCGACGGTGAATACGTGGCACTCGGCGCCGCTCGCCAGGCCGCGTGGGCATTGGCCGGTGAGCTCCCGGAGTGGCGTTTCGAGTCCGAAACGATCACGGCTACAACAACTCCAGAAGTATTCGCGCAGTTCGCCGCCGCAGCGAAGTGGTACATGGCAGCTGTCGGCGGGTAGCACCTAAGCTGCTGTTCGAGGCGTGTTGCGTCCAGGCGCCAGTACGGCGGGCTCTTCTATTGAGGAGGGGGCTCCCGCTGGTCGCCTCTGAACGGCGGGCTCTTCTGACCGCGGTCAAGGCGTCGTTCCCCGATCTTGGACACCGGATGAGATCCATGCTGCGCCCGGGCGTTAGAGTCACACACCCCTGGCCGGACGCAGATCAGTCCGACGCCAATAGGTCCTTGGCGGCGCGATCGCCACTGACGACCGCGGTCTCGACACCCAGATGCGCCAAATAATCTCCGGCGATGCGGACGCGGCCGGGCATCGAGTTCCTGAGCTGCTGCATAGCCCGGTAGTGGCCAGGTGGGCACACCGCGAGCGCGCGATGGTCTGTGAAAACCTCGGCAACGGGCTCCGGAACAGCCGGCCCCAGAATCTCACCGACGTGCCGCAGAGTGGTATCGATCATCTCCTGGTCGGTCATCGCTTTGGTGGCAGCACTGGAAAGGTATGCGTCCAACATGCGGGCGCCGGAGGGGACCAACGGCGACGTGGCGCCTGTCTTCACGATGGTCCCGAGAATCGGTCGGTCTCCGACGCCGATAGGCAACAGCATCTCGACGTCATTGCCCGGCCAAGGATCGACGGCCCAACGCAGATTGACGTGAGCCATCGACGCGTAGGGCGCATCACGAAGTGCGCGGACCGCGTTGGGAGTGATCATAGGCTCGAGAATCTCAGCGGCACGAAGCGAATCAGTCGCAACAACGACTCCCTCAGCGCGTAGAGTCTCTCCGCTGGCAGTGGTCACGGTCACGGCGTCATCGACCTTGTCCACCGCGATTGCTTCGCTCCCGAGCTGAACGTCGATGCCCTTGGTCAGCGCCGCACAGATGCTACCCATACCCTCCCTCGGCAGCCGGAACTTCGACTTGTGCGCACGCTTCATGATTCCCCGCAGGTAGGGCACCGACAGATCCCTACAGTCGCTGCCGAACGACGGTTCGATCATCGGACGGACAAAGCACTCAAAGATGTTGTCCCCGAGATTTCTTCGCGACCACGTCTCCATATTCTCGCCATCGTCGAAGCTCGCGAGGCTGTCCGTCTCGAAAGGCGCAGGCGCGGGGCTCATTACTGCCTGCGCCACCTTGACCGCCAGCCGCGCCTTGTCGGCCAGCGAAAGAATCGGCAGACGGAAGAATGTCGGGATCGAATCATATCGGAGCGGATGAAGTTTTGCACCGTCCCACAATCCGGCCAGCGGCGACCACGGAATGAGAAGGTCCTCCGACCCGGCCTCTGACAGCAACTCCACGCAGCGTTCGTACGAGTTCAGCATGTAGATCGCGCCGACTTCGACTCCGAATCCATCGCGATCGACGGTGCGCGTACGACCGCCGAGGTCGCCACTTGCCTCGAGCAACGTAACGCGGTGTCCGGCCCGGTTCAGCACAAACGCTGCAGCGCAGCCCGCCGCGCCACCTCCGATCACTACGAACATCAACGTCCTTACATCCGGGGAGCCGAGTGCGCCCGTTTTTAATATACATTATTAACACCTGCGATTCCGAGGTCAAACGATATGCTGTCGACGGCCACGTTGGTGAGTACAGCAACCCGCTACCCCGCTGTCGATGCGATCGACAGCGATGATCACGAAGCGACCGTGCCGAGTCTGTTCGCCAAATCTCGGTCACCCGCGGGACGATTCACTTATCTCCAGAACCCGCGCTCCTCCAGGAGAGCCACCGCACGATGACCCCCGCGGAGGAAGTGGCCTTCGGTCAGCGTGCGTGCCATACCCGGCGAGCGGCCGGCGAGTGCATCGACGATCTCGCGATGATCCCGCAAGGACGACGCGACCGAGTCCGGGTGGGAGTCGAAGAAGCCGGACGGGATTGCCCCACTGAGGAGTTTGAGCTCGGCGATCAGACGCCGTGAGCGCGTGCCGAGGTTGATCAGCCGATGAAAGCGAAAGTTGAGGCGCTCGATCTCAAGGAGATCGGTCGCCTCCTCCATCTCGGTCGCCAACACACGCAGCTCGTCGAGGTCGGTGTCGGAGAGAGTCGCCGACGCACGTTCGGCGGCCAGCCCGGAGATCACGCCGAGCATCCAGTAGTGATCGCGAATGTCCTCGCGGGACAGGTCGGCCACAAAGGCGCCGCGCCGCGGAATCGTCTCGATGATTCCCTCCCCGCTGAGTGAGATCAGCGCCTCACGCACCGGCAGTTTACTCATCCCGAGAGATTCGGCGACCGCATCCTGATCGACCTTGGTTCCCGGCCGCATCTCGCCGGCGAAGATCATGCGGCGGATCTCCTGGGCCGCAATCTGCTTGAGCACCGACGATGCCGCCTCGACCGATCGACCACCCACGGGCTGTGCCACCACTGCCTCCTCGACTCACATCAACGCGCAGAGATTATCAAACTCAACTATCACTCACCCGCTATGCAAGACATAGCCAGGACATATAGTTCGGATAGTTGGCACAACTCCACAGATTTGATAATTTCGATCGCATGGCTTCACCCGCACAGCAGCACACCCCGGCCGTCGGCGCGGACGACTTCGAGCAGATCCGCTCGGTGGTCCACGACTTCATCCGCACCAAGGTCGTGCCGCGCGAGAACGAGATCGCCGAGACCAACACCATTCCCGACGACCTGCGCGCCCAAGCAGCCGAGATGGGCCTGTTCGGGTACGCGATCCCCGAAGAATGGGGTGGCCTCGGCCTCGATCTCACCCAGGACGTCGAGCTGGCGATGGAGTTCGGCTACACGACGCTCGCTCTGCGGTCGATGTTCGGCACCAACAACGGCATCGCCGGGCAGGTGTTGGTGAACTTCGGGACCGACGAGCAGAAGAGGGATTGGCTCGAGCGCATCGCCTCCGGCGACGTCGTCGCCTCCTTCGCTCTCACCGAGCCCGGCGCCGGCTCGAATCCCGCCGGCCTGCGCACCAAGGCGACGCTCGACGGCGACCAGTGGGTGATCGACGGACAGAAGCGCTTCATCACCAACGCACCGATCGCCGACCTGTTCGTCGTATTCGCCAGAACCCGTCCCGCAGAAGGCAAGAACACGGGGATAGCGGTATTCCTGGTTCCCGCCGATACACCAGGAGTCGAGGTCGGGGTCAAGGACAAGAAGATGGGTCAGGAGGGGGCGTGGACCTCCGACGTCAGCTTCGACGGTGTGCGTGTGCCCACCTCGGCGCTCGTCGGCGGTGACGAGGAGACCGGATATCGCGCCGCGATGACCTCCCTGGCGCGAGGTCGGGTGCATATCGCTGCGCTCGCGGTCGGGCAGGCACAACGTGCCCTCGATGAGTCGGTCGAATACGCGGCCAATGCCACCCAGGGCGGGAAGCCCATCGGCTCTTTCCAATTGGTGCAGGCCATGCTCGCCGACCAGCAGACCGGGGTGATGGCCGGGCGCGCACTCGTACGTGACGCCGCGCTCAAATACGTCACCGGCGAGGACCGACGGACCGCACCATCGGTGGCCAAGCTCTACTGCACCGAGATGGTCGGCAAGGTCGCCGATCTCGCGGTGCAGGTCCACGGCGGTACCGGCTATATGCGCGGGGTTCCGGTGGAGCGGATCTATCGCGATGTCCGCCTGCTCCGGCTCTATGAGGGCACCAGCGAGATCCAGCGACTCATCATCGGCGGCAACCTCATTCGTACTGCAAGCAAGTAGCCCACCGCGCCCCACACCATCCCAGCACACTTACACGACAGGATCCCCATGCCCGGACCGCTCTTGAAGGACCAGACCGCCGTGATCACCGGTGCCGCACAGGGTATCGGCTTCGCCATCGCGCAATTGTTCGTCGACGAAGGCGCCCGCGTCGTCATCGGTGACATCAATGCCGATGCCGCGCAGAAGGCCGCCACCGAACTCGGCGGGGACGGTGTCGCCGTCGGCGTGGCGTGCGATGTGACCCGCGGCGACGACGTGGACGCGCTACTCGCCGCTGCTGCACAACATTTCGGACCCGTCGACGTGATGGTCAACAACGCGGGCATCACCCGGGACGCCACCATGCGCAACATGACCGAAGAGCAATTCGACCAGGTGATCAACGT
This sequence comes from Gordonia polyisoprenivorans, assembly GCF_017654315.1. Lineage (NCBI taxonomy): Bacteria > Bacillati > Actinomycetota > Actinomycetes > Mycobacteriales > Gordoniaceae > Gordonia > Gordonia polyisoprenivorans. The sequence goes on from NZ_CP072203.1 coordinate 5,912,729, forward strand.
CCACCTCAAGGGCACCTGGAACGGCACTCGCAAGGCGGCAGCGATCATGCGCGAACGCACGAGCGGCACCATCATCAACCTGTCCTCCCTGTCCGGCAAGGTCGGCATGGTCGGACAGACCAACTATTCGGCAGCCAAGGCCGGCATAGTCGGCATGACCAAGGCGGCGGCGAAAGAGCTTGCGCACCACGGAGTACGGGTCAACGCCATCCAGCCGGGCCTCATCCGCTCGGCGATGACCGAGGCAATGCCGCAGAAGGCATGGGATCAGAAGATGGCCGAGATCCCAATGAAGCGGGCCGGCGAGGTCAGCGAGGTCGCCACGGTCGCACTTTTTCTCGCAACTCACCTGTCGTCCTACATGACCGGCACGGTCATGGAGGTCACCGGCGGACGGTTCATGTGACATGAACAGCAACCGGTTACGCCGCGCGGCGATCGTGGCACCCTCGCGCACCGCCGTCGGCACGTTCGGTGGCGCGTTGCGTGATGTTCCCGTCGAGGATCTCGGCGCCGCGGTCGCCAAGGCCGTCGTCGCCCGTTCGGGCATCGATCCCGAACGCATCGATGACGTCGTCTTCGCCCAGTCCTACGCCAATTCCGAGGTCCCGTGCGTCGGACGTTGGATCGCACTGCACGCCGACTTACCCATCTCGGTGGGCGGCATGCAACTCGATCGCCGGTGCGGCGGTGGACTGCAGGCTCTGGTCACCGCCGCGATGATGGTGCAGACCGGCGCCGCCGACGCCGTGCTGGCCGGCGGGGTCGAGTCGATGAGCCGGATCGAGTACTATTCGACCACGAATCGCTGGGGCGCCCGGTCGGGCAATGTCACCATGTATGACCGCCTGGACCGCGGACGCGAACGCTCCCAACCGGTGTGGCGCTTCGGGGAAATCTCCGGGATGATCGAGACCGCCGAGAACCTCGCCGCCGATCACCACATCACCCGTGAGGCTGCGGACGCCTACGCCGCCCGCAGCCATCAGCGTGCCGCCGCCGCCTGGGAAGCTGGGTGTTTCGACGACGAGATCGTCGAAATCACAGTGCCGCAACGTAAAAAGGACCCGATCGTCTTCGCCCGCGACGAGGGCATCCGGCCCGACTCGACTCCCGAATCGTTGGCCCGGCTGCGCACCGTCACGCCTGGCGGCACCGTGACCGCCGGCAACGCCAGTCAGCAGAACGACGCCGCAGCCGCCTGCCTGATCGTCGCCGAGGACCAGCTCGATGAGCTCGGACTCGAACCGATCGGCTACCTCACCGGATGGGCTGCTGCGGGATGCGATCCGTCGAGGATGGGCATCGGGCCGGTGCCGGCGGTCGAAAAGCTGGCCACCCGTGGCGGATTCGACTCCGCCGCGGCACTACTCGAGACGTGCGACCTCGTCGAGCTCAACGAGGCATTCGCCGTACAGGTACTCAGTGTGCTCGACGGTTGGAAGTGGGACGATCAGGATCGGTTGAACGTCAACGGTTCCGGGATATCGCTGGGCCACCCGATCGGCGCCACCGGTGCTCGGATGACCACCACCCTGCTCCACGAACTCCACCGCCGAGGTGGCGGCACCGGACTGGTCACCATGTGCATCGGCGGCGGTCAGGGCCTCACCGCGACCGTCGAGGCGGTCTGACATGCCGACTGAAGAATCCCGCCCGCTGGCCGGGGTTCGAATTGTCGAGGTGTCGAGCTTCGTCGCCTCCCCACTATGTGGGCTGACCCTCTCACAACTGGGCGCAGAGGTCATCCGGGTCGATCCGATCGGCGGCGCCGCCGACGTGAATCGTTGGCCACTCACCGACGACGGCACCACCTCGATCTATTGGACGGGTCTCAACAAGGGCAAGAAGTCTGTCACCGCCGACCTGCGGTCTCCCGAGGGTCAGCGGATGGTCCAACGCCTCGTCACCGAGTCCGGTCCCGGCGGCGGCATTCTCGTCACCAACTCCGGTGGCCGGGAGTGGATGAGCCACAACACCCTTGCCGGGTTCCGCCCCGACGTCATCGTGTTGGAACTGCTCGGCGGTTCCGACGGCTCCCCCGCCGTCGACTACACCGTCAACGCTGGGCTGGGATTCCCTCAGATCACCGGCCCCGTCGACCACGACGGCCCCGTCAATCACGTGCTACCCGCCTGGGATGTGGTCTGCGGCCTGTATGCGGCGCTGGCCGTCACCTCCGCGGTGCGCCGGCGCGAGCAGACCGGCCAGGGAGCGTCGATCCGCCTGCCGTTGGAGGACACCGCACTGTCGATCGCCAGCACCCTGGGCTATCTGACCGAACCGCAGGTCAACGCACACTCACGCCCGGCGACCGGCAACGACGTGTACGGCACCTATGGTACCGACATCGTCACCGCCGACGGCGACCGCTTCATGCTCGTCGCACTGACACCGCGACATTTCCGGGATCTCGCTCGTATCACCGGAACCGAGTCCGTCATCGCCTCGCTCGAGCAGACGCTCGACGCGGACTTCTCCCGCGAAGCCGACCGCTACATCCATCGCAGCGTGCTGAATGCGTTGTTCGGCAAATGGTTCGCCGAACACTCCACCGATGAGGCGGCCACCGCTCTCGACGAGTCGTCGGTGCTCGCGCAGCGCTACCGCAGCTTCGACGAGGTGGTCGGATCGGGAGCACTCACCGACAACCCGCTGTTCGCCGAACTCACCCAGACCGGCATCGGGACCTACCTCGCTGCCGGACATCCGGCGTCGTTCGACGGCGAACACTATTTCACCGGGCCGGCAGCGCGTTTGGGGGCGGATACTCCTGGTGGCTCCCTGGACACCAAGTGAAGCCGGGCCGGCCTGGCGGTATCACCACCAAGCCGGCCCACCCCGCCAAACGATCCACTCTTCCGACAACTCACTCTCTGGCCCGATCAGTACTCGCTCCAGATCGCCGAGAGGTTTCCGGCAGCCAACAGCACCTCAGGAGCAGTGCGCGCCGTCGTTTCGCTCCTACCCGTTGCTGGCCGACGCTCGCCGCCAAGTGTTGCGAGGCAGACTGACGATGGTTGTTTTTTAATCTCGAATGGATTATGGTATGTGATTCTCATCACGTCGATCTGGGTGCTCGGGGGAGAGCGGGGACACAACCGCTTCTGTGATCGACAGCACCTGCTGAATATCCGGCGCAAGGCCATCGCCGGGAGACACAGAGGGGGTCGTAGCCGTGCAGACATGGCCGGAGATCGTCCACGATGTACAAGAGAACTGGATCGTCTACGCCTCGATGCCCGTGATCGCAGCAGTGATCGGATGGGGCACAAAGCTTGTTGCCATCCGAATGATTTTCCGCCCGCACGTGTTCAAGGGCATCGGACCCATCGGCTGGCAAGGAATCATTCCCAAGCGCACGCCCGAGATGGTTCAGTCGGCGCCATGGGTCGTCCAAGTCATTAACCAGCTAACGGGATCCCAGCATGGACAACCAATCCCGAGAGCCCGCCTGATCGTATGCTCCACCCGGCTACGCGCTGCGTCAGAGCTGTTGCAAACCTGCCGGTGACTCGAAACCCGATACGGAACAGTGTATCGGCGCCGTGAGCCGATCCGGCACTCGGTGGCCGCTGGTGGTTGCACCGAGGCCGGCCAGCATCACGTGCCCGGTACGCACCCCTCGTGACGCACCCCGACTATCGGCCGCCGATGGGGATCGGTGCCGTGTCCGCGACATCGGCGCCGTGGGCCTGCGCCTGAGCGCGGATCTCGTCCTCCTGCGCCATCGATTCACGGATCGCGCGCTGGGCGTTGTCCGGCAGCGACGGCAGCAGTTCCAGGACGCGTTCGCGGTGACGGGCAACAGCCTTGCGTTCGGGCATCCCCGGATTGGGCTGCACCTGCGGGATGATCTGCGAGAAGTCGTCCTTGGTGCCGCCACCACCGATACCCGCGGCCTGCATCGCCTCTTCCTGCTTCTGGACCGCCTCGTCCTTCTCCTCCGACATACCGATCGGACCGAACCGATCACCGGAGAGGAACTGCTTGACCACCGGCTGCTCCGAAGTCAGCAACTGCTCCCGCGGACCGAACATCACCAACTCCTTGCGGAACAACATCCCGATGTTGTCCGGAATCGTCCGAGCGATGTTGATGTTGTGCGTCACGATCAGAATCGTCGCATCGATCTGCGCATTGATATCGATCAACAGCTGCGAAATATAGGCGGTACGCACCGGATCCAAACCCGAATCCGGCTCATCACACAAGATGATCTGCGGATCCAACACCAACGCCCGCGCCAACCCGGCACGCTTACGCATACCACCAGAGATCTCACCCGGCAGCTTGTCCTCGGCACCGGCCAGACCGACCAGGTCGATCTTCTCCATCACGATGTCGCGGACCTCGTTCTCCTTCTTCTTCGTGTGCTCACGAAGCGGGAACGCGATGTTGTCATACAAACTCATCGACCCGAACAACGCACCGTCCTGAAACAACACACCGAACAACTTGCGGATCTCATAGAGTTCCTTCGCCGAACACTGGGTGATGTCGGTGCCATCGATGATCACCGACCCCTGCTCCGGATGCAGCAACCCGATCAACGTCTTCAAGAACACCGACTTACCGGTACCCGACGGACCCAACAACGCCGACACCTCACCCTCGGGCAAGGTCAACGACACATCACGCCAAATATTCTGCGAACCAAACGACTTCGTCAGATTCGCCACACTCACCTCAACACCCACAGTGGGCTCCTCGTCTTCATCGGACTCATGGACAGATCGATGATCGTTTGCTCGACAGTCAGAAAATCTTGCGTAGAACCGTCTTCGCTCGATCTGAGTGCGGCGGGTAGACCAACCGGAGATCAGGCTTGAATGTCTTGCTGAGCACCGACTTCCGGTGACTGAAGGTTTCAAATCCCCAACGTCCGTGGTAGGCACCCATACCGCTGGCCCCGACCCCTCCAAACGGTAGGTTCGGTACGAGGCAGTGCATCGCCACGTGATTGATCACGACTCCGCCGGCGGGCACCTCGTCCACGATGAACTTGGCTTGACGTCGCGACGAGGAGAACAGGTACACCGCAAGGGGTTTCGGGCGGGCGGTGACGAAGTCGGCGGCTTCCTTGACGCTCCCGACACCGATGACCGGAAGCAGCGGACCGAAGATCTCTTCCTGCATGATCGGATCGGCCGCATCGGGATCCTCGACGATGGTCGGCTCGATGGTCAATGCCGCGCGGTTGACCCCGCCACCCACGACCACCCGGCCGGACGTGGAATCAAGGTAAGACGACAAGCGATCGAACTGCCGTTCGTTGACGATGGGACGGCCGACTACCTCACCTACGACGAAGTCCGAGAGACACTGCGTCAGAGCCGTAATCAGCTTCGACTTCACCCGGTTGTCGACGAGCACGTAGTCGGGGGCGATGCATGTCTGCCCCGAGTTCATCAGCTTGACCCAGGCGATACGACGCGCGGTGACCTCGATATCGGCATCGGCATCGACGATCACCGGACTCTTGCCACCGAGTTCCAGGGTGACCGGCGTCAGCGTCTGCGCGGCACCCGCCATGATTTTGCGGCCGATCTCGGTCCCACCGGTGAACAGCGCATGGTCGAAGCCCGCGGCGAGCAATTGCTGAGTGGTCGCACCGTCGCCCTCGACCACCACGATCGCCTCAGGATCGAGGTAGCGCGGTACAAGTCGAGCCAACAGAGCCGAGGTTGCCGGAGCAAGCTCCGAAGGCTTGATCACCACCGTGTTGCCTGCCGCGACGGCAGCCACCAGAGGCGACAGCGTCAGGAAGACCGGATAGTTCCAGGGACCGATGATCAACACCGCCCCGAGTGGCTCGTAGTGCACCTTCGCCGAGCCCGGGAGTTGCAGCAGCGGCAGCCGTTCACGCCGGGGCTTCATCCACCGGCGCAGGTTCTTCCTCGCCTCCGCCACTTCGCCTTTGGTGCCGACGATCTCGCCGAACCAGGCATCGTGCGGGTTGCGTCCGAGGTCGGCACCGATCGCCTCGGCAATCGCCGCCTCCTGCTCGACAACCAGTCGCTCGATCCCATCGAGTTGCTTGCGCCGCCATTCGATACCGCGAGTGCGTCCGGAGCGGTACACCGCACGGAGATCGGCCAGTACGGAGTCGGGATCGGTCTGCACGACTGCCACGGCGACGTCGGGGGCGACCATCAGATCTCCGGTGCCGGCACGCTGCCGGAGAGCACCGCGCCGGTGATTCCGCCGTCGACGGTGACCGAGGAACCGTTCATCCACGAACTGGCGTCGCTTGCGAGGAAGGTCACCACGCCGGCGATGTCCTCTGCGGTGGCGTGACGGCCGAGCAGAGCTGCGACGCCGTCGATGGTCTCCTCGCCCATCGACTCACGGAAGTCCTGCAGAATCGGCGTTTCGACCGGGCCCGGCAGCACGGCATTGATGCGCAACCCTGCGTCCGCAAACACCAAGCCCATCGCGTGCACGAAGACCGTGGTGCACTCCTTGGAGAAGTTGTAGGCATTGCCCTCTTGTGGATTGGCCTCGAACCATGCCGCGCCCTCGGCGAAGGTGTCGGTGGCCAGGAAGTCGCGAATCTGCTCGAGCCGATTGGGCCAACCGAAGCCCGCGGTGGAGGAGACAACCACCACCGCACCACCCGGGTTGAGCCGAGTGAGGAATTCTTCCGCCAACACTCGCGTGGCGAGGGTGTTCACCGCGAACACTGTCGCCGCGGGTGCGGTCCCCGGCACTCCGGCGATGTTGAGCAGCGCGTCGTAGCCATCACCGAGCTGCTCCAGCGCTGCCTCGATACTGCTGATGTCGCTGAGGTCCACCGGAATGTGGCGGGCGACGGCCGCGGTCGGAGCGTTGCGGTCGAGGCTGGTCACCTCGGCGCCGGCCTTGACGAGCTCAGCCGCCACCGCGTGCCCGATACCCGATGCGGCGCCTGTGACGACGACGCGCTTTCCATTGAATTCAGACATTGATTCTCCTCGATACAAGTTGTCGTGGGGATGTCTCGCAGACCTGGGTCAGCGATCTCGTGTTCTCAGGTTTCCGGTGGTGTCACACAGCAGAAGCTGTGGCGTACTTGTCGGTCAGCAGACGCTTGACCAGCTTTCCGGTAGCGGTACGCGGAAGCTCGTCGACGAAGTCGACGGAGCGCGGCGCCTTGTAGTGCGCGATTCGCTCCCGGACGTAGTCGATCAACTCCTGTTCGAGCTCGGGAGACGCCTGCGTCCCCTCCTTGAGCTGCACCACCGCTTTGACCTCCTCACCCATCTCCGGGTGCGGCACTCCGATCACGGCGACATCGAAGATAACCGGGTGCAGGGTGAGAACGTTCTCGATCTCCTGCGGGTAGATGTTGACGCCACCCGAAATGATCATGAACGCCTTACGGTCGGTCAGGAACAAGTACCCGTCCTCGTCGAGGTAGCCGAGGTCGCCGACGCTCGTCCAGTTCGGATGCTCCGGATGCTCTGCGGCCCGCGTCTTCTCGGGATCCTTGTGATACTCGAACGGTCGCGATTCACGCTCGAAGTAGACGGTGCCGACCTCGCCGACACCGAGTTCACGACCCTCGTCGTCACAGATGTGTGCGACGCCGAGTCCGCGCTTGCCGACCGTCCCCGGCTTGTCCAGCCACTCCTGGGTGGACACGAAGTAGATGCCGTGCCCCTCGGTGGCCCCGTAGTACTCGAGAATGATCGGTCCCCACCAGTCGATCATCGCGTGCTTGACCTCTGGCGGGCAGGGCGCGGCTGCGTGCACGGCCAGCCTCAACGACGATGTGTCGTAGCGCAGCCGGGTCGCCTCGTCGAGTTGCAGCAACCGGACGAACATGGTCGGGACCAGCTGAGCGACGGTGATCGAGTACTTCTCGATCGCCGTCAGACACGCCTGCGGATCGAACTTCTGCATCATCACCACCGTGCCGCCGAGCGAGTGCACGGCGCCCGACCACTTCAGCGGTGCGGCATGGTAGATGGGCGCCGGCGACAGGTAGACGTCGTCGGCGCCGATACCGAACGCCTGCGACATCAACCCGACGATCGGATCACCCGGCTGGTCGATCGAGATCGGAAGCAGCGGCGGGCGAATCCCCTTGGGACGACCGGTTGTTCCGGACGAGTACAGCATGTCCGATCCACGCGGCTGCTCGGTCAGCCGCGGACCTGCAGCCGCCATGAACTCGTCGTAGGACTGGTATCCCTCGACATCGCCACCGAAGGCGAACCGACGCTCGATGCCATCGACGAGCGGTGCGACGGCGGCGGCGAGCTCACCGACACCGGCGGAGGCGAACAGCACTCGGGCGTCGCTGTCGTCGACGATGTAGGCGACTTCGGCGGGCGACAGATGCCGATTGATCGCCACCACGTACAGCCCACTTCGCATTGCGGCCCAGTAGATCTCGAAGCACTCGATAGCGTTGTCGCTGAGCATCGCAATGACGTCACCGCGCCGGAGTCCGAGGTCGTGCAGGCCCGCGGCGAGATCGGCGGAATGCCCGTCGAGCTGACTGTAGGTGCGCAGCTCACCCGTTTCGGCAACGATGATCGCGGGCTTGTCCGGAGTGGTCAGCGCATGAGTTCCTGGATACATCTGTCGGTCTCCTTATCGTCGGCGCGTCACACCAGGAGGTCGTCGCGGCCGTCGGCCTTGAGAGCCTCGATGTAGGCCGGGTAGAGCTTCTTGCCCAACGGGGCCAGCTTCAGCAGGCTTGCCACGTTCCCGTTGACCTTGATGCGACTCTTGGCCATGGCCAGCGGCAGGTTGACCTTGCCCTGCCAGTAGGCGTTTCCGGTGTCTGCCGACATCACCATCTCTGCGGAGGTCTCCTCGCCTTCGGCGGCCACGCGCACGGTGCCGGATACGGTGTCGATCACCAGTGCGGTGTCGGGTTCGGTGTAGACGGTCTTCAGCTGGATTCCGGTGTCGCGGAGCTTGGGGCCGAGCTCGGGATCGGCGAAAGCCGTTTCGAAGACCCCGCCCAGGTACTTGCGAACTTCGTCTGCATCCTTGAAAGCCATGTCGGCTACCTCTCATTCGGTACTTCGCCGTGTTGCCACATACGAGTCGGTGATGCCACATACAAGGGCGGGCTGACTGCTCCGCAGAACATAATGTCTCTTATGTGTGTGACCTAGCTCGCAGCTTAGCCGAGCCTGTCGGCTGTGTCGAGCATTTTCGAATATTGCTTAGGAAATCAGCTGGAGGGTCTGACGCTACGGGTCCGCGTGCGCACTACATTGGTCACCTGATTGCCCTGCGCCCAACGGATCTCGGCCCAATGCGCGCCGGTGTCGATCAATGCATGACCGGGCATCCCGTCGACGCCGACATCTTCTTGACCGCGCCAGCGAAGTTGCCCACCAGCAGCTCCGGCTCCCCCAGGGACAGATCGGGAATCCGATGCAGTATCTGGTCGAACATGTGCCGCAGCATTGCCTGCGCCAGAAAACTCCCGATGCAGAAGTGGGGGCCCCCACCCCCGAACGCCACATGCCCCCTCGGCGTGCGCGAGACGTCGAACTTCCACGGATCCTCGAAGACCGTCTCGTCGCGATTTCCCGACGCGTAGAACATCACCACCCAGTCGCCCTTGCGGATCTGCTGACCACCGAGCACCGTGTCCTCGGTCGCGGTACGCCGGAAGGTCATGATGGGTGTCACCCACCGCAAGACCTCCTCGATAGCGTGGTTGATACGCCCGTCGAAGTCCTCAAGCAGATAGGCGATCTGGTCGGGATGATCCAGAAATGCCTTGGTGCCCAGACTGATTGACGTTCTGGTCGTGTCGTTGCCCGCGAAGGAGAGCAGGACGAACATCGTCGCCAGTTCCTCGTCGGTGAGGTGGCGGCCGTCGACCTCGGCCGAGACCAGGTTGGTCCATACGTCGTCGCGGGGTTGCGCCCGGGTCATCTCGGCGAACTCCAGGCCGATGGCCAGGTTCCCGATCGCACCATCCATCAGCACCTCGCCGGGCTGGCGTCCCTCGGCGATGTCCGGGTCGTTCCAAGCCGCCATCTCGTCGGCGTTCTTGGCCGCCTCTTCCCGGTACTGCGCCGGTAGGCCGGCCACGTCGTAGAAGGTGTTCATCGGCATCAGTTTGGAGACATTCTGGACGAAGTCCCCCTCGCCGATCTCGAGCAACCTCTCGACGATGGTCGCGGCGCGGTCACGAATACCCGCTTCGAGTCGCTTGACCTGCTTGGGAGTGAATGCGTTGCTCACCAGCTTGCGGAGCGACTTGTGACGTTGGCCGTCCATCGCCAGGAACCCAGACACCGCCTCCAAGATGTCGGACGGGATCTCCTCCATCTGGATGCCCTCCCCGGAACAGAAGAGCTCCGGTGTTCGGCTGACGTACTTGATGAACTCATGCGACGTCACGGCCCAATAGCCGTCATTCTCCGGGGCAGCCATTCCGCCTTCCGCCGGCGGCTGCCAGCTGACAGGGCGTTCTCGTCGAAGTTCCGAGAGCAGTACATCGCGCTCGCGCGGGGACGACGACCAGAACTCGAGGCTCGAGATGTTCAGCGGATCGTAGGGCCGAGATTGCGGCGAGGTAGTCATCGCACCTTCTCCTCAATTGGGCTGCTAGGTGAATTCGGTTGTGTTTCATCGAGAGAGTCGTGTTCGGCAAAGGAGGCACGGAATCCTTTGCGCATCGTTGCGCACATGACGAAAAACCACGCGGTGAACACCGCAACCGGAACCCAGAATGTCAGCAGTCCGTCATAGGCCAGCGGGCCGCTGGTGACCAGCAATGCGCACTGGGCCGGCAGGAAGAAGATCGCGACCCACAGATTCAGGTAGCCGACCCATCGCGGCAGTAGCGGATTGTCCGACCAGTCGCGCAGGACGACCAGCGCCACGAAAGCACACTGCATGGAGAACGGCGGAATGGGTGCGAAGGTCATCAGGAAGCCAATGTCGGCGAGGCCTTTGAGCATCTGCGGCGAACTCGGGGCAATATAGCCGACCGCACCGAGCCACATGAAGTTCCAGCATAAGAACGCGATCGTGAACATGCCCATCACCAACTGCGCATACGACAGCAGCGGACGACCCGGCTCGATCCTCCTGAGCATCGAAAACACCGACACCGCGAAGATCGCGTAGAAGGTGCCGCCCCACATGCAGAAGATCATCCCGACCACGATGAGGTCGGTGTGATCGCTCCACAGCGAAACCACCTGTGCGGGATCGAGTTCCGGTGACGGAGGCGGCAGGAAGCGCGCGAACCCGGCCCACCCGATCAGGGTGATGATGATGCTCAGCGGGCCCGCCCAGGTAAGCAGAAGATGGTTGTTCAACGATCGTCGTGACTCGTCGGCGGCCTCGTCGGGCCGCATAGTCTCGTCCTCGCACGGCGTCGATTCCGTATCCGTCAATCCAGTGCGCGTCATATCAATATCCACTCCATGCCCACGATGACCACGAAGGTCACCACCAACCACGTGCACACCGCCACCTGCAACGATCGCGGCGCGGATCGAACCTCCATGTATTCCCACATCACGACGAACGCCTTTACCATCGCCACCCCCATGATTAGGGTCACCATCACGTGCACAGCCATCACGTCCCGGCTGATCAGCCACGTCGCCAACGTGGCGAGGACGAGCAGAGCCCACACCGTCACCGATCGCCTACCACTGACAAACAACGTCATCGGGGTCACCTCGCAGCCAGATAGACGAGCGGAAACAGGAACAGCCACAACACATCCACCATGTGCCAATAGATCATCGCCGACCGCGTGGTGATCAGCGTCCTATCCCGGTGACCGTCAGCACGCACGAGCGCGCGGTGCGCTATCGCCAATGCCCCCAGTCCGAGTAGCACGTGCGTCAGATGAAGACCGGTGAGGACGTAGTAGTACATCCCGAAGCTGTCGGTGAGCGGCGTCAGACCTTCGCGGACCAGGCTCGTGTACTCGTAGATCTTGACGAGGATGAACACCACACCCAGCGCGGCGGTCGCGAGCAACGGGCGAATCGGATTGCGCGCGCCGTGGCGGTCGCCGACGCGCGCCACCACCTCGGCGGCGGTCAGCGAACTCGTCAGCAAGACAACGGTATTGAGAATGCCAAGTGTCACATGCGCCTGCGCGGCCGAGGTCGCGAAGGACGGGTTGCGAGACCACTCGACGACAAACGCACCGAAGACGACAGTGAATATCGACACCTCGGCGAGCACAAGCACCCAGATCCCTACTTCCCCGGGGACCGATCGGCTAGCTGTCGATGAACTGTTCACGATGCGTGTTCTGTTTTCGCAATCCATTTCTACGCACACCATCCGCGAACTGCGTGGCGCGCCAGGAAGCCGGCGCGAGAGTTCTCATACATAGTTTTATTCTATGTTAAATAAAGCCAAAGACCAAGGCCACTTCTCACGCCAGCCTTTCACCATTCTCTGAACCCAGCTTGATCGTCATCGGTGGTGGTATACAGGCACTATTGCTGATCTGAGAGCCATCACGACTCGGCATGCAGCTGAGCCAACGTGATGAAGTGGGTGAGCGACCACGTCATCTGATCGGGATGGAGGTGCTGATGCCCGATCACCAGACTCAGACCGTAGGCGGCGAGTCGCCCAGCCAGCGGCGAGGGGACGCCGAGATCACGCAGCGCGCTCTCGATCAGTTCCAGACGAGCCTGATCTACATGCTCCTGGACTCGCCGGACCCGCTGATCAATGGAACTCCAGGCCCGCATGGCGACTTCGGCCGCATGCGGCGTCTCAGTCGCGAACTGCTGTAGGACTACCAGGCGTTCCACCGGGTCGCGCAGCGCGCTAGCCGTCACGGCGACGTTCTCCGTACGCTCGGCGATCCAATACTCCAGAAATTGATCGACGAAATCGTCCCAGTTCCTGAACCAGTTGTAGAACGAGCCCGTGGTGACCCTGAGCTGTTTGCATAAACTGGTCAGTCGTAAACCCCCGTAGCCCTGCGTAGCGAGAATCTGGAACCCGCAATCGAAGTAGTCTTGGCGATTGACCGAAGCCATTCACACATCCTCACCGCACTCAGGGGCCGTTGCCGTGCGCTCGTCCTCACTCTGCTCCGTCGGGTGGCCGACCGTCGCAAACCAGTGGCAGCGCCGGACGGTCGGCGTCGACAGGTCAGCGTGGACCGGCGGGAACAACTCCACCCACGTCGGTAATCAGCCAGTTCTTCGACTTGTCCAGCGTCACAGTATACGTAGCGGTCGACTGCACACCTTCAGGCGCCTGGGCGTTCTTGGTCGAGACCGCCACGAATGCCCGCACGACATAGACGCTCCCGTTCTGCGAAGTGACTTGTGCGGCAATCGGTTCCGCCGTCGACGTCCACTGCAGCGGTACGATGACCTGCTCCATAGACGTCGCCGCGTCCGAGAGCTTCGAGGTGAGCTCCGGCGAGGTACCCGCGACCAGATTCCGCCGCCACTCGTCAAGTGACTTGTAGTCCATCGTGGCCGCCGTCTTGGCATAGCTCAGGGCGACCTGCTCGGCCTTGGCATTGTCGGCGGTCTGCGCCTGCTGCGCAGCGATCTGCTCGTTGCGGTCGGACAGCGACGTGCTGACGATTCCCAGTGCCACGGCCAGGCCAACGACGGCAGCGGCGAGTATCCAGACGACCAGCTTGGCCGTCAGCCGATCGGTCAGCGCTCCGAACCGACGGCGCCTTTTTTGCGCGCCGGCCTCGACAGCCGGCGTCGACTGCAAGGTCGGCGTCGACTGCACGCTCGCGCCGTCCGGAGACTCAGTCGACATCTGCGTGGTCTCGTCGGTGCAGCCCTCCGGCCCGACTTCTGTTGCGGCGGTGGCGCAGTCGGCGATATCCTCTGCACCAGCGGCAGACTCAGTCGTAGTATCCATGATTTCCTCACTCCCTTGTGACATGTCGTCTTCAATCCTCAATCAGCGGGGCGGTGCGCCCAGGGCGACATTCAGCCCTGTCCCGTCACCGGCCACCGCCATCGCGGTGGAAAACAACTGGCTCAGATCCACGGTCTTCGCCTGCGCGAGAGCAGGTGTGACGAACGGCGTGGCTGCGGTGGCGATGACCCGGAGATCGGGTGCCGCCTTGTCCAGGAAGCGCTGTGCATTCTCCAGGAACGGACCCGCACCCGAGGTGAGCGCGGTGGGCAGATTGTCCTTCTTGATAAAGACGACGCACCAATTCAAGAAGTTCTGCAGCGCCGCACCGTGCGCCCGAATGGGGTCACCTGCCGCTGCGATCGACCCGCTCAGGTCCGAACCCCGAATCAGCAACGACTGGAACTGGGTGAGCAACTCAGTGAAGGGCACCCGAGTACTGAGAATCGTTGTCTGCAACAGACTTCCCGCGCGATTGAGATTTTGAAGCACTGTTTGATCGCTGATCAGCGACTCATTGGTGGCCCGGACCACAGTGTTGATCTTGTCCGAGTGCATCTGCTGGAGCACCTCGACCACCTTGCGCGACAGCTGATCGAAAGTCGTTGGTGTCAACACATTCTGACTGGTGAGCACGGCGTTGTCCGGAAGTCCGGGCCCACCTGCTTCGGGCGGGCTGATACCGATGTAAGTCTCCCCCAGTGCAGAGAGACTGTCGACACGGAACTGCGAATCAGCCGGGATGGTGTATCCGTCTTGATAGTTCCAGTCGACGGTCACCCCCTTCAGCGTCGCCGCCACCGACGTCACCTTTCCGATCGCCACCCCACGATAGAGCACCCTCGAACCAACCACGAGACCATTGCTATTGGCCAGTTGCATACTCGCCTGGCGAACACCGATACGGTCGGTGACCGGTAGTCCGACCGAGATCAGATAGGCGACCGATGCGACGATGATCATCATCATGGCGCCCACAGAGATCAGGTTACGCACTCTCATCGAATCGCTCCCAACATTCGGAAGATCTTCTCTGCGGAATCGACCACGTTCCGACCGTCCGGTGTCGATGCAGAGACGATGGTGATGTCCGGCCGACGGACAAAGGGTAGGAGATTCTCGGTGAGGAACTGCCGGATGAGGCCTTCGTTCTGCCCGACCGCCTCCAGGTCTCCGCGCGCCGTCCACACCGTGTCCTTGACGGTGGTCAGCATCGGGACCAACCAGTATCCTCCTGCGAACACACTACCGACACTGGGGATCACGATGCCCAATTGCTCCAGTGCGGCGAACAGCTCGTTCCAGTAGTGCACGCCCACCGGTGAGAGAATTTCGTTGATCTGCGACGCCCGGGAGTTGATCGCAGAGCTCACCGAGGTCAGCGCGCGCAGCGTCTCGTCCACCGACGAGGTGTGGGCGGCCAGATCCCGCGAGTCGATGTGGACGATCGACGCAACCCGCTGCGTTTGATCGTCACTCGGGAGGGCACGGTTGACCATCCGCAGAACATCCTGCGCACTCTGTATGCTGCCACCGTTGACGAAGTTGGCCAACACCGCGAGCGTGTTCTCCAGCGGCGGCGGCGAAGTCGTCTGTTCCACCGGGATCACGGTCGCGTTTCCCTGACCGGCGGTGCCCGACTGTGTTGAATTAGAAGCTGCTGAGGCGGTGGTGATCTCGACGAACGAGTCACCCAGGACGGTGGCCTGTCGGATCGCCGCGCGAGCACTCTTGGGAATGGCGACCGGGTTGTCGAAGGCCACCACCGCGTCAGCAGTGCGGGGTCCCAGGGACACCGACTTCACGTGCCCGACCTTGATGCCGTTCAGATTCACGTCAGCACCGTCGGTAAGGTTCAACACCGTGTCAAACTGAATCGTCAGTCCTTCTTCTGATCCAGTCGATTGCACGTTGGTCGCAAGGACCCCGGGATTCAATGAGCATCCGGCAGCCCCGAGGACGACCATCGTGGTCACGACGGCCTTTGCGGTCATGCTCCGAAGACGTCTGGTTCTCATCAGTGGCCTCCTACTGCCAGCAGCGCATCGGCGCGAACGGCCACGCCGGAACCCTGCTTCCGGCACGTGCCGGCCGACGCCTGGTTGATCACCGCGCACACGGCGGTGGGATCTGCGACCGGGACCGTGACAAACGGCGCACCGACCCGAACCACCGGTCCACTCTGGCTCGACAAAACCCGAGCTGCGCTGGCGATCTGCGGCATCATCTGGAACCCGCGCTGAACCTGTGGCAGGTTCGCGGCCACGATGTGCAGACCCTCGGCAATCACGTCTGCCGTCGGCCAGAGCAGATCGCCGTAGCGGGTCTGCAACTCGGCGACCAGCTTGATCAGTGGAACAAGCCCTTCGACCATCTTGGAGCCACCCGGCCAGAGCTTCATTGCGAGTGTCTGGTTGGCGTCGGGAAGTTTGTTGGCAATCGACGCTATGTCGCCGAACTGATTCATCGCCGCCGTGGTCAGCGGTGCCATCGTGGTGATGATCGTGCCGATGTCGCTGACTATCCGATCCGGACTCGCCGAGGCCGCCGAAGCAGTTCGAACCAACTCAGCCGCGTCCGGGCCGATGCCGTCCACGCTCTGCGACAACGCGTTCAGAGCCTGAGAGATCGTACGGGTGTCGCCGTTGGGGGCCAGCTGGTCGAGTAGATCAGCGGCCGAACCGGCGACCTGAGAGATGCTCTTCGGGGTGTAACCGGTGGACACACAGTCACCGGGCCGCAACTGCCCTTGGGGCGCAGTGGGATTGGTCAGTTCCAACGAGCGATCTGCAAGAATGGACTTCGATCGCGAGACGGCTACAACGTTGCCCGGAATGTGCCTGTCGGACTCGAGCGAGAAGACCACCTTTGCCGAACCGGGTTGCGGGACGATATCGGTGATTGTGCCGATCTTGAACCCCATCCGGGTCACCTCGTTGCCCTTGTACAGTCCGATCGTGTCGGGCAGGAGGGCGCAGAACCCTTTGTTGTCAGCAGCTTTGGAGTCCGCTCTTACCAATACAGTCACTCCCAGGGCAATCGCCACGACAATCACCGTGATCACGGCGACGTGGACCATCCGTGGCCGCATCAGCAGTCCTTTCCCTTGATCGGCAAGCAGATGGTAGGCGCCGGCGAGGTACTGGACTCCGAGCCGGCCCCCAGCGTCGCGGTGAACTGATTCAGTCGTTGTTGCAGGGGCACGAGGCCTGCGATCAACGAATCCGTTCCGTCCCGGAGCTGCTTCGCGCCTTCGCGTACCTTGTTCACCAGCGCATACAACTGATCGGAATGATCGACGTAGAACTGGGCGAAATTGCCCAGCTTTTTGAGCACGCCGCCCATCTGTACGAACGCCTCGGAGAACTGCGCACGATAGATGTAGTACTGGGAGAGGACGACATTGACCTTGTTGACGAGGGCGAAAAGGAACGCTCGACTCTGGTCGAAGGTGGCTGAGTATTCACGCACCAGATCCAGCGTCGAAGTCACCTGCTGCTTCTGCTGATCGATCACCGTTGCCAACGACTGCATGCCGGCGACGATGCTGCGGACCGCATCCGGGTGTGAACCCAGACCGTCGCCCATCTGAGCGAGAATCCGATCGATCGGCACACCGCTGACGTTGTCGGTCACCCTGGGAAGCGCCTGGATGGTGTCGGCAATCGTGTACGGCACCTGCACCCGGTCGCGAGGGATCTCGATCTCATTGCCGGACTGATCACGGCCCAACGGGGTCAGAGTGACGAAGTATCCGCCCACTGCGGTGAGCAGTCGCACGTCGACTCGGGTGAGGTCCCCGATGTGCACCGAGGATTTCACCGACATCGCCACCGTGATGTGGTCGTCGGCGTAGGTCAGGCTCTTCACCGTCCCGACGGACACCCCGGCGACCCGGACGTCCTCTCCTCCGCGCAGGGAGATGGCGTCCTTCGTCGTGAAGGACACCGTGCGCTCATTCGGCGGCGACAGGTAGAAGTACGCGGTGATCGCGATCAACAGCGCCACCACCGCACACGCGATGACCCCCTTGCCCGTCTCGCTCACGATCGGCGAGCGTCGAGCAGACTTCACCCGTTGCATACGACCACACTGCTTCCGTTGAGTAGGACGCGAACCGTGGCAGGCAGCTCCGCGACACCTCGGCTGCACCTCGACGAGCTCACCTGCCCGGCGTCGGCTTGCACCGACAAACCGGCGGCCACGGTTGGGAGCATGTCCAGAGCGGTCCAGAGGCCCTGCACACTCGGAAAAGCCTGGGCTATGGTCTTGTCGACGTCGAGGTCGTCGCTAATGCCCAATCCGATCAAGATCTGATTGATCGATCCCATCAGCCCCGGCCCGTAGGCGGCGCCCTTACGGAACTCGTCGAGCACCGTCATCGCCTTGTCGATCGGCCTCTCGACGTCGCGGAGAAACTGGACGACGTCGGGTGCGTGACCGCCGAGAGTCTGCGCGACCCCTGCCAGGTTGTCCACGAGCGTCGAGATCATCTGCTCCCTGTTGCTCGCATAGCGACTCAACTTGTCGATGCTGGCCATCAGCGGTTCGAGCCCCTCGCCGTTGCCCTGCAGCAAGGTCAGCGCATTCTGCGTGAACTCGTTGACCTCCGAGGGTGCGAGCGTCTCCAGTGCGGGCTGCATCCCGTTGAACAGGGTGGTGATGTCGAAAGACGGAACGGTCTGCGCCACGCCCACGTGACTGGTGCGCCCACCGGAGCCATCCGCGTCGGTGATATCGACGAATCGAACCCCGGAGAGGTTGGCGTACTTGATCGCGAGCTTGCTCGCCGAGGTCAGATAATGGTTGTCATCGAGACTGAACGAGACCCTGGCCATCGTCGCATCCCCGGACTGCTCGAGGGACACCTCCGACACCTTGCCCACCCGAACTCCGCGGATACGCACGTCACTGTTGGGGCGCAAGCCCGAGGCGTCGCTGAAATCCGCAGAGTAGGCGGAGGTGCGCGAACTGGTCGGGTTGGTGATGGCGTTCTGGATGAGAACGAACAGCAGGACCGCGACGAGACCTGCCCCGACGAGCCGCAAGATCGGTACCACCATACGGCTGGGTATGTACTTCCGAATTGTCGTCATCATCGCCCCGTCCCGGCCAAGAGCGGTGACATCGCAGCAGTGTCGAGAATAGGAATACTGTTGAGCGCCAACTTGACTCGTAGCGTTCGTCCGCCGCCGTCCGCGGGGCCGAAGGCTCCGTTCATCCGCTCCAGTAGGGTTCTCAGCGTAGCGGGTGTCAGCACGCCCGCACCGATCGCCGGCAACACCTCACCGGCCTGCCGTATCAAGTCCACCGCCGGGGTGAGGTTGGCCTCATTCGACTTGAGGAGCCGTCCTACCAGGGTGAAGAAGGTATCCGCAATGGCCTTGTACGACTCAGCGCACCGTCGGATGATCTCGTCACCCGCGAAGCGCATGTCGCTGTTATAAATCGTGTGAACGGCGTCGATCGCACCAAGGGTGAACGGCGGCAGTGCGGTGGCAATGTCGTTGTAGTCGGAGATCAACTCCGACGGCACCGCGGTCTGGGTGCGCGAGACGACGTCGGCGACGGTCACGCCCGTGTTGATCAGAGGTTCCAGAGCCGCCGAGTACGCAAGCGACCGCTTGATGGCCTCGGTCGTCGACGCGAGTAATGAACCGTTCACGAACTCCGACCCGTAGTCGATCATCGTTCCCATCGTGTAGTCGCGTCCGAGTGGACGTTGCAGCCGGTCCCCCGAATGCACCAGCGGTGCAGCACCATCGCCCGCATTGGTGATGGTGACCGCGCTCACCCCGAAGTAGTTCGCAGGCCGGAAATCGAAGCCGAAATCGGCCCGCAGCCCGTCCACGCTGTGCTGGTCCATGTCCAAGGTCATGGACGCACCGCCGGCTGCCAGGCTGGTGTTGGTCACCGTTCCGATCCGAACACCGTTGAGCACCACCGGCGATCCCGGTGAAACGCCGACACCCACACCGGGTGTGTCGACCATGACGACCAATCGGCTCGGATCGGCAGAGGAGAGCATCGGCTTGACGAACACCATCACGATCACGATCACCACCACTATCGCCGTTGCCGCGAGACCTGCGATCCGTAAAAGCCTCGTCTGACCCGCCTCGGAGCCTACGAGAAATCCCGAGTACATCACTTACCCCTTGAAGATCAGATCGGGATGCAGACCCCATAAGAGAACTGTCATCGCGAGGTTGAGGACGATGGTGATCACCAGGCTCGCCCGGATCGCCCGGCCCGATGCACGACCGACGCCTTCGGGGCCGCCGCTGGCGAAGAAACCGTAGTAGCAATGGATGATCGTGATGGCGGCACAGAAGGTGACAGCCTTCACCAGCGAGTACCCCACCTCGACGGGATCGAGGAATTGGCTGAAGTAGTGGTGGTATGTCCCTGCGGGCGCACCCTTGACCATGGTCACAAACAGGCTACAGGTGAGGAATCCGATCACCAATGACAAGAGATAACCTGGTATGACGCAGAGCATTCCACCGATGAGTCGGGTGCCGACAACGAACGGAATGGACCGGATGCCGAGCGCCTCGGTGGCGTCGATCTCCTCGGAAATGCGCATCGATCCGATCTCTGCCGTCATTCGACAGCCGATTTGGGCGGCGAAACCGATGCCGGTCATGATCGGGCCGATCTCGCGGATGTTGAAGAAGGCGCCTACGACGCCGGTCAACGAGCCGAAGCCGATCAGGTTGAGGCTGTTGTATGCCTCGATGGCAACCGAGATACCAACTGCCACACCGAGAACCATCAGAAGAGAGATGACCCCGCCAT
The DNA here is from genome assembly GCF_017654315.1 of Gordonia polyisoprenivorans. Classification (NCBI taxonomy): domain Bacteria; kingdom Bacillati; phylum Actinomycetota; class Actinomycetes; order Mycobacteriales; family Gordoniaceae; genus Gordonia; species Gordonia polyisoprenivorans. Next base: position 5,933,372 of record NZ_CP072203.1, read on the forward strand.
CGACGATGATCGAGCCGCGGCCCCAGGCCATGGTGTTCATCGTCTTCATCATCTGGCTGCGGTAGTGCTTGACAGTGATGGGCAGATACATGATCGTCTGCAGCGTGAAGACCACCCATCGGCCGGTGCCTTCGTTCACGCTCATGATCTGGCGCAGCGGGTAACTCAGCGCGCGCTGCGGCAGTGTCCGGTAGGTACTTGCTACGGCCATGTCGTCAGCCCACCTTGCTAGGAAAGAACATCGATTGCAGCTGAGTGGCCATCAGGTTCACGATGAAGATCGACACGAAGCTCAAGACCACCGATGCGTTGACCGCGTCGGCGACGCCGCGCGGACCGCCCTTGGCCTCGAGTCCGCGAAGACTCGCGATCGTCACCACGAGCATGCCGAACACGACTGACTTGCCGATGGCGAAGTACAGATCTGTGGTGGACGCGAACGCACCGAAGGATTGCCAGAAGCTTCCCGGCACAACGCCGTTGACCAAGACCGCCAGGGTGTAGCCGGCAAGAACCGCAGAGGCGACGATGACCAGACACAGGATCGGAGAGACGATCAAGATTGCCAAGAACCGGGGCAGCACGAGCCGCTGGACCGGATCAACGCCCATCACCCGCATGGCGTCGATCTCCTCACGGATCGAGCGTGCGCCCAGGTCTGCCGCGATCGCCGACGCGGCCGCGCCGCCGAGGAGCAGGCCCGCCGCGATCGGTGCCCCCTGCTGGATCACCGCAATGCCGCTTGCGGCACCAGCCAAGGAACGCGCACCCACCTGGTTCACGATCGCGCCGACCTGAACCGAGATCTCGGTTCCGAACGGCAGGGCGATCAGGACGGCGGGGAAGGCCGTGACGCTGAGGAGAAACCACGCTTGGTTCAGCACCTCAAGCACTGGAACCCGCAACGCTAATGTCGAGGTCACCGAGTAGCGAGCCACATTCCCGGCAAGCTCGACAGCTCGGCCGAAGGTCGCCATCGACTGCTTGGGAACGACTCTGACGTATTCGGCAGAGCGAGCGCCGGCGCGTCCGACACGTTCGAGAACCGCCCGTCCGGACGACTCAGGCAGAGTTTGACTTACTATGCTCACACTTCTCCTCTTGGCGTCGTAGGCCACCCACCAGGCAATGGCGCCGTGTGCGACGACTCGCCGATGCCTGTACGAGGCTCTGTGAATCGTCGGACCTGGCACCAGTGCCGGATCTCATGATCAGCGACTGCTCCGTCTCACGTCGGTGGAAACGTGGACACGCCTGCCGTGCGATGTGTGACTCAGCATGCGGTTGGAGTTATGCGCGTCACACACATAATTTAAGTTACATTATAATAATTCCTGCGTCAACACCTTGCGGCAGAACAGAAGCCGCAGGCGGCGACCCAGTAGGTGCCCGCGCGATCGAACCAGCTCGGTAAAGCCCTCCGGTGCAGTTCAACGACTCGACAGGCACCACGGAGCCCGCACGACACGCGACCTGCCTTGAGTTCGCGAGCGGAGCCGAAGACCCCCCCCCAGAACCTTGAGACTCCCGGGACACGAGCGGAGAAGATAACCGCGTTTACTGCGCGTCGCCCATGGACTACCGCATCCGCGGATTTGACCTACTCAGTTGATCGAGCAGGGCATTGACTTGACCGAACGCACCAGACACCCTTGGAGGAACTCTGGCTCACCGACGGTCAATCCGGGGGCCCGGTGCAACAGCTGGTCGATGATCTCGCGAATCTGCATCTTGGCCACGAAGTTGCCGAGGCAGTAGTGGGCACCACCGCCGCCAAATCCCTGGTGCGGGTTCGGGTCGCGAGTGATATCGAGTTCGTGTGGATTGACGAAGACCGATTCGTCCCTATTGCCCGACGAGTACACGAGAACAACCCAGTCACCCTCGCGCAGTTCGTGTCCGGCCAACACCGTGTCACGCGTGACGGTACGCCGGAATGTCATCACCGGGGAGGCGAAGCGGATGAACTCCTCGACCGCGGTGCCGATGTGGGCATCGAAATCGGAGAGCAGCAGTTCACGTTGGGCCGGGTAGTCCGACAACGCCTTGATCGACAGCGTCGTGGTGTTACGGGTGGTGTCGTTGCCGGCCACTGACAACAGCACGAAGAAGGCCGCAATCTCGTCATCGGTCAGCCCGGTCCCGTCGATCTCGGCGTTCACCAGTGCGGTCATCAGATCGTCGCGCGGTTCGAGGCGCCGGCGGGCAGCAAATTCCATACCCATCGACAGCAGCGTGACGAGGGCACCGTTGAGTAACTCCATCGGCTGCCGCCCGTTGGCGACGTCTTCGTCGTTCCACGCCACCATCTCCTCGGCTGCCGCAGCCGCGTCTTTCCGCAACGACTCCTCGAGACCGAGCATCTCGTACACCGTCCACATCGGCAGACGCTTGGAGACGAGCTCGACGAAGTTGCCACCGCCGGCCTCGATGAGACCATCGACGATGGCGCTGGCCTGGGCCCGGATCTGGTCGTGGATCAAGGCCACTCGTTTGGGGGTGAATGCCGACGACACCAGACGACGGATGCGCTTGTGCTTGGGATCATCCATTCCCAGAAAAGAACTGGCTGCCTCCACGAGATCTTCGGGCATGTCCTCCATCGTCACGCCCTGCGCGGAGCTGTAGGTCGCCGGATCGAGACTCACCGCCCGGATCAACTCGTGCGAGGTGGCCGCCCACACCCCGTCGACCTCGGGAACGAGGAGTCCGCCCTGCATCGGCGCATGCCACGACAGCGGACGCTCCGCCCGGAGCACACCGAAGACCTTCTCCCGCTCCTCGGCGGTCGTCGACCAGAAGGACAGCTCGGAAATGCTGAGTGGATCGTAGGTTCGGATGTCGGCTACGTGCATGTCGTGGACCTCTCATGTGATGGAACTGCGAGAGGACGACACCGCAGCGCCCAGTGGGCCACACCGAAATCACCTCGCAGAAGTGAGCCAGGTCTCAAACATAACCTAGATTACATTTCATGTCATCCCCCTGTCCGAAATCCACGGCGAACCCGGGCCCGGGCATCAAGTCGATTCGGCCTCAACCCATCTCGATCACGCTCACACCCGCCACCAGGCACACGATCCCGAACCACATCACCGGCGTCAGCGGCTCACGGAGGAATCGCCAGCTCAGCAGCGTGGTGGCGACCACACCCAGGGCGGTCCAGAGCGCATAGGCGACCCCCAGTTCGAAGCCGCAGCGCAGGGCGCCGGCGAACAGGGCAAAGGCAAGTCCGTAGCCGAGGACCACGGCGATCAGCCATCGCCACCTGCCCGACCCCGACGACAGGCGTGGGAGCGACATGGTGGCAGCCACCTCGGTCACGATGGCGCCCAGCAGCAGTGCCCAGGCCATCGGGCTCACCGGGCTTCGTCGCCGCGACGCGCGCCGAGTTCGATCGCCAGCACACCCACGACCACCAGTGCCAACCCCCACAGCTTCGGTGCGGTGAGTCGTTCACCGTAGATCAGCGCCGAGGCCATCGCGGTGGCCGCGACACCGGATGCGCCCCAGACGCCGTAGGCAACCCCCAGCAGCATCCCGCGCCGCAGGGCCAGCGTCAGGAACGCAAATGAACCGGCAAAGCCCACCGCGACAACGCCGTACAGCGCCGGATGGTGCGCGGCGATCGGCAGCGACATCGATGCCGACACCTCGGTGAGGATCGCCGCCACCAGGAGCACCGCTGCCGGCGTCGCGTGGAGCGCCCGCGCGGTGTGTGCGCGGAGCACTACAGGTCGAGGACGAGACGAGCGCTCGCGGCGCGCGAAACGCACACCATCATGCAGTCGTTGCATGCTCGTTCCTCATCTGTCAGCACGACGTCCCGATGATCGGGCTCGCCGTCGAGAACCGACACCTCACACGTACCGCACGTGCCGTCCCCGCAGGACGAGTCGACGTCGACACCGTGCTCGGCGAGTGCCTGCAGAATCGACGTCTCCGGACCGACGGTGACCGTCATATCGCTCGCACTGAGATACACCTCGAAGTCGTCGGCGCGTACCGGAGCGGTGAGTTCGCCGGCCTCGAAGCGTTCTAGCCGTAAGCCGGCTCCATCCCATTGCGCGGCAGCCGACTCCAGGGCGGCGAGCAAGCGTTGCGGTCCGCAGGCATAGACGAGGGTGTCCGGCCCGGGCACACCGAGCAGCTCCTGGATCGAGGCGGTACCGAGATCGTCCTTCGGCCAGAGTGTCACCGCATCCCCGAGGTCGGCCAGCCGGTCGGCGAAGGCCATCGTCGATCTCGAGCGGCCGAGATACACCAACCGCCACGGCACACCGCGTCGCTGCGCCGCAGCGATCATCGGCAGCATCGGGGTGATACCGATACCACCGGCGACGAAGAGGTATCGACCGGCCTCGTCGAATCGAAAGTGGTTGCGCGGCTTCTTGATCTGGACAGCTGATCCCGTCAGCACCGCCTCGTGCAGATACCGACTGCCACCCCTGCCGTTCGGGTCGCGCAACACCGCGATCTCGTAGACGTCGCGCCGAGCCGGATCGGAACACAGGGAGAACTGGCGGGTCGTGCCGTCGGCGACGACCACGTCGATGTGGGCGCCCGGTTCCCATTCGGGCAACCATGCGCCGCCCGCCGACAACGTCAGGCCGACGACGTCGTCGGCGACTAGCTCCCGGCGCACCACCCGCACTTCGAGGGTGTCTGCGCCCGCGGTCGAGTCCGAGCGCTGTTGTGCATCATCGTGTTCGACAGCGGTCATTCGGTTCTCCTCGGCACTGGTGGCGTGATCACCGCGGACGTGGGGCGCTGACGCGGATCGGCAGCGAGACGAGCGATCGGATGACCGCGTTCTCGGCATAGTGTGGTTCATACCCGGGCACTGCGGTGATCTCGTCGATCCGATCGATCAAGTGCTCCAGCGCTATCCGCGCCTCCACCCGTGACAGGTTGGCGCCGAGGCAGAAGTGGATCCCCTTACCGAAGGTCAGGTGCTCCTTGGCATCGGCCCGCTCGATATCGAATCGTTCTGCGTCGGCGAATGTTTCGGCGTCGCGGTTGGCGGCTCCGGCCAACACCAGCAGCCGCGAGCCCTTGGGTACCGGGCAGCCGCCGACTTCGGTGTCCTCGAGCGCCCTGCGAACGCTCCCCTGCACGGGCGCCTCCATACGCAGCGCTTCCTCGATGGCCCCGGGAATCAGACTCCGGTCCGCGCGCAGCTTCTCGAACTGATCCGGATGTTGCACCAGCAGCGACATCAGCGACCCGAGCAGATTGACCGTGGTCTCGTTGCCCGCCACCAGCGTGACGTACCCGATGGCGAGGATTTCCTCGGTGGACAGCCCGCGCTCACCGTCTATCGACGCCTCCACCAGCGTGGTGAGAAAGTCGTCGCGAGGGTGCGCACGGCGATCCTCCACGTGGACTTGCAGATAGTCGAGCAACTCGTTGAGCGAGGCCTGACATTCGGCGGATCGCTCCGGGGTCAACTGCCCGCCGAGCACCTCGGCGGCGTCGTCGGACCAACGCCGGAAGAGGTCGAGATCGTCATGGGACACGCCCAGGAAGTCCGCGATCACGGTCAACGGCAGAGGCCGCGCGAAGGCCTCGATGAACTCGATGTTGCCGTCGGCGGCGAAGTTGTCGATGAGATCGTCGACGAGTGCGTGCATCTGCGGCTCGATGGCTTTGACCCGCCGGGGAGCGAAGGCCTTGGCCACCAGCGCACGAAATCGGGTATGCGAGGGCGGATCGTTGGTGAGCAGCGTCCGGACGATGCGGTGCCCCTGCCCCTCGGTGGCCACCGGCGCGGTCATCAGCTCCTTCTGCCGCAGTCCCGGCCCCGCCTTGGACGAGAAGACCGACGGCTGGGCGAGCACGTCACGACAGTCGGCGTGGCGGGTCACCAAGAACACGTCGTCGTCGTCGAGTTTGTGTACCGAGTCCTCGGCGCGCATCTGCGCATAGTGTGGATACGGGCACTTGATCGTGTCCGCCTCGAAGAACTTGTCCATCGTTGCGTTACCTTCCTCGGGCAATGGTGAGAGCTGAAAAGACTTGTACGAGAGCCGAACCTGCGGCAGTCATGGCCGCTCGCCGCCGGTACCGAACGTGAGGACCACGCGCCCGTCGACGGTTCGGGAGCGCAGCGCGTCGATACCCGCACCGATGTCGTCGGCCGGCAGGACAACCGCGACCGGCGGGGTCAGTCGCCCGGCATCGAGCAACGCGTGCAGCCGAATCCAGGACCGCTCGACGATCTCCGGACGCTGGAGAGCCAGACGGCCGATGTGCACCCCGCACACCGAGATCGAGCGCTGCCAGAGCAGGGGTAGCTTCAGCCGTTGGGGCGCCTCGCCCGACGAGGCGCCGATGGTGACCAGCCGACCGAGCGGGGCCAGGGCACGCGCGGTCGCGTCGAACACCTCACCGCCAACCGATTCCAGCGCCACGTCGACACCAGCCCCGGCGGTGAGTTCGGCGACCATGTCCGAAATACCCGCATAGTCCGACACCGCGCTCACCCCGGCCTCGATCACGCTGTGCCGACGTGCCTCGCTGCCCGCGGTCGCCGCGATGACCTCGACACCCGAGAGGACCGCGAGTTCCACCGCACACCGACCGACCCCGCCGGCGGCGGCATTGACCAGCAGCGACTCGCCCGGTACCAGCCTCCCCACCTCGAAGAGGCCGAGATCGGCGGTCACGAACGAGGTGGTGACGGTCGCAGCCTGAATATCGGTCAGTGTCGCCGGGGTGCGCCGCAGGTGGTGATCGGCGACCGGGACGTAGTCGGCGAATGCAGCCGGAGCGGGAAGGAAGCCGAATACCCTTTCGCCGGTGCGGAACTCAGAGCCCGCCCCGGCCTCGACCACCGTGCCCGCGAACTCGTGTCCGGCGACGAAGGGCGGATCGGGCAGCTGCCCGGCGTACTCGCCGCGCATCTGCAGGACATCGCTCCACGCGAGTGCCGCGGCCGCCACCGCGACCACCACCCCGTGTGCCGGTGCGACCGGATCGGGGAGGTCTTCCCACCGGCTGGTGAGTCCTCCCGGTCCCGACCGCACCACGAACGCTTTCACCTCAGCGACCCCAGGGCGCCAACAGCTGGGTGTAGTCCTTGCCGGTCACGGCGCCGACGGTGAGCGTTGCCCCGTGACCCACACCGTCGGTGGCGATACCCCACTGTTCGGTGGTGTCGCCGACGTGGAACAGCCCAGCCACGGTGGGGTGTTTCACCGGCAGTCGGCGGTCACCGAGTTGTCCGGGTGAGATCGACATGCCGTACATATCCTTGGCGCGCGTGAAATAGCCCCACTCGTAGACCTCGTCCCACTGCGGGTACTGGGCGCGGAAGAAGTCGTAGATGCGCTCGATGAGGGTCTCGATCAGTTCGTCGTTGTTGATCTCCGACGGACCGAAGGGATTCTCGGGGTAGAGCGAAATCCAGGTGTTCAGCAGGCATTTGCCCTCCGGCGCACGACTCGGGTCGGCCTCGCTGGTCTGCTCGAAGGAGAAGATGGAGGCACCGCCGATGACACCGAGGTCCTCGGTTCCGGGCAGACGACGGATGCTGAAGTCGCCGGCCCTCCCGTCGCCGGTCTCGATCGGTTCGGACAGGCCGATGAATCCCAGCAGACCCGCCAGCGGGAACTGGGTCTTGATCCGCTGGCGAAAGTCCAGCGGCCAGTACTTGTCGGGTAGCACCCGCCCCAGGTGGCGGATCGGCACGTTGTTGATGACCACCGGCGCACGCAGTTCCCGTTCCTGACCGTCGGGGTCGCGATACCGCACGCCGACGGCCACGTTGTTCTCCACGAGGATCTCGCGGACCGGACTGTTCGTGCGGATCTCGCCACCGTTCTCCACGATCACCTCGGCGAAGACGTCGGCGGCGTTCTTGAACCCACCGGTGACCACCCCGCCGCCACCACCCTTCTGAAAGTGCGTGCCCGCCATGTTGTTCATGTTGTTGACCCGGATGATCTCCCCCGCCGACACGGTGGCCGGATCGTTCAAACCGGCCGAGTAGCAACCCATCAGCCCGTAGTAGTCGATGACCCGTTGGTCGGAGGTCACCGACTCCAGGAATGCCTGATAGTCGATGTGGTCGTAGGCGTGTGAGTCCTCTTTGGAGATGCGCGAGGTGTACTGCGCAACACGTCGGCGCTCCTGCTGCGATTCCTTGGGCCAGTCGGCGACGATGTCGCTGAGTTGCCGGAAGCCGCCGTTCTCGTAGTAGAGGAATCCCACCGTCGGCGAGACGGGGATCTTCTTTCCCAGAGCGGTGGCCAACTGGGAGAATCGATTTCGTGGACCGAGTGACATCTGGTGCCACCCGGTGTCGACGATCCACTTTCGGAACAGCTGGTGCTTGTCGACGATGCTGGAGAAGTCGGGATCGCTGTAGACGATCTTGGAGTGACCGCAGGCGGCCAGACTCGTCTTGAACTCGTCCTCGGTGATGTCGGGGTTGTGTGCATACCCGTAGGACATGATCTTTCCGCCGATGTCGGCGTTGCGCTCGAGCACGACGACACGTTTGCCCTCGAGTTTGGTCAGCAGCGCGGCCGAGATCAGGCCGCCGAGTCCCGACCCCACCACGATCACCTCGGGTGCGACCTCAGAGTTGCTCATTTCGTTGATGCTCCTTGCATTTTCGGTGGACGACGTATTTTCGGTGGGCGACCCGACTTCTCGTATCCGATCGGGCGCATGACTGGTGGGAGGCTTCTCAGGTCTGTTCTTGACAGGCGATGACACCGCGCAGATTCGCCCCGTTGCGCAGATCCGCAAAGCCCTCGTTGATCGCCGACAGCGGGTAGCGCGCGCTGATCTGCGAGTCGAGGTCGAGGTGCCCGTCGCGGTAGAGGCCGAGCAGCTTCGGGATCTCGATGTTCGGGTTGGCCGAACCCGACAGCGATCCGACGATCTGCTTCTCGCGCATCGTCAGGTCGAACAGGTTGAGCTGCAACGGCTGTGGACCGGCAGCGGCGAGACTGCACAGGACGATCCGGCCCCGACGCCCCGTCATCCGCAGGATCGGCTGCAGCGCGTCACCGCGGGCGACGTCCATCGTGACGATCACCCGCTGACACAACCGGCCGTTGGTCGTCGCCTTGACCATCGGGTAGCCGGTGTCGAAGTTCTCCGCCACATGCGTCGCCCCGAACGACAGTGCCAGTTCACGTTTGCTCGCCAACGGATCGATCGCGAAGATCCTTCGAGCGCCGGCGAACCGGGCCGCCTGGATAGCGTTCACGCCGACCCCGCCCACACCGACGACCAGCACGTCGTCGCCGGGTTCGATGCCCGAGGCATGGGTCACCGCTCCCCATCCGGTGATCACCGCACAGCTGACCAGACTGGCGCGATCGAGCGGGATGTCGTCGTCAATGCGTACGCACTGAGCCTCGGAGATGACGCTGTGTCGGGCGAAGGTCCCCAACAAGCACATCAGTGCCAGATCCTGCCCACGGGCGACATGTCGGGAGCGTTGATCGAACAACTGCATACCCGAACCCATCACGCCGAGGCGATCGCACTGGTTCTGGAATCCGGAGGCGCAGGAGGGGCAGAAGCCACAGGAGGGCACCGAGGAGAAGACGACGTGATCGCCGACGGCCACCCTGGTGACGCCGGGACCGACCGCCTCGACCACGCCCGCGCCCTCATGCCCGCCGATGATCGGCAGAGCCGACGGCAGCGTGCCCTTGTCGAGTCCCGCATCGGAGTGGCAGAGCCCGGTGGCCTCGATCCGGACGAGCACCTCACCCTGCAGCGGTGCGGCCAGCTCGATGTCTTCCACGCTCCACCCGGCACCGCGCTCCCACAGGACCGCCGCCTGCGTCTGCATCAGAACGACCTCGGCATTCCGAGGCTCTCGGCGATGAAGTTGCGCGACATCTCGCTGGTGATCGGTGCGATCCGCCACAGCCGTGCGTCACGCCAATAGCGTTGCATGTCGGTCTCGGCCGAGTAGCCCATGCCGCCGAGGAGTTGCAACCCGATGTCGGCGGCCGACACGGCGTACTCCGAGGCGATCATCTTGGCCATCGTCGCTTCCTTGGCAGCGGGCTTGCCCTGGGCCATCAACCAGGCCGCGTGCATCGAGACGAGTTCACTGATGTGACGCCACGATGCGATGTCGACCACCTTGTGCTGCAGCGACTGGAAGTGTTCGATGCTGCGGCCGAACGCCTCGCGCTCGTGCAGGTATCGCAGGCTGTCCTCCAGGATTCCGTCGAGAACGCCGGTCGCGCAGGACGACAGCAGCGTCTTGTCGGCGTTGAGGCCGGCCACCATTCCCTTCCATCCCTTGCCGCGCGGGCCGATGATGTTCTCTGCGGGCACCCGCACGTCGTCGAGGAACACCTCGTAGGAGGCCAGCGACCGGACCCCGAGCTTGGGGATGTGGCGCAGCTCGATGCCGGGCGTGGTGCGGGGGACGAGGATCAGATTGGTGCCCGCGATTCCGTTGTCGGTGACGTTGCCGGCCAGCACCACCAGGTAGTCGGCGTCACCGGCGCCCGTGGACCAGACCTTCTGGCCATTGATCACCCACTCGCCGCCGTCGAGACGCGCCGTGGTGCGCAGGGCGCCGAGGATGTCGGTACCGCCGCCCGGCTCGGTGACCGCGATGGCAAAGATGATCTGTCCCTTGGCCATCTGCGGCAGCAGGGTGTTCTTCTGTTCCTCCGACCCGGCGGCGAGCAGGGTCATCGTGCCGCCGATGGCGGGAGCCAGCCAGGTGGCGACAAGTCCGCCGAGGTTGCGCGCCATTTCCCGCGCCCCGATGGCCTGGGTGATGATGGTGCCGCCCTGCCCGCCGTACACCTCGGGTATCCCGATTCCGTGGAAACCGGCGTCGGACAGGTCATTCCACAGCTCTCGGGGAAAGAGTTGGTCACTGGCCTCCAGCGCCCGCGCACGCTCCTTGGGCCAGAACTTCTCGACCCACTCACGAGCGTTTTCGCGCCATGCCTGGTCGGTGTCGGACAGGGTGAAGTCCATCATTACCTCTCTTGATCTTGCCGAAAACCATTCCCCGGCACAGTGCGTCGACCCGCGGGGAGGGGTTTCCTCAGTACGACTTGGGTAGACCGAGCTTCTTCTCGGCGATGTAGCACTTGATGAGTTCGGGGCTGACCGGGGCGATGTTGGTCAGCTTGACCTCTCGCCAGAGCCGCTCGATGTGGTACTCCTTGGCGTAGCTGTAGCCGCCGAGAACCTGCATGGCGCGGTCGGCGGCCTGGAATCCCGCTTCGCCGGCGAGCAGTTTGGCCACGTTGGCCTCGGCTCCACACTCGCGCCCCTGGTCGTAGAGCGCCGCGCCTCGCAGCACCATCAACCAGGTGGCCTCCAGTCGCGCAAAGCTGTCGGCGAGCGGAAAGGCGACACCCTGGTTCTGTCCGATCGGACGCCCGAAAACCTTGCGTTCCTTGGCATAGTCGACCGCCAGGTGCAATGCGGCACGACCGATACCGAGGGCTTCGGCGGAGACGAGCAGCCGCTCGGGATTGAGTCCGTCGAGCAGCAGCCGGAAGCCGCGCCCCTCCGGTCCGACTCGGTCGGTGTCGGGAACAACAAGGTCGTCGATGAACAACTCGTTGGAGTCCACTGCCGCACGACCGAGCTTCTCGATCTCCTTGACCTCGATGTGGGATCGGTCGAGGTCGGTGAAGAACAGGGTGAGTCCGGCATCCTTGGGTTCGTCCGGCTCGGCGTCGCGAGTCCTGGTGAGCAGCAGGATCTTCTGGGCGACCTGGGCGGTACTGATCCACACCTTGCGACCGTTGATTCGCCAGTTCTCGCCGTCGCGGACGGCGCGCGTGCGCAGGCTCGTGGTGTCCAGACCCGAGTCCGGCTCGCTGACACCGAAGGCGACCTTCATCCGGCCGTCGACGATGGCGGGCAGGTCGCGGGCTTTCATCTCCTCCGAGCCATGCTTGACCACCACGTTGGTGCCGAAGACGTTCATGTGCACCGCACTGGCCGCACTCAGGCCACCACCGCGCGCAATCGCCTCCATCATCACCACGGCTTCGGAGATGCCCATCCCCGCTCCGCCGTACTGGGACGGCATGGCCAGTCCGAGCCAGCCCTGTGCGGCGGCGAAATCGAAGAACTCGTGGGGGAACTCTGCCTGCTTGTCGATCTCGCGCCAGTAGTCCAGCCCGAACTTGCTCATCCCGGCGTCGACAGCGGATCGGATGTCGAGGGCGAACTCGCTGAGATCGCCCACCACCGGTGGTGCTGAGTTGGTCATCTGTTGGGTCTCCTTGTCATGCAGGAATAGTCGTCAGGCCCGAATGGTCGGGTGAGATCACGCGTGGGTGTCCGACGCCGACGCGAGCCGGGGGACACCAATCCCTGATCCGGTGCGCTGCACCAGACTTCGGCCAGGACGAGCCTGTACGGTCTCGGCGACGTGCCCGGCAGCGATGAAGGCGTCGATGTCCACGCCGGTGGCCACCCCCGCCCGCTCGAGCAGCACGACGATGTCCTCGCCGGCGATGTTGCCGGTCTCACCGACGTGGTTTTGGTCCACCGTGGACGGCTCACCGCCGATGCCGCCCAGGCAGGCATCGACGCAGTGGGCCCCGGCCGCCACCGCCGCCCAGGTGTTGGCGATCCCGGTGCCACGCGTGTCGTGGAAATGGGCGATCAACCCGACATCGGTGAACTCCTCGCGTGCCCTGCGGGTATACGCGCCGACCCGGATCGGGTCGGCGACGCCGGTGGTATCGCTGAGCATCAGTCGATCGACGCCCAGGGACACCAGCCGGCGCGCGATGGAGAACACGGCGTCCTCGCCGACCTCGCCCACAATCGGGCAACCATAGGCGGTGGCGACCGCGGTCACCGTCTGCAACCCGGCCCGGCGGGCGAGGTCGATCATCTGCTCGATCTGTGCGAACTGCTCGCGGTGATCCTTCTTGAGGTTGGCGATGTTGTGCGCCTCGGACGCGGAGATGGGGAATCCGATGGCCGTGATGCCACCGCCCAGTTCGTCGCGCAGCGCGATGGCGCGTTCGACGCCGCGTACGTTCGGAGTGAGGACGCGAGTCCGAACATCCTTGTCACGCAGGAACTCCAGGATCTCCCGGGCGTCGGCGAACTGCGGGGCATAGCGGGCGGGCACCAGCGAGGTCGCATCGATCTCGTCGACGCCGGCGTCGACGACTGCCTCGAGCACGGCGATCTTGTCGGATGTGGAAATGACCTCCGGCCACGACTGCAATCCGTCTCGCGGCCAGCACTCGCAGTAGGCCACCTGGCGTGGACTCACGACTGCCGCCGTCCCCAGACCGGTTCCCGCTTCTCGGCGAAGGCGGCGACCCCTTCGGCGGCATCGTCGGTCGTGGTGGCCACGCTCAGCGTGGCGTGCAGCAGCGGCAACGCCGATTCCGCCGGGGCGCCGAGTGTCTGATAGAAGCTGCTGCGCCCCAGGCGAATCGCCGAGGGAGACCGGCTGGCGAGCAATGCCGCCATCTCCTCGACGGTGCGATCGAGGTCGCCGGCGCGTACCACGGTGTTGACGAAGCCCAGCCGGGCGGCCTCGTCTGCGGGGACGCGCCGCCCGGTCATCATCAGTTCGAGGGCGATCTTCGGCGGCATCGACCTGGTCAACGGCACGGTGATCATGTACGGCCACAAGCCGATTGCCACTTCCGGGGCGCCGAAGGTGGCATCGTCGGAGGCGATGACGATGTCGCACGACATCGCCAGGCCGAACCCGCCGGCCAGCGCGTAGCCACGGACTTTGGCGATGGTGGGAATCCCAGCGCCCCACAGGGTGGTGAACAGCTCGGCCAGGTGACCCCGACCGGCATGCGCCACTTCGGGATCCACGTCCTGTCCACGCAGGCCTCCGAGATCGGCTCCCGAGCAGAATGCCTTGTCGCCGCTGCCGGTCAGCACGAGCACCCGCACCTCGCGATCGGCCTTGGCGCGCAGAACCCCGTCGCGCAGGCCCGCGAGAGTCTCGAAACTCATGGCATTGCGCCGTTGTGGCCGATCGATCGTCAGCGTCGCCACATGCCCGTCGCGGCGGTAGCACACATCACCCACACCCCGATCACCCAGACCGGGCTCGGCCAGTTCGTCCGTCACCGAGACCTCCTCGAAGCTCGTCATGTGGCCCTCACGTTAACCTAGTGAGTATTCACTAGACAAGTCCTATCGCATCCGAACTGCCTTGTTGACCAACCCTTCCATCTGAAGAGCGCCAGTTCTTGAAGATCTAGTGAGTATTCACTTATGGTACGAAGGAGTACCGCTCATTCGAGGGATCACTGCCCTCCACCCCCTGCACACCCCAAGATCGGACCGTGAAGCATGACTGATTCGGAAACATTTGACGCCATCGTTATCGGCGCGGGACTGGGCGGCCTCAGTGTCGCGGCACTGCTCGCCCAGAAGGAGGGCAAGCGAGTGCTCGTCCTCGAGCGCGAGAACGGGATCGGCGGACGCATCCACCACTATCGAGGCGACGAGATCCGCACACCGGAGGACTACCTCGGTCCGCTGCGGGCCTCCACCGGCTGGCTGGTTGACGCGCAACCGCCACTGGAGGAGATGATCGAGCGGGGACTGCTGTCGGGATTCTCCTTCGAGCTCGGCATGCACGACATCGTCAACGGCGCCCACTCGCGGATGTGTCACATTCTCGAAGCACTCGGTGTGCCGGTGGAAGTGGTGCCGCTCAAGGCATGCGGATTCTGGAGCGGCGGCGAGCTACACACCTTGCAGCGCGGGAGCTTTCCCTGGTTCGACGACGACGAATACGCCGCCATGCGCCGCATCCTGCGGGAGATGCTGACCATGCCGATCGAAGAGGTGCGCAGCTACTACCGCGACTCCTTGAAAGAGTTCGTCGAGGCACGCTCGTCGGAACCGACGGTGATCGAATTCTTCAACATCCTCGGCGCCTTCACCGTCGGGATGAACTCCGCCCGCGAGTTGTCGGCGGGAGAGTTCATGCTGATCACCCGGATGCCCATGGCCGCCGGCCTACACTTCGCGGACGGCACGCTCGGACAGATGGGCGGCGACAGCTTCATGGAGATGGCGGGCAACCTCGCCGGAATCATCACCGCCGGCGGTGGCGAGGTCCGAACCGGGCAGACGGTCGGGTCGATCCTGGTCGAGGGCGGCAGGGCGGTCGGCGTCGAACTCCCCGGCGGGCAACCTCGCACGATCCGCGCCGACATCGTGGTGTCCAACGTCCCGATCCCACTCACCCTCGATCGGCTGCTGCCGTCGGCCGCGGTACCAACGGACTTCGCCGACCACGTCAAAGGCCTGCGCTCGAGTGGCGCGTTCGTGCCGATCTTCGGGTTGTCGAGGTCGGTCATCGACATCCCGGGAATGCTCATGACCCACATCCCGATCGACGATCCGGCCTACCCGGACGGAATCGTTCTCGGATACGAGGCACATTCGCTGTTCGTCGAGGGAAAGGCACCCTCGGGCAAGGAGATCATCGAATGCTGGGTGGGCGTGGACACCGAGCAGCTCGCCGAGCTGCGGGCCTCGGGCAAGATCGACCTGGCCAAGGAAGCCATTCGCACCTTCTTCTCCACCGCGCATCCCGGCTTCGACGAAGCGCTCGAGTGGGCGCTGTACCCCGCCTTCGACATGGTCGTCTCGGTGGCGCCGACACCCGAACAGGCCTGGGACTCGATGCTCGATCCGAAATGCCCGGGCGTGGAAGGCTTGTTCTTCGTCGGCGACTCGGTCAAGAACTACGGAGGCTTCATGGACGGCGTCGCCTACGGAGCGCTGCTGTGCACCTCGGAGATCACCGGCAAGGACTACCTCGGCGAGGTGCTGCCCGCATTCCAGCGTGAGATGACACCAGCCTTGGAGCAGATCGCCCCGGCCCACTGAGACGGTTGCGATATGGGTCGGGGGCGCATCTCGGTGCGGCCCCGACTCACCGCACGCCGGATGCTCGCCGTGGACCGGTGGCGTCGTGCTCCAGCACCGCCAGCGCCAATCCGGTGATCTCCGACGCCACGCCCGGACGCTCGTGATAGTGGCCCAGGCGAACCAGATCGTTGATCACCACCAGCGCCGCGGCGACTCTCGCACGCGCGGCCGGGGTGGTGAGTGAGTCCTCGGCCGCAGAAAGGGTTGTCACCCAGTCCGACATCAGTTCGCGCAGCGCCACACGCGTACTGTCCAGGGCATCGTCGGGCAGATGAATCACGTCGGACACATACACCCCCACCAGCGTGCGATGGGCAAGTGCGAACGCCACGTATGCCGACACCTGGCCCCTCAGCGTCAGCGGCGGATCCGCCTGGACGAACTCGCGGTGCCAGCGGTGCATCTCCTCGGTTGCCCGGTCGAACGGTGCCTGCAAGATCTGCTGCTTGCCCTGGAAATAGTGCAGCAGGCTCGGACCGGCCATTCCGAGGACGCCGCCGATGTCGTCGAGGCTCACCGCGTCGTATCCGCGGGTGAAGAACAGATCGGTGGCCGCCGCGACGATCTCCTCCCGCCGCGAGTCGGCCGCGCCGGCAGCGACGGCAACCGCGTCGACGCCCTCGGGGTGCGCCGCGAGATCGAATCGCAGGCAGGCCAAGGCCGAGGACACCAATTCCCGGCGGTACTCCGCCCGGCCGGGCGAGGAAGAGAGCTCAGCTGGGCTCGACATCACCGCGGTGGCGGCGGCAACGAGGAAATGCGCGTCAGCATCGGAAAGGTCGGTGCGCTCCTTGCGAAGCCTCCGCACGAAGCTCTCGATGATCCGGGCGAACTGAGACGAGATCTCCACTCGCAGATCGGGTTCGAGAAACCGCGACTCACGTTGAAGGAGCACCCACAGATCGGGTCGCGTCAATCCCGCGTCGGTGACTGCACCCACCAGATCCTCCAGCGAGCCGCCCACTGTCCGCAGCAGAGCGTCCTCGACGAGGTCGAGGCCGCTGGCGATCGCCGCGGCCAGAAGCGCCTGCTTGTTGCGGAAATGCCGGTACACCGCGGGGGCGGTGAGCCCCACCTCGGTGGCCAGCGCGGCCAGCGACACCCGATGATAGCCGAGTTCGTGGAAGTTGCGGGCCGCGACATTGGCCAGCTGGATTCGTCGTTGCGTCGCGGGTAGCCGAGCCGAACGCACCTCGGCCCTACTCTGCTGCGCCGACATGTCACCTCTCATCCGCGTTCACCGTTCGGTTACCCGGTCGATGATATCTGCCCGGATGCTCAGCGAACAGTTGACTAGTGAATATTCACTAGAATAGTCTCGGTGCCAAGGCCGTTCTCGAGCCAAGGACCCATTCAGAGCCAAGGACGCAGATGTCTTCAGATGCTTACGTATTCGACGCACTCCGAACCCCACGGGGTAAGGGCAGACCCACCGGAGCGCTCTACGGCGTCAAACCGGTGACACTCGCCGCAAATCTTCTTCGCGAACTTACCGTTCGGCATCCGCACTTCGACCCGGCGGCCGTCGACGACATCGTTCTGGGTATCGTGACCCCGATCGGTGATCAAGGCGCCGTTCTTCCCAAAACTGCTGCGATGATGGCGAATTGGCCACCGCACGTCGGCGGCTTGCAGATCAATCGCTATTGCGGGTCGGGCCTCGAATCGGTGAACATCGCCGCCCAAAAGGTGCGGTCGGGATGGGATCAGCTCGTGGTCGCCGGTGGCGTGGAGTCGATGTCCCGAGTGCCACTGGGCACCGACGGCGGCGCCTGGGTCAACGACCCGGAGACCAATCACGACACCTCCTTCATCCCGCAGGGGGTCGCCGCCGACCTCATCGCCACCCTCGAGGGATTCGACCGGGAGACGGTCGACGCCTATGCCGTGGAGTCCCAACGACGAGCCGCACACGCGTGGGATAATGAATACTTCTCAACTTCGGTTGTGCCCGTGCGTGATCGCAACGGCACGATGATCCTCGACCAGGACGAACACATGCGTCCGACCACGACCCTGGACTCACTGGGCACACTGCCGAGCCCGTTCGGCCCGATGGGCGAGACGGGATTCGATGCGGTGGCATTGCAGAAGTACCACTGGATCGAGCGCATCGACCACGTCCACCACGCCGGCAACTCCTCGGGCATCGTCGACGGCGCCTCGGTGGTGCTCGTCGGCAACAAGCGCATCGGAACCACGTTGGGCCTGCGCCCCCGCGCACGAATAGTGGCCACCGCGACCTCCGGTGCCGACCAGACCATCATGCTGACCGGACCGATCCCGGCCACCCGGAAGCTCTTGGCGACAGCCGGTCTCACCGTCGATGACATCGATCTGTTCGAGGTGAATGAGGCGTTCGCGTCGATTCCGCTGATGTACGGCAAGGAACTCGGCATCTCGCTGGACAAGATCAACGTCAACGGCGGCGCCATTGCTATGGGTCACCCGCTCGGGGCCACCGGCGGGATGTTGGTTGGCACGGCACTCGACGAACTCGAACGCACCGGTGGCCGGCGCGCGGTGATCACCCTGTGCATCGGCGCCGGGATGGGCGTGGCCACCTTGATCGAGCGCGTCTGATGCCTCCCCAGAAAGGTCCGAATCCCATGTCCTCCCACCAGCATCCGTCGTTCCACTGGGCTCTCGACCAGAATCGGATCGTGACCGTCACGATGGATACTCCCGGCAAGTCGGTGAACGCCATGAGCGCCGACTTCCTCGATCAGTTCTCGGCGCTCGTCGACCACCTCGTCGAGATCCGCACCGAGATCTCCGGCGTGATTCTCACCTCGGCGAAGAAGACCTTCTGCGCCGGCGGTGATCTGGACGCACTCGCCACCCGGGGCCCCGACGACATCGAGGCGTCGACGGCCGATCTCCGCCGATTCCACCGAGACACCAGACTCCTGGAGACGCTGGGCCGTCCCGTGGTGGCGGCGCTCAACGGCACCGCCCTCGGTGGCGGCTTCGAGCTGGCACTGAGCTGCCACCATCGGATCACCGTCGGCGACCGACCCGTACGGGTCGGGCTTCCCGAGATCACCTTCGGCCTGCTGCCCGGCGGAGGCGGCACGGTGCGCACAGCCCGGCTGATCGGACTGCTCGCCGCACTCGATTCCGTCCTGCTACCCGGCCGCGCCGTCGATGCGCGCACCGCGCTGTCGGCGGGCCTGATCGACGAGATCGTCGACGACTCCGCCGATCTCCTCGCTGCGGCCACGGCGTGGATCGAGCAACATCCCGACGCCGCACAACCGTGGGATCGGCCCGGCTACCGGATTCCCGGATCGGATTCGCCGGCACTGGCCGGAGCGATCTCCGCCCTGCCCGCCGTCCTGCGCAAACAATCCCGCGGCCCGTTGTCCCCGGCGACTCGCAACATCATCGCCGCGTGCGTCGAGGGAAGCCGGGTCGACATCGACACCGCACTGGCCATCGAATCCCGATACTTCGCCGAACTCGCAGCGGGCACCGAGTCATCGAATCTGATCGCTGCGGAATTCTTCGACCGCAGATCGATCCTGGCCGGCGCGAACCGCCCCACCGGCTATCCGGAGCGACGCGCCACGCGCATCGTCGTCGCCGGTGCCGGCATGATGGGCGCGGGCATCGCGCTCGTCTGCGCGCAGGCAGACACCGACGTCGTCCTCTACGACGTAGACCTCACCACGGCCGAGCGCGGAAAAGACTACAGCCGCAAGGTCTTCGATCGTCGCGTCGACAGCGGGAAGCTGGCACCCGAAGATCGCACGACCTATCTCGATGCCATCCGGCCCACCGCCGACCCCGCCGACGCAGCCGGAGCCGACGTCCTGATCGAGGCCGTCTTCGAGGATCCGGCGGTCAAGCAGCGGGTGCTGGCGAGCCTGACCGACCATCTCGCGGCCGACGCGGTGATCGCGTCCAACACCTCGACCATCCCGATCACCGACCTCGCCGCAAGCGTGCCCGATCCGTCACGCTTCATCGGCACCCACTTCTTCTCCCCGGTCGACAAGATGGAGTTGCTCGAGATCGTGGTGGGCGAGCAGACCAGCGACGCCACCCTGGCCCGCGCCATCGACCTGGCGCGACAGATCGGCAAGCTGCCGGTGGTGGTCAACGACAGCCGCGGCTTCTTCACCAGCAGGGTCATCACCGCATTTGTCGACGAGGCGGTGGCGATGGTCGGCGAAGGCATTCCGGCGGCGTCGGTCGAACAGGCGGCCACCCAGTTGGGCTACCCCGTCGGCCCGTTGGCGCTCGTCGACGAGATCTCACTGACCCTGACCCGGACCATCCGGGACGAGACGCTGCGGGCGCGGCGGGCGGCGGGCGAGGATCCGACCCCACCGCCGTCGATGGCGGTCATCGACTCGATGATCGACACCCACTCGCGACACGGTCGGGCGGCGGGCGGCGGGTTCTACGACTACGACGACACCGGTAGACGCGTCGGCCTGTGGCCCGGATTGGGGTCGGCATTCGGTTCCACGCCGGGCACACCGCTGGCCGACCTCCAGGAGCGCCTGCTGTTCGCCGAGGTCATCGAGGCGAGGCGCTGCCAGACCGAGGGGGTGCTGCGTAGCGCCGCAGAGGGCAATGTGGCCTCACTGGTGGGCATCGGGTTCCCGCGGTGGACCGGCGGAGTCCTGCGCTTCATCGACAGCTACGACGGCGGCCCCGCCGCCTTCGAGGAGCGGGCGAGGGAACTATCGCAGATCCACGGACCCCGCTTCGTCCCACCGACTCCCCATGAGGGCACGGTCGAGCTGATCGGCGGCTGATCATATGGATTTCGACGAATACGCGGATTCCTTCAAGACCGCGCGCCTGCGCCGCGACGATGCCGGGGTGCTCACCGTCGCACTGCACTACCGGGACGGCCCATTGACGTGGACCGCAGTAGCGCACCGAGAGTTCCCGCGGCTGCTCACCGCGATCGCCACCGACACCGCCAACCGGGTGGTGATCCTCACCGGGACCGGCGACGCCTTCGTCCGCACGCCCGAGGGGTACGGCGAGGTCTACACGAGCGGCCGGGTGAAGCCCTCGGACTGGGATCGGGGTCTCGGCGAGGCCACCGCCATGCTCACCGCACTTCTCGACCTCCCGATTCCGGTGGTGGCGGCGATCAACGGGCCGGTCACCGGGCACGCCGAGCTGGCGCTGATGTGCGATGTGGTGCTGTGCACCCCGAACACCTACTTCCAAGATCTCGCGCACATCCCCGGCAATCTCGTCCCCGGCGACGGGGTTCAGGTGTTATGGCCACTGGTGTTGGGTCCGGTCCGCGCCAAGCACTTCCTGCTCACCGGTCAGCAGATCGGTGCAGAGCAGGCATTGGGACTCGGCATTGTCGGTGAGGTCGTGCCCGAGGACGCACTCGCCGACCGCGCCACCGACCTCGCGACACAACTGACCCGAGTCGATCCACTCGTCATGCGGCACACCCGCCGCCTCCTCCAACGCGACATCCGGCGTGCACTCGACCGCGACCTCGAGATGGGCCTGAGTCTCGAAGCGTTCGTCTCGGTCTCCCGATTCCCCGAATTCACCTCTCCACCACCCACCCGGTCGGCAACGACACCCACTCCCAAGGATCCCCGATGACATCAGGATTGCCCTCGACAGGATTGCCCTCGACACCGACGCGCGCAGGCGAACTCTCCGCAGCAGCCGCAACGCAGTGGGGTGACCGCGAATTCGTACGCCTCGGCGACTCCGCCATCACCTTCGCCCAGGCCCATCACTGGACCGACGTGATCGCCGCGGAGATGATCGCTGCAGGGGTGACCCCCGGCGACCGGGTCATGATCTTCATGGTCAACCGCCTAGAAGTACTGGCCGCAACGCTGGCCGCGTGGCGAATCGGCGCCATCGCGGCACCCGTGGTCGCGATCTATCGGCGCCACGAACTCCGAGAGATCGTCTCCGACCTGCGACCGAACGCTGTCTTCACCGCCCCGACACTCGCCGATCGCGACCTGCCCGCCGAGATCGACGCCTGCCTGAACGGAACCGGCATCGCGCCGGCGATCAAGTTCATCGTCGACGAGTCCGACCGCCACGACCACTCGTGGCGCGTACTGCCAACGGTCGATGCCGCCGCCGACACCAAAGCCGGCGGCGCGGACTCCGCCCTGTTCGCCTCGGACCCCAGCGCGGAGTGTCTGCGCCTCTACACCTCGGGCTCGACGTCGGCACCCAAGGGCGTGAAATTGAGCTCGACGGCGGTGATCTTGGGCGGGCGGCAGTTTTATGACCGCCTCGGCGTCGACAAAGAGCACGTCGGCCTCGCGCTCGCGCCGGTCGCCCACATCGCGGGACTGCTGGCCTCGTGCATCGTCCCACTCACCTGCGGCGCGCGTGCCGTCGTGCTGCCCAAATGGAATGTCGAGGAGGCCGTCGCGGTCATTGACCGTCAGAAAGTGACTTGGTCGCTGGGTGCGGCGGTGTTCCTCAAGGATCTGGTCGAATACTACGAAGCGCACAGCAGCGACAGCCTGCATGTGCTCCAGCATTTCGTCAGCGGGGGCGCCAACACCGACCCGGACCTCATCGGACGGGCCGACGCGTTGGGGATGTGGGCGGCGCGCACCTACGGGATGACCGAGGCCGCGGGGGTGATCGCCCTGGCCCCCAAGGACGCTACGGTCGAGCGCCGGTCCCGGTGGGACGGCTTGCTCGCCGCAAATGCCCGGGCACGCATCATCGACGACGCCGGTATGGAACTACCCCCCGAGACCGAGGGCCGGATCACCGTCCGGGGAACGCAGATTCTCTCGGGGTACACCGACGACGCGGCCAACAGCACGCAATTCGACGACGAAGGCTGGTTCGACACCGGCGACATCGGGCTGATCACCTCCGACAACTGGATGCGGGTGACCGGACGCACCAAGGACATCATCAATCGGGGTGGCGAGAAGTTCTCGGCGGCCGACATCGAGAACGTCATCCACCGTCACCCCGCGGTCGCCAAGGCCGCGGTCGTCGGCGTACCGCACGAGCGTCTTGGCGAGACCGTTTGTGCGTTCGTCGAGCTCCGAGGGGATCAGATCTACACCGATTCCGAGTTGCGTCAGTTCATGGAGTCCCAAGATGTGGCGCGAGCCAAGATCCCGACCGAATGGCACTTCGTTCCGGAGATCCCCACGACCGCGTCGGGCAAAATTCAGAAACACGTCCTGCGCAGCCAGCGCGAGCACACTGTCACGCTCTCGTGACCGTGCGAACGGTGTGCGAGACGATCAAGGAGGTGACTGTCGATGACACGCAGCGCTGATCCCGCACGAGGGGAAGAGCAGACGCGGGCGTTCGGCCGGGTGACGGTACATGTCGCCGCCAACGGCGGAACCTACCCTTACGGCAACTCGATGACGGTCCACGGTGCCAACGGCACACTACTGGTGGACCCGTCCCTCGCCTTGCAGGACGATCCGGTGGGTGCTGACGTCGTCTTCGCCAGCCATGCACACGAGGATCATCTCGCCGGCCTCCGCCATTTTCCCGATACCGATGTCGCCGCTCATCGCCTCGACGCGCCGGCGGTCCGATCGGCGGCGACGATGCTCGACGGCTATGGGCTCGACCCGCAGGTGCGCGCGGAGTTCGAACGGGAGCTGACCGAGACCTTCGCCCTCGGTGACCGCTCCGAAGTCACCGACGTGCTTGACGGTCATGTCTTCGACCTCGGCGGTGCGGTGCGGGCAACCGTGATTCATCTACCCGGACACACAGCCGGACACTGCGGCTTGCTCGTCGAGCCGGACGGATACTTCTACGTCGGCGACATCGATCTCACCGGATTCGGTCCCTACTACGGGGATATCGGCAGCAGCCTCACCGATTTCCAGAAGTCCATCGCCGCGGCCGCGGCGATCGAGAGCCGGTGGTACGGCACCTTCCACCAGAAGGGCACGGTGACCGGACATGAGGAGTTCGTCCGGCGGGCGGGGATCTACGCCTCGGTCATCGCCGAGCGCACCGACAAGCTGCTGAATTTTCTCGGCGAGCCACACACCCTCGCCGACATCGTCGAGCACCGCCTGGTCTACCGGCCGCATGTTCACTCTCCCTACGTCGACGCCGTCGAACGCCGCACGGCCGAACAACACCTCGAACAACTCATGGAAGCCGGCGAGATCGTCTGCGATGAGCACGGCTTCTATTGCCGCACATAACGTGTCGATGCCGCACCGGCACATCCATGCCCCGGTACATTCCTGAGAAGGACCCACGATGACCGAGACCGCGCCCCCCGCAGGGCAATCCGGTGTCCCCGACATGCTGTGGCAGCCGTCGGGCGCCCCCACCACCATCGACACCTTCACCACCTGGCTGCGCGAGCACCGCGGTCTCGAGCTCAACGCCTACGCCGAGTTGCACACCTGGTCGGTGACCGAGCCGGCCGAGTTCTGGGCCGCGTTCGCCGAGTACAGCGGCATCGTCTTCCACGATCGGCCGCGGGAAATCCTCGTGGGCGAGGCGATGCCCGACGTCGAGTGGTTTCCCGGCGCCACAATCAACTACGCCGAGCACGCGTTGGCCGCCGCCCGTACCGACGCGGCGTCGTCGATCGCGATCACCGCGGTTCGCGAGGACGGCACGGATCATTCGGTGTCCTGCGCCGAACTCGCCCGCCGGGTTGCGCTCGTCCAGCGTCACCTGATCGACGCCGGCGTCGGCAAGGGCGACGTGGTGGCCGCACTGGCACCCAACATCGTCGAGACCGTCGTCGCGTTCTTGGCGACCGCAGGACTGGGGGCCATCTGGTCTTGTTGCTCACCGGATTTCGGCGCGAAGGCGGTCATCGACCGATTCACGCAGATCGAACCCAAGGTGCTCTTCGCCGTCGATGGATACTCCTACGGCGGTACGCGTTTCGATGTCACCTCGGTGGTGGCGGAGATCATCGGGTCCATCGATTCGTTGGTGGGTGCGGTTCACATTGCCTACGACGACACCTCCGGGACGACCCTCGTCCGATCCGATACCACCCCGGTCGTCGCGTGGGACAACATCGTCACCGCCGATCGCGACGCCGAGCCCATTTTCGAGCCGGTGCCCTTCAGTCACCCGCTCTGGATCCTGTACTCCTCGGGAACCACCGGCATCCCCAAGGGCATCGTGCACAGCCACGGCGGAATCGTGCTGGAACACAAGAAGGCTCTGCACCTTCAGTTCGGACTCGACGGCGGCGACCGGCTGTTCTGGTTCACCACGACCGGGTGGATGATGTGGAACCTCGTGGTCTCGGGCCTGCTCGTCGGCGCCGAGGTGGTGCTGTTCGACGGCAATCCCGGATATCCCGACCTCGATACGCTGTGGGCGCTGGCGGCCCGTCATCGGGTGTCGGTGTTCGGGGTCTCCGCGGCGTACCTGCACTCCTGCGCCAAGCGTGGTCTCAACCCGGGCCGTTCCCACGATCTGAGCTCGCTGACGATGGTCGCCGCGACCGGGTCGCCGTTGTCGCCCGACGGCTTCCGATGGGTGGCCGACGCGGTCGGCGCCGATCTACCGGTGGTCAGTTCCTCCGGCGGCACCGATGTGTGTTCGGCCTTTCTCGGTGGCGCTCCGACCGTTCCGGTGTGGATCGGCGAAATCTCCTGCGCGGCACTGGGGGCCGCGGTCAGCTCCTTCGATGTCGACGGCCGCCCGGTCATCGGCGAGGTCGGTGAACTCGTCGTCACCGCTCCGATGCCGTCCATGCCGATCACCCTGTGGAATGACTCACCGGACAAGAAGCGTTTGCGCGCAACATATTTCGATCATTTCCCCGGGGTCTGGCGGCACGGTGACTGGGTGGTGATCACCGACCGGGGCACCGCCGTCATCCACGGCCGCAGCGATTCGACCCTCAATCGGGGCGGCATTCGGATCGGCACGGCCGACATCTACTCCGTCGTCGAGGGTTTCGCCGAGGTGCTCGACTCCCTCGTCGTCGACACCGCCACCCTGCACACCGCCGGTGAGATGCTGTGTCTACTGGTACTCGAGGGCCCGCCGGCCTCCGATATCGAGGCTCGTCTTCGCGCCGAGATCAAGGCGCAGCTCTCGCCCCGCCACGTTCCCGACCGGTTCGTCGTCGTCGACGATCTGCCACACACGCTCAACGGCAAGAAGTGCGAGGTGCCGGTCAAGCGCATCCTCGCCGGCACTCCCGTCGACGACGCGGTGAGCCGATCGAGCCTGCGCAATCCCGACGCCATCGACAGTGTGGTGGCAGCGTGCCGGCAATGATGCGACCCAAGCTTTCGAAGACACCCAGGCAATTTCTCCTGCCGGATTCAATTCCTCAGAACCTCTCTGCGAGAATCACATAGCCAACGTATTGACTGCAGAAATCTATTCCGCCACAGCTAATCCGAGAGCCGCGTTGATGTAGGAGGACGGACGCGTTACCCTGCGCCGACTGCACACTCTCTGGGACTGCAAGATCGGCTTGAATGTGCCGTGCCGCCGAAGCCGCCGACGTGTTCCGATCAAGACCCGTTGACCCTCACACCGACCGTGACGCGACTGTCGGCAATGACGTTGCCAATGCCGGACGCGGCTACGGTCACCACGCACGTTTGCCGTGAAATTCAGTCATACGAGCTGGAATCATTCTCGATTCAGAAACTGTAGGGCATTGACTTAACGGCGCGGACAAAGTTGCCGGTGAGATACTTGGGTTCGCCGACTCGCAACGTCGGGGCGCGGTGCAGCAACTGGTCGAAGATTTCTCGCAGCTGCATCTTCGCAACGAAGTTTCCCATACAGAAATGAGGCCCGCCACCACCGAAGCCCAGGTGCGGATTGGGCGATCGAGTGATATCAAAACTGTCCGGCTTGTCAAACACGGCAGCATCTCGATTAGCCGACGAGTAGATCAGAGCCACCCAATCTCCCTCGTTAATCAGCTCGCCGGCGAGTTCGATGTCCTGCGTCGCGGTTCGTCTAAAGGTCATCACTGGCGATGCAAACCGCACGAATTCTTCAATGGCCGTTCCGATCTGGCCATCGAAGTCATGCAGAAGGAGTCGTTTCTGGTCAGGAAAGTCCTGAAATGCTTTCGTGATCAGTGAGATCGAGTTACGGGTGGTGTCGTTGCCTGCTACGGACAGCAGGACGAAGAATGAGGCGATCTCCTCGTCGGTGAGCTTCTCGCCGTCGACTTCAGCTTGCACCAGGTTCGTCATCAGGTCGCTCTTGGGATGGAGTCGCCGCATCTCTGCAAACTCAAATCCCATCTGTAGCAACGCGACAAGGGACTCGTTGAGTACCTCTCCCGGCTCACGTCCAGCAGCCACGTCGTCGTCAGCCCAGGAGACCATTCCGTCGGCGTGGTGAGCCGCGGTCTCACGAGCCTGCTGATCGTCGAGACCCAGCATCTCGTAGATCGTCCACATCGGGAGTCGCTTGGATACCTGAGAGACGAAGTCCCCTTCAGGAACCGTGATCAGGTCATCGACGATCGCACGCGCCTGGTTGCGGATCTGGTCATGAATCTTGGCCACCTGCTTCGGAGTGAATGCGGCACTGACCAAGCGCCTGAGCTTGGCGTGACGCGGGTCATCCATTCCGAGGAATGAACCAGCGGCCGTCAAGATGTCGTCAGGCACTTCCTCGAACTGAAATCCTTGCCCAGAACAGAATAGCTGTGGGTTCTGGCTCGCGTATTTGACCAGCTCATGTGTGGTGAGTACCCACACTCCGTCATTCTCCGGCGGCATGAGCGATCCCTCGAGGGGAGGATGCCAACTTACTGGGCGCTCTTCGCGCAGGACTCGAAACGTGTCTTCGCGCTGTTCTGCGGTCATCGCCCAGAAATCCAGTGTCGACACGGACAGCGGATCGTAGGGCCGGGTTCCAGGGCTGATCGCCGTGGTCATCTCGTCACACTCCTGCACCAGTGTATTTGTCGGCAAGCCGTCGTTTCACGAGCTTGCCCGTGGGGGTCCGCGGTAGTTCGTCGACGAAGTCGACGGTCCGCGGGGCTTTATAGTGAGCAATTCGCTCGCGGACGTACTCGATCAACTCTTGCGCAAGACCGGCCGACGCCTCTGACGCATTCTTGAGTTGAACGACGGCCCTGACCTGCTGCCCCATTTCCGGATCCGGCACACCGATGACGGCAACGTCGAATATTTTCGGATGCAGTGTCAGGACGTTCTCGACCTCCTGCGGGTAAATGTTCACCCCGCCAGAAATGATCGTGAATGCTTTGCGATCTGTGAGGAAGAGATAGCCGTCTTCATCGAGGTAGCCGAGATCGCCTACTGTTGTCCAGTTTTCGTGCTGTGGGTGCTGCGCATCGCATGTCTTCTCGGGATCCTTGTGGTACTCGAAGGGCAGCGTTTCTCTCTCGAAGTAGATGAGGCCGACCTTCCCGGGCTCGAGTTCCAGCCCGTCGTCGTCGCAGATATGGGCGACGCCGAGTCCGCGCTTTCCTACCGATCCTCGCTTCTCTACCCACTCAGCACTGGAGATGAAGTAGATACCGTGTTGTTCTGTGGCCCCGTAGTACTCGACGAGAATAGGACCCCACCAGTCGATCATCGCCTGTTTGACTTCCGGAGGACAGGGCGCTGCTGCGTGGACGGCGAGCCTGAGAGACGACGTGTCGTACCTCTGCCGCGTGTCGGTGTCGAGTTGCAGCATGCGTACGAACATCGTCGGCACCATCTGCGTTGTCGTTACCGAGTGACGCTCGATTGCGCGCAGAGCCGACTCGGCGTCGAACTTCTCCATCATCACTACTGTCCCGCCGAGCGCTTGGACAGCTCCGCACCACTTCAACGGCGCCGTGTGGTAGATCGGGGCCGGCGACAGATACACGTCGCTGGGTCCGAACCCGAAGGCGTTTGCCATGATTCCCGCGATCGGGTCGCCGGGCTGGTCAACCTCGATCGGCAAAAGCGGAGGCCGAATACCCTTGGGGCGGCCGGTGGTTCCCGAGGAGTAGAGCATGTCGGACCCGCGGGGCTGTTCAGTCAGTCTCGGTCCTGCCCCCGCAAGAAAATGCTCATACGACTGGTAACCGACCACCTCGCCACCAAACGCGAACCTATGCTTCACGTGCGGGATCAGAGGGCCAACATCCTCGCCCAGTCGCTGCACTCCCGCCGAGACAAAGAGCGCGTCCGCGTCACTATCGGTGACAATGTAAGCAACCTCTTCCGGCGAGAGGTGTCGGTTGATGGCGGTGACATACAGCCCACTACGCATAGCGGCCCAATAGATCTCGAAACACTCGATCGCGTTGTCGCTCAACATCGCGATCACGTCCCCGCGGCGGAGTCCGAGGCCGTACAAGGCGGCCGCCAGGTCTGCAGAATGCCCGTCGAGCTGGTGGTAGGACAGCGTCCTACCAGAGCTCGCCATGATCACTGCCGGTTTGTCCGGATCTGTCAGAGCGTGAGTTCCTGGATACATTTCGCGGTTTCCTCGATCAGACCAGGAGATCGTCGCGGCCGTCGGCCGTGAGCGTCTCGATGTACGCCGGATACAGTTTCTTCCCCAAGGGTGCGAGCTTCAGCAGGCTCGCGACATTTCCGGTCACTTTGATTCGACTCTTGGCCATCGCCAGCGGAAGGTTGACCTTGCCCTGCCAGTAGGCGTTACCCGTGTCTGCCGTCATCGACATTTCGGCCGACGCCTCATCATCGGGCTGCGCTTCTCGGACCGAGCCGCTGGTCGTGTCGATGACCAGCGTCGCTTCCGGATCGGAGTACACGGTCTTGAGGACGATGCCTGTGGCCCGAAGCTTCGGTCCGACCTCGGGGTCTGCGAAGGCAGTCTCAAACACTCCTCCCAGGTACTTCCGAACCTCGGCTGCATCCTTGAATCCCATCAGGGGCCTCCTTCTACTCTTCGGTTCGCCTCACCAGCGCACATTCGCGGCTTGCATATCCGACCTTCCACATAAGTCGACTTATGTGATGCAGCTCGCAGCCTACCGCGACCCAGATGAGATTGTCGAGTTTTTTGAAGATCAATTAACAAATCCGGACGGCCGGAGTCGAGGTACCTGCCATGAACTGGGGGGATCCAACCATCGCCAGCAGATACCGCCTCGGCGACCCTCGTGAACGCTCCATGACGGTGGCGGTGGAGTGCCCGCATCCAATCACCAGACGTACAGTAAGTGGACATACGTTAGGGGGTTACCGATGCGAGCACGTGCCGGCCGCACCGCGCAGGACTACTTCGACGCCGCGTACGGGCTCCTGGCAGAGGGCGGCTACGGCAAATTGAAGTTGGCAGACTTGTGCGAGCGAATGGGCGTCACCACCGGCGGTTTCTACCACTGCTTCAAGAGTTGGAGCGATTTCACTCGGCAGTTCCTCGACAACTGGCACCGGGACCGCACCACCCGCCTCATCGATACCGTCGCCGCCGAATCGGACCCGCGCAAGCGTCTGTCGCTGTTGCTCGAGACCGCAGCCAGTTTGCCGCACAAGGCAGAGGCGGCTATCCGCGTGTGGAGCACGACCGACCGCGACGTCGAGATCCTGCAGCGAAGCGTCGACCTGGAGCGCAAGCATATCGTGACGGAGACATTTCGCTCCATGTCACTGACCGAGCGGGAAGCTCACCTGCGAGCAACCACTGCCCTTTACTTGGTGATCGGGCACGAGCTCTCGGGGCAGGCCGGCGATTCGGAGGCGTTGCGGTGGAGCCTGAATGCGCTGATCAACACGGCTCCGGGGAGCGTCTAGGCACTTCTGAAGTCGCGGCCCGCGGCGACTACGCCGATTCGAGTGGCTCGGCAGCTTCGACTGCCGTTGCACCGATGAGTGCACTACGAACGAACTCCTGCGCGTTGGTGACGACCTTGTCAACGCTACCCCTGCGAGGGCTCCACCACTCCGCTGCCCAGTTCAATGATCCCAAAACGAGCATCTGCACTATGTACAGATCAAGGTCCTGTCGGATCCGACCCTCATCGAATGCTCTCTTGATCAGCTGTCGCCAGATCTTGCCGTATCTCGCCTCCTCGGCGATCTGGCGAGTGCGGATGTGCTCAGGCACCTGACCGGAGTTCCTGATGGAGGCAGTGGTGTACGCCGAGATCTGCAGTTCATGACGCAGATGAGCGTCAACCGCCGCCAGGATCCGCTCCAATGGGTCCGTTCCGTCCGGCAACTCGTCCAGAACACCGGTGACATGCTCACGCATGTCAGCGATGCCGACCCACATGACCTCCTCGATCAGGTCTTCCCTGGAATCGAAGTAATAGTAGATGGCGGGTGCCTGGAGCTCGGCTACTGTCGCCACGTCCGTCAATCGCATACCGGCGTAGCCCTTGCGACTCAGAACTTCCGCCGCCGCGTCGAGGATCCGCGCACGCGTGCGTTCGGACTTCGACGCCGCAGCGTCATCTCCTGTCGCCCCGTCACGAGTACCGGTCTTGCGTCTTGCCATGCCGAGGAGTCTATTCGATCGCTGCTTGCACACTTATATCCGCTACTGCGCCATGTCACACGATCATGCGGGCGAGCCGGCTGTCCATCAGGTCGCGCGCGCCGGCAACGATCCGATCAATCAGGTCTGCACACGTCGGGATGTCGTCTATCAGCCCTTGGGCAGTGCTCACATGCCAGATGCCGGCGTCGAGATCGCCGGTCTCGAACACGGTCCGGCCTCGCGACCCGGCAACCAGTTCTTGGACGTCGGTGAACTCAGCACGGATGTCGAGCATCTCGACCACCTTCCGGCTCACCGAATTCGACGCGACACGCGCCGTGTTCCTCAATGGCCGGAAGATGAGCTCCGTATCCAGTTCCGTACTGCGAACGATCTGACGTTTGACGCGCTCGTGCACTGGCGCTTCAGCGGTGCACAAGAATCGCGTGCCCATGTTCACACCGTCGGCACCGAGCGCGAGCGCCGCCACCAACCCCCGCGCGTCGGCGAAACCACCGGACGCAATCATTGGGATGTCGATGTGGCGGGCCGCTGCCGGAATGAGGATCAGTCCAGGGATGTCGTCTTCGCCGGGATGTCCGGCACATTCGAAACCGTCGATACTAATCCCGTCAACTCCGAGTTGTTGAGCTTTGACCGCGTGGCGAACGGAGGTGCACTTGTGCAGGACCTTGATTCCCGCATCGTGGAACACGGGCACATACGCAGCCGGATTGGCGCCCGCTGTCTCTACTATGCCGACGCCGCTTTCGATGATCACGTCACGGTATTCCTCGTACGGTGGCGGGTTGATCGAGGGCAATATTGTCAAATTGACGCCAAACGGCTTGTCGGTCAGATCCCGGGTGCGTGAGATCTCCGCTGCGAGGGCTTCTGGTGTCGGCTGGGTCAGAGCAGTGAGGATTCCCAGCCCTCCGGCCTGAGAGACCGCGGATGCCAACTCAGCGCGCCCAACCCACTGCATCCCGCCCTGAACGATCGGCGCCTCGACGCCGAAGACGTCAGTGAACTTGGTCGTGATCATCGTGCTCCCCATCGATCGGCACAAGAAAAGGTCGTCGGTTCACCACTGCGGGCGGCCCTGCACCCGAGTCGGTGTCCGGAATATCAGCAGTCACAACCGGAGATTTCGCGGAGGTTGTGGACCTTCTGATTAATATAAGATAGATTAATCTTTCGTGAGAGTCAACGTTTGCGACTCCTCAGCGCCAAGTGGATACACTCACTCGCGCCCGCATGACTCGTCACCATAACCGATCGAGAGAGTTACAGATCGAGAGAGTTACATGGGAGCACTGAGCACGCTCAAAGCCATAGGCGCCGCGACAAGTCTGACCGCCGCGGTCGCGAGGGAGAAGATTGGATTGGTGCGACCGGCCACCGAGCCGCACGAGGTCCCCCACGCAGCCTCAGCCATCACCGAGCAGTGGCTGACGCACGCGCTCTGCAAGCACATCCCGAATGCCCATGTGGCCAGGGTGGAGGTTTTGGGCGGCGACGACGGGACCAGCTCGCGACGCACACTCGCGGTCGAGTACAACGACGCCGGCCGCGCAGCCGGCCTACCGTCGACATTGTTCTCGAAATCGACCGCGACGATAGGCTCTCGCTTGCTCCTTGGACTCACCGGCATCACCGAGGGCGAGGCTGTCTTCTATACATCCGCTCGTCCAACGTTGACTCTTCGCAGTCCGATATCGTACTTCGCGGGATACGACGGCAGGGCACACCGTTCGATGGTTCTTCTCGAGGACCTCTCAGTAAAGAACTGGACATTCCCCGATCCCATGGCCAACCCGGTCACCTATCACGACGCCCTCGACATCGTGGATCAGCTTGCCCGCTACCACGGAAATCTCTGGGAAAGTGAGCGACTCGGCCAAGACCTCGCAAGGATCAGAGATTCGCTGCCATGGCAAGAGAACCCGAACTCCAAATTTCCCTTCGAGCGACGCGTCCTCAAGGGCATGGAGACAGCACGTGACGTCATTCCTGATGCTCTCTACCGTCGCAGGTCAGAGGTATTCCCCAAGTTCATGCGCTCACTTCAGCTTCATCGAGAAAGTCCGAAAACTCTGTTGCATCAAGATCTTCATCTCGGGAACTGGCTTCGAGACGAATCCGGCCAAATGGGGCTCCACGATTGGCAATGCGTCGCCAAAGGCCATTGGGCCCTCGACTATTCCTACGCGATCGCCGGATGCGTCGACCGCAGTGATCGTGAACAGTGGCAAGAAGACCTGCTTCGTTCCTATCTAGATCGCCTTACCGAGTACGGAGCCAAGAGCATCCCCGACTTCGACCAGGCATGGCTCGCATACCGGCAGCAACCACTGCATGCCCTTGCCTTCGGCCTGTTCACTCTGGGCGGCAGTTCGCTCGAGCCTGAATTACAGCCTCGCGAGTACACGATCTCAGCGATCGGCCGAATCGCATCCATGGTTGACGACCTCACAACGCTCGACAGCCTGGACTGACGCGATCCCGACCCGACAACCACCCGAACCAACACGGCCTTCACAGCGACCGGCACTCCTCACCAGCCCGTCTCGCTGTTCATTTTATTCTCTGTTAAATTAGAACACGCCAGGTCAATCACCCAGAGAGGGAATCCAATGCCACAGGCCTACATCGTGGATGCCGTCAGAACCGCCGTCGGAAAGCGCGGTGGGGGCTTCCAGAACTCGCACCCCGCCGACATGGCAGCGCACGTCATCAAGACAGTTGTCGGGCGTCACGAGTTCGATCCCGCTGATGTCGACGACGTCATCCTCGGCTGTCTTGACAACATCGGCGCACAAGCCGGCGACATCGCACGCACTGCGGCGTTGGCAGCCGGCCTTCCTGAAAGCGTCCCTGGAGTGACGATCGATCGTCAGTGCGGGTCTGCGCAGCAGGCTGTGCACTTCGCCGCTCAGGGCGTCATGAGTGGCACGTCGGATCTCATCGTCGCGGGCGGTGTGCAGAAGATGAGCCAGTTTCCGATCCTGTCCGCGTTCGCTGCCGGCGAGCCATTCGGTTCCACCGACCCATGGAGCAACTGCAACGGGTGGTCAGCCCGTTACGGCGACCAGGAGATCTCTCAGTTCCGCGGCGCCGAGATGATTGCCGAGCAATGGAACCTGTCTCGCGAGGACAACGAGCGGTTTGCTTACGAAAGTCATCAGCGCGCTTTGCGAGCTATCGCCGAGGGTCGATTCGAACGGGAGATCACGGAGTTCGACGGTGTGTCCGTGGATGAGGGACCTCGAGCCGATACCACGTTGGAGAAGATGGCGGGCCTCAAGACGCTCACCGACGGGGGCAGACTGACCGCTGCCGTCGCCAGCCAGATCTCCGACGGAGCCGCAGCGATGTTGATTGCCTCCGAAGCTGCGGTCAAGCGCTACGGCTTCACCCCTCGGGCTCGGGTACACCACATCTCAGTGCGAGGCGCAGATCCGGTCATGATGCTGGCAGCTCCGATTCCGGCGACCCAGCATGCGCTCAAGCGCGCGGGAATGTCGATCGATGACATCGACGCCGTCGAGATCAATGAGGCGTTCGCTCCAGTGGTGCTCTCGTGGTTGGCAGAGACAGGTGCTGATCCGGCGAAAGTCAACATCAACGGTGGAGCAATCGCCCTCGGTCATCCCATTGGCGCAACCGGCGCCCGACTGATGACGAGTCTGCTCCATGAACTCGAGCGCACTGGCGGCAAGTTCGGGCTGCAGACGATGTGCGAGGGCGGTGGCCAGGCGAACGTCACCATCATCGAGAGGCTCTGACCGATGGAACGCAACTTTTACGGCCCGGATCACGAGCTCTATCGCGAATCGGTACGAGAATTCCTTGCTCGCGAAGTGGAGCCGTTCAAGGATCAATGGGACGACGAGAAGTGGATCGACCGGTCTGTCTTTGCACGCGCCGCCAAGACCGGGCTCTATGGGCTTCAGATACCGGAGCAGTACGGCGGGTCGGGCGAGAACGACTATCGATACCGCATGGTCGTATGCGAGGAAATTGCGCGAATCAACGCCTTGTCGTTTGGCTTGACGGTCAGCCTTCAGGACGACTTGGTGCTGCACTACCTCCTCGATTTGACCTCGGACGAGCAGAAGGCCCGGTGGCTCCCGGGGTTTGCAGCCGGGGAGCTGATCGGAGCTCTGGCAATGACCGAGCCTGGAGCAGGTAGCGATCTACGCGGAATACGCACAAGCGCGTCGAAGGAGGGCGACAACTGGATTCTTAACGGCCAGAAAACCTTCATCTCCAGCGGAATCATGGCGGATGTCCTAGTCGTCGCCGCACGAACCGATCCTGCTGCTGGATCACGCGGTTTCAGTCTCTTCGTCGTCGAGCGCGACACACCAGGCTTTGAACGCGGTCGCAAGCTCGACAAGATCGGACTCCCCTCGCAGGACACCGCGGAGCTTTTCTTCGAGAACGCAACGGTTCCCAACGCCAACCTGCTGGGTAAGGAGGGTCATGGGTTGCACTACCTCATGAGCCACCTACCGCGTGAGCGCCTCGGCGTGTCAGCCAAGGCCATCGCGACCACACGGGCCATCTTGAACATGACGATCGACTACTGCCGCGACCGATCAATGTTCAGCCAACGTCTGATCGATTTCCAGAACACACGATTCGAACTCGCGGAGATGGACACCGAAGTCGATGTCGCGCAAGCCTATGTCGATCGAAGTGTTCTCGCATACAACGAGGGTAAGCTGAGCGCCGTTGATGCCGCCAAGGGCAAGTGGTATATCAGTGAGCTCCAAAAGCGAGTAATAGATAGGTGCTTGCAATTGCACGGCGGCTACGGATTCATGCGTGAGTATGCAGTCGGGAAGGCTTACATCGACACCCGAATCCAGACGATCTATGGCGGCACCACCGAGGTCATGAAGGAGATCATCGGCCGCGACATCGCGCGATGACCGTCCGGATCAATAGTCAGGTGCCGGGGAAAGAAGAGATCTTCGCCCCGGTTCGACCGACAATCGAACTGGGCGAAGATCCGGCGTCGAAAACTATGGGGGTCCGCTTCCTGGGATGCGAAGCAGGGCAGGCGACCTACCGCCAGGACATCGAATCCTGGCAAATCGATCAGCGACGTGGTCCTACACTCTCGGCCCTTGGTGTCCTGACCGACGCTGCCCTGGGGTCAGGCGCGTACCTCTTGGCGCTCGACCGAAAACTTGACTTCGTCGTCTCACAGTTGTCCGTATCCATGGCAGCATGGGCCGAACCTACGAAGTCCGCGATCGCCACTGGGCGTGCGTGTCATTTCGAGGACCACACCGACACAGTGTTATCGACCGGGTCGATAACCTCACAAGCCGGATTGATAGCGACCGCGACATGCCGCTCCATAGGTGTCCTGCGGCCGCGTGACAAGTCACGAGACTCCATTCCCCCGCTGCAGGCCACCCCACCGAAGTCGGACAGCGAAGTGACGTTGGGACACCTGTCACTCGGGGTTCCCCGACGAGAGTCATCTACACCAGCGGTCTTCACCGCTCCGTGGAACCCACTGGGATGGATGAGTAACGGTCTCGGCTCTGTACAGGGAGGCGTTCTCCTATGCTGCGCTGACGCTGTCACCCACCGAGTCATCGAGATGAGTACAGATCAGGAACGGGGGCGTGAAAGCAGCTTGCTCGATTTGACGATCGATATCATGCGGTCGCCACGCATCACCCAGAGCAATCAGAAGTACCGCTGGAGAACGACAGTTCTTCGGCAGGGCAGACGACTCAGCGTGGCTTCGAGCGACCTGTCCGGTCCCGACGGCCGCTTGTACGCACGAGCAACTGCGACATTCGTCACGCGCGATGCGAACCTCTAACCGACCTCTGCGTGGGTCGATGGCAACGAACTGCCGCCTGTCATTCGCAATCTACTTCTTTGCTGCTCCCGAGCCCCATCGGTCAGGGTGCGGGAAGTCGAGTATACCTTCGCCGCTCAGGCTCTGAGTAAAATCGGCTGGTGCCCAACCGGATTCGCACGTCCAGGAGCTCAATGCACGTGGGTGCGACCAGACAGACAATTCGGTGCCGTCGAATGAGAGACACTGTCCGTGGATTGCCTCGGATTCTGGACTCGCGAGATACACCGCGATAGGAGCAACAGTGTCGGGCGGCGGGAACACCAAAGCGTGCTCGACTCCCGACTGGCCGTCGAAGACGCCCGTCATGTCGGTGGCCGCGACAGGTGCCAGAGCGTTGACAGCAATTCCGAATCGTGCGAGCTCGATGTCCATGACGCGGGTCAGGCCCACGACGCCGGCTTTGGCCGCAGCGTAATTGGCTTGGCCGAACATGCCGAACAGTCCGGCGCCGGAGGTGATGTTGAGGATGCGACCGCCCCCGGTGGATCGCATGACGCGCGCTGCGGCCGAGCTGCACGACCACGTACCGCGCAGATGCACGTCGATCACCGCATCGAACTCGTCGACACTCATCTTGGTGAATGAACGGTCACGGGTGATTCCGGCGTTGTTGATCAGCATGTCGATGCCGCCGAAGGTGTCGACGCAATGACTGATCAAGCCTTGACAGAATGAGTCGTCGGCAACAGAGCCGGCCAGCCCGTTCACGGCCAAGCCGCGCTCACTCATCTCAGCGACGAATGCCGCTGTGGACTTGGCCGTCGTGCCGTTGACCACCACATGGGCGCCGGCGGTCGCCAGCGCCTCGGCGAACGCCCGGCCCAGGCCACGGGTCGAGCCGGTGACGACAATGGCCGAACCTTGCAACGAAGGCGATCCACCGATTCCGGTCATGCCCTGCGGAGCAACGACATCAAGTAGGCGCCGCCCAAGAGTTGGCCACGCTCAGGTAGTGCGCCGAGCTGACGAAGCATGTCGGAGATGTCGTACGCTGACTTGTAACTCGCCAACTTGCCGTCCTTGAACTCCAGGAAGATGTCGCAGCCGTGCGAATCAAATGTCGCATCCGGATTCAGCTTGGCAGGTCCGTGTCCGAACTGACGGAACAACACGATGCCTCGCTTGCGGTCGGCGGAACCGAAGCGCTCTATCTCCTCGAAGGCGACATCGGGCATGGCCTCCCAGATCTTGTCGACATAGGCTGGCATTCCGCTGATTCCGTTGATGATGTCAGGCCAGAAGGTCCGATCGTCCCAGATGATGTCGGGGTGAAGCAGGTCAAGTATCCGATCGGTCGAATGGGAGTTCCACGCGGCAAGCCACCGGGTGGAGAAGTCGTCGAGGAAGTCGGTCATGGCATGTCCCGCCGTTGGTCGATGGGGTTGCTTCACTTGGTGATTCGTTTGTATGCAGCACCGATGCGGTCGACGACGTCGGCGTGCCAGATCACTTCGCGGTAGGCCAGCGTCTCGTAGGTCAATGCACTGATCGGGTCCATCGCCGGCGAGCGACGTGCCATTTCCTTGTTGTTGATCGCCGATGCGGTTCCCGTCTCGGCAATGGATCGGGCCAGCCGGGTGGCTTCGTCGACGACATTACCGGCGGGCACGAGTCGGTCGAGTATGCCGATCCGGAGCGCTTCGGCGGCGTCGATCTTGTCGCCGGAGAACGTCAGCAGTTTGGCCTGGCTCAGGCCGACGATCTTCCAGAGGGGCGAGAAGTAGGGCGTGAGACCCATTTTGATCTGTGGGAATCCCATAATGACGTTGTCCGCGCCGATGCGGATGTCGCAGAACACCGCGATGTCGCATCCCCCGCCGAGTGCCGGGCCGCCAACGGCGGCAATGGTGGGTTTCGAGTAGTCGAGCAGGGTGCCGTATGCGCGCAAGCAGGCGTTGGAGTATGCGTCGCGTCGTTCTTGGTTGGTGAACATGGACTGCAGTTTGAGATCGAGGCCGGCGCAGAATATCTCTTCGCCACCGGTGATGACGACGCAGGCGACATCGTCGTTGCCGGCCCAGTCGTCGAGACAGTCGCTCAGGTCGGCGAAGAGCTCGAGGCTGAGCGCATTGCGCCGTTCGTACCGGCTGAACGCGATGGTTCCGACTCCTTGATCGATGCTGGTGGTGATCTCGCCGTACGTGTTTGCCATAACGTGTCTCCTTCGAGGTGGGTATTTCAGATCGGGTGTGTGAAGCGGCGTACTGCGCTCTGAGTTTGTTCTTCTGGAATTCGCCGCGGGGGAGCGGCGAAGATCATCGACGACATTGACTGGTTCTGATGTCTCCTGGTTGACGACTCGAGCACGGCGGTAAGGGATGTGTGCACCTGCGGTCTGTTCGTTCGAGGGCACGCCGTTGTCGAGTGTGACGATTGCCATGGACCTGCTCTCGCATCTCCGGATCGCGAACACATATCCCTTGCGTCCCTGATCGCATGACTCTCCTTCCTCGAACGCCCACCCCTCGGGAACCAAGGTGTGTTTCGCGGTATGACAGGGTCGACTACGGCGCGAGCACGGTGTCTCGTGCCAGCGTCAGATGGGCCCTGGTTCCGACCTCCCTGTCTGGAGTGACGAGTTCGGCGTCATAGGTCGCGATCGTGCGACCTCGCCGTCGATGTCGGATGCAAATGTTGAGCGGTTCGGCGAACGCCGAGAGCGGACGCATAAACTCGGCTGACACGTGAACGATCGACATATCCGTAGCCGCGTGGGCACGAGCAGCTTCCGCCACCGCTGCGCAGAGCGCGGCAACCTGGGCCCCGCCATGCACCACACCCGACGGGTTCGCAGTGGTGACGCCAGTCGGCATCACGGTCGTCCCAGGCGTCACCTCAATGTCCAGACCGAGCAGCTCGACCAGAGTCGATGAATGCCGTCGTGCGAGCGCGGCCTCGGAGGGGTGGGGCAGCTCTGCTACATCAAACATGAACATGCCACTCCCGGTGGCGACCAATTCCGCTGCGCCGAATTCTGCTGCTTTGCAGCGAATTTTGCAGTTACTCGAGGCTACAGCACCTGCACTGAACCCACTGCGGCCGATCCCGCGAACCGTGTCGGCTGCAGCAAGCGCTGCGGGGTTCACGTTGAGGTCGATCCGCAGCGTGATACAGCTGTGCGACCGTGTCGGGTCCAGTGTCGCCCGGGCGAGCAGTAGGTCGATCATCGGCATCAGCCACCCCGGGTTGGGATCGCCAAGTGGCTTGGTGCAGTCCGCTACGGCCATACCGTTGCTGTGGCCGATCAGGCGAACACCAAACAGTTCGTCGGGTGGTCCAGTCGGGCCGATCAGCGAGGGAGCTCCGTCTGCGGCGCAGCGCGCGAAATCGTCGACGAATCGCGTGTCGTCGACGGTCATCTCGCGGACGCCGCGGCAGTGTTGTCGCTGCCGTTGTCGAGGTGGGCGTTGAGCTCGGTGGCGAGGTCGGGCAGATCCACCAGACGGAACTTCTGGATCTTTCCCGACATCGTCGTGGGAATGTCGGCAACCACATGCCATTCGACGGGGAACTTTGCCCGGGCCATCTTCAACTCGTCGAGGTGGCGGAGATAGGTTTGCGCCCCCTCCCATTCCACTCCGTCGCGCAACGCGACCCATGCCCCGACACCCTCGCCGAAGCGTTTATCGGGGACGGCTGTCACCGCCACGCGGCCGATGTCGGGGTGCGACAACAACGCCGCCTCGATGTCCTGGGTCGAGAACTTCTCCCCTCCCCGATTGATGATATCCTTCATTCGGCCAGTCATCCTGACCCAACCGTCTTTCACCTCCCCGACATCCCCGGGATAGAAGAACCCGGCGTCGTCGCTCTGCGCCGCAGTCACCACTGGATCCGTGTAGCCGTCGAAGAGTTGAGGTCCTCGGATCCGCAGTTGTCCGATCCGACCTTCGGGCAAGGGCTGACGCAGTTCGTCGACCGCCTCGATCTCCATGCCTGGCAACATTCGACCGTCCCATTCGGCGCGCTGTTCAAGTGGATCTGATTCGCTTGCAGCGGTGCATATTCCGGCGGTTTCGGTCATCCCGTAATTACGGGTAGCGCTGATCCCTACAGCTGCGGCGTCACGGATCAGGTTCGGCGGGATGGTCGAACCCGCACACTGATAACTGCGGAGTCGATGGGTCGCACCCGCGCCCGCCGCGTACCGATCGATCAACTCTTGCAGGAATATGGTCGCGCCCATCATGACCGTGACCCGTTCCCGTTCGATGACGCCGACCGCCTCGTCAGCATTCCAACCCGGCAGGATCACCGCGCGCGCCCCCAGATGGGCCGGCATCACCAGGCCCGCGACGAAGCCACCCAGATGCGAGAGAGGCGTAGCGGCCGCCAGCACCGTGGTCTCGTCCAGATTCATCACATCGGCGTAGTTGCGCAGATGTGCGATCAACGCGCGGGAACTGAGCAGCGCGCCCTTCGGCGCCGATGTGGTGCCCGACGTGTAGAGGATGAGAGCCGGCTCGTCCGCCGCAAGAGGTTCCGGCAGCGAACCATTGGCGTCGATCCCGGTCTGCGTCACCGCGGTCCAGCCCGACTGCTCACCACCGACGAGGAACTTGATCCGCGGCGCATGGCCGAGCCGTCCGAGAGCGGCATCTATCTCCGCGTGAGGAAGGCGGCTGCCGAGCGTGTGGGCGACCGCGACCACCGACGGCCTGCTATCGGCGAGGATCTGCTCGGTCTCGTGCTCACGATAGATCGGCACGACCGGCACGTTGATCGCTCCGATGCGGAACGCGGCCACCTGCAGAACCAAAGCTTCCAGGCAATTGGGGAGTTGGACGAACACGCGGTCACGACGCTGCACTCCGTGCGCGATCATCGTCGCGGCAACCCCGTTCACCCAGGACGAGAACTGCCCGTAGGTCACCCGACGGTCGTTGAAACAGAACAACTCACGGTCCGGAAACCGTTGCGCTTGCCGACCGATGAGCTCGCCGATCCGCCCGTCGGTCCACAGTCCGAGCTCGGTGTACTGCGCAGCGCGTGCGGTGTCGACTCTCATCGATGTTCTCCCAGGGCAGTGATGTGGCTTACCTGACAAACAATACAACATGTCCGGATTTAATGGAAGGTCGCCCGAACGATGTGTATGGTTTTCACACGGCCGGGCAAGCCGATGGGAACAGCCGCCGGAGTGACCAATTCACCTGACCAACAAAGGACTTCACTGATGTCGAAATACGAATATCTCCTGACTTCCGTCGAGGACGGGGTGGGAATCATGCAGCTGAACCATCCGGAGAAGCGCAACGCACTCGGATGGGAGTTGCACCATGAGGTCATCGCGGCACTCGACGAGTGGGCCTACGACGACGACGTGGCAGCGGTCCTCATCATCGGGAACGAGGACTACTTCTGCGCCGGCTGGGCGTTGGATGTCCTACAGGGCACCGAGGGCGCCGACCGGACGAGATTCACCGACCTCGCACTGCACCTGATGGTCGCGATCTACGACTACCGCAAGCCCACCGTGGCGGGGGTTGCCGGCGTCGCGCCGGGATACGGGATGGATGTGGCGAACATGTGCGACATCACGATCGCGTCGAAGAACGCGTCATTCGGCTCCACACAGGTGAAGTATGCGATGAACGGCTTTTACCATGGCATCCTCAGCAAAACCAACACCCAACGAGCCCGCCGGATGCTCTTCACCGGTGACCCGATCTCAGCCGAAGAGGCGCAACGATGTGGACTCGTCGACGAGGTCGTCGAGGTCGGCACGCTACGCGAGAACGCCCTACGGCTGGCCAAACAGATCGCCGAGAACGGCGCCGAACTGACCTCGGTACTCAAAGAGGTCGCCTTGCGCGCCCAGAACATGGACCACATCGGCGCCACCGCGTACGAACTGCGCGTCACCCACGATCTGGTGCAGCGCGAGCTGTTCACCAAACGTATTGCCACCGGGCTCGAACGCCTCAAGTCCGGCCAGAGCCGAGCCACCGAGCGCGCCGCGCTCTGATTCGCACGTCACGATCGCCCGCGAGAGATCATCGGTCACAATCCCAGTGAGCGACCGATGATCTCCTTCATGATCTCGGTGGTCCCGCCGTAGATGGACTGGATGCGGGCGTCGACAAACGCTCGACTGACCGGATACTCCTTCATGTAGCCGTAGCCGCCATGCAGTTGCAGGCAGCGGTCCGCGACGCGCATCTGCAGTTCCGTCGCCCACCATTTCGCCTTGGCCGCCTGGACCGGCGAGAGAACTTTGCGCACATGCAGCTCTACGCAGTGGTCGACGAAGACGCGGGCGATGTTGACTTCGGTGTCGAGTTCGGCGAGGAGGAAACGGTTGTTCTGGAACGAACCGATCGGTGTGCCGAAAGCTCTGCGTTCCTTGACATATTCGATCGTGCGCGCGAGTGTTCCCTCGGCAGCCGCAGCCGCGGTGACCGCCAGCGACAACCGTTCCTGTGGCAGGTTGCGCATCAACTGGTAGAAGCCCTCGCCTTCCTCCCCCAGGCGATTCGCCACCGGTACGCGGACGTCGCCGAAGCTCAGTTCACTGGTGTCCTGTCCGTGCAACCCGAGCTTGTCGAGATTGCGACCCTTCACGAAACCTGGCGTGCCGGCCTCGACCACGATGAGGGTCAGTCCCTTGTGGGCATCATCTGATGTGCGGGTGGCGACGACGACGAGATCGCAGTTCTGGCCGTTCGAGATGAAGGTCTT
The DNA here is from genome assembly GCF_017654315.1 of Gordonia polyisoprenivorans. NCBI lineage: Bacteria > Bacillati > Actinomycetota > Actinomycetes > Mycobacteriales > Gordoniaceae > Gordonia > Gordonia polyisoprenivorans. Next base: position 5,977,221 of record NZ_CP072203.1, read on the forward strand.
CGCGCCGTTGATCACGTAAGAGTCACCGTCGCGGACCGCGCGGGTGCGGATACCCGACAGGTCGCTGCCGGTGCCCGGCTCGGTCATGGCGATGGCACCGATGAGGGATCCATCGGTGAGCCCAGGCAGCCAACGCGACTTTTGCTCGTCGGTGGTCAGATCGAGCAGGTAGGGCCCGACCACATCGTTCTGCAAGGCCAAACCGAGTCCTGCCGACGCGAACCCCGATCGGGCGAACTCTTCATTGACGATGGCATTGAATCGGAAGTCGTCGATGCCGGCACCGCCTAGCTGCTCGGGAGTCGGAAACAACAGCATGCCCGCGTTGCCCGCCTGGGTGAACAGTTCCCGATCGACGATCCTGGCATCTTCCCACCGGTCGAAATTCGGCGCGACCACGCGCGTGAGGAACGCGGACACCGTCTGGCGGAACTGTTCATGCTCGTCGGCGTACACGGATCGATTCACGGCGAAATCGGGTAGGGCGATTGCCATTGTGCAGCTCCTGGTTTCGGTTTCTGGTCAGTGCGGAGACAGGTTTCGAATGCACGCAGCCTGGCCGATGGCGGCGATCCTCAGGCTGTCGGCTTCGTCCTGGGCATCAATCGATGCCTTGACATACGCCACCGCCGCGCGAGACATCCCCGCGATGGATACGGCGTACTCATTCACTGCGGTGTCGAGTCCGGCGGCGGGCAGTGACCGTAGCGCGACTCCCGCCGCGACCGCCTCACCGCCGGTGAGTTCACGGCCGGTCAGGATAAGGTCCAATGCACGCTCGCGACCGATCAGCCGAGGCAGGCTCCACGTGGCACCGAGATCTGGCAGCATCTGTTTGGTGCACTCCAGCAACGCGATTCGGGCGTCAGCGGCGACGATACGGATGTCGCAGGCGAGGGCGAGTTGCATGCCGGCTCCCAGTACCGCCCCCGACAATTGAGCGATGGTGACAAACGGCGCTCGGCGGATGGCGGTGATCACCCGTTGCGCGTCATGAATCGCACCGAGCATCGGATCCGGCGTGCCGACCGGATGTTCGGCCAGGGTCCGGATGAATCCTCCCGGGCGCGTGAACTCGTGCAGATCGATGCCCGAGCTGAACGAGTGGCCACAACCCTTGACGATGACCGCGACGACCTCGGGCTGTGCGCTGAGGTCGCCGAACGCATCGGTGATCTCACGCCACATCGTCAGGTTCTGCGCGTTGTGTCGTTCGGGACGGTTGAGGGCGACGACGCGAACTGCACCCGAACCGGTCACCGCGATGGTTGAGAATGTTCGGCCTGAACCTGATTGATCCTGATCACCGCCCGGATGGTCGGTCATTGATCCTCCACTCGGCGCGCGGATAATTCGTACAATATGTTCGACTTTGGAAATGAGCGTACACGATGTTCGAGCTTTCCAGTAGCGGCAAGTAGACTGGGTTCATCACGGAACTGAGGCCGAAGCGATCAGAGAGAGGCCATGGCCACACAGACGACAGACGCCGCTCGTACGCCGGGCCGCGAGCGGCAGCGTGCGGCTACGGTCCGGCGCGCGACCGAGGCCGCAGAGGCATTGCTGGCCGAGGGGGTTCCCTTCCGGGACCTGAGCGTCGAGCAGGTCATCTCCCGGGCCGGCATCGCGCGCTCAACGTTCTACTCGCACTTCGATGACCTCGGCCATCTGCTGCGCGCGCTCGGCGAGGGCGTGCTCGCCGACGTCATCGCCGCGGCCCGGGTCTGGATGGATGCCGAATCAAAGCTCACCCACGCCGAGCTCCGAGACGCCCTGGCCGGACTCGTTGCCACCTATCGGAAACGCGCGAAGCTGCTTGCGGCGCTTGCCGAGGCCTCGACATCGGACCCCATGGTCCGCGATGAGTTCCACGGATTGTTCGCCGCCGGTCATGTCGAGTTGGCCAAACACATCAGACGCGGACAGCAAGCAGGGTTCGTTCGCAACGACGTCGACCCCGGCCCCACCGCCGGCTGGCTGGTCTGGATGGTCGAACGCGGCCTCTACCAACAGGTTCGGGTGGCAAAACCGCGGGCCGTCAAGCGTGAGGTCGATGCACTGACAGACATCGTGTGGAACACGCTCTATCGAGCCTGACCTCGGAGCATCTGGTGATCCGGTGTCTGACAGATCATGCCCTGGAAACTTAGAGGCGTTCGCCGACAAGCACTTCCTCGTGATGCGCCCACGTACGTGCCGTGCGGATGCTGGAAGTCGGCCCCAGCCATGCCGACCGCGCGGACCTCTACGGCGATCCCCGGAGTTGCCGGCGCTCCAGCACCGACTCCCACTTCGGTGCGAGAGCCCCTGCTGTCGGGTCGAGGAAAGCGGCTAGCATCAACATTCCCTACTGTAACGGCGATTACAGTAGGGAATGTACTCGCGGGCGAGCATCACCACAAGAGCGGGATTGAGACTTGCCGGCCTATCGGGTTGGGCGGTGGGCCTTGGACCAGTCGACTGCCCGTCGGAGATCGGGCTTGAGGTATTTGCCGCTTGGGTTGCGCGGAAGTGGATCCGGTGAGACGTAGATGAATTCGGGCCGGCAGAAGACGGGCAGCGACTCCCGCGCGAATTCGGAGACTTTGCCGGGGTCAACCTGACCCCCTGGTTCCGGTGAGACGATCACACCGACTCGTTCGCCCAGCTCATCATCTGGGACTCCGATGACGGCAACTTCGAATACTCCGGGGGCGCCGATGAGCACGTTCTCGACCTCGACGCAGTAGACCTTCTCACCGCCTCTACTTATGCAGTCCTTGAGTCGATCGACGATCCACAACACGCCATCTTGATCGCGGCGTGCGAGATCGCCAGTCGAGATCCATTGGTCCTCTGGAGCGTCCGCTGACGTCCCATTCCAGTAGCCCGCCATCATGCTTGCCCCCCGGGCGAACAGTTCCCCGGCCCCGGTCGGGTCCTGGTTGCGAATCTCTATCTCCACCGCGGGCATCGGTAACCCGATGGCGCCCGCATGGCTGAGGGCAAAACGATTCGGCAGGGCGGTCAATACTCCGGTTGATTCGGTGCATCCAAACCCGTTCACGAGTGAGGCCTGGGGGAAAAGGGACCGGAGTAGCGGCGCGAGTTCCGGTGGAACGGGCGCACCACCGAACAGGGCTGCGGTCACCGACCCCGTATTCGCACTCGCGGCCGCCGGATGATGGGCGACCCGCCAGTAGACTGTCGGAACCGAAATCAATTGGTTGATTTGTTCACTCTCGATAATGGTCAAGAGCGATCCCACGTCAAAAGCAGGCATGATGATTGACGTACCCGCGATGTGAGTTGTGGCGAGCAACTGGGAATGGCAGCCGGTGACGTGGAAGAGCGGGACGGAAATAAGGCTGCGATGGCCTTCCACCTCAGGCATCGCATCGATGAGCATGTGGCGTGTGTTCTCAGCAGCAGTCCACAGACTGCGATGGCTCATTGCGACGCCCTTCGGCGTGCCTGTAGTACCACTGGTGTAGACGATCTCGGCAATGGAGGCCGGCTGAGCTGACGGCTGCGATGATTGCGAACTCCCGATCGGAAGTCTGGCGGGATCGTTGATCACCACAGCGCACTGCGCGTGCGCGATCTGACTGGCCTTGTCCCGGTCCGGAAGACGTGAATTCAGCGGCACCACCGCGCATCCCGCGAGATGACCACCCCAGTACGCGACGACCCATTCGACACCGTTCGGAAGATCGATACCGACGCGGTCTCCTGGGCGGATGCCGTTGGCGGACAGGCCCTGAGCCAACGCTTGCGCACGATCGAAGAGTTCTGCATACGTCAGCCGCGCACTGCCCGGGACCACGATTGCCTCTCGCTCGGGCGCTCGCGATACCGCGCGCCGTAAGATGTCCACGATCGACGATTCCTGTGCGGCGTATTCGAGAAGTCCGTCCGCCCCTCGTCGTATTCCTCTGTCAATTTCGGTGTTCATTGCTGACCTCGTTCAGGTGCTGCTCCTGGTCGTGCGTTGACCTCGGACCAATCGACCTTCTGGACGGTGAAATTGCGAACGTCTCGCATGGCGGGATCAAGGATCATCTGTTGGCGACGCAATCGTTGATAGAGAAACGCCACGATCGAGGTGTCCTCGTCTGGTCTCGCTTTCAGCACATATTGCTCGAGGGCCTCGTCAGCCTCGCGCCAATTGTTGGGCCGGACTCCCAGCAGGGCTTCCTCATCGGCGCGGTCGAGCTGCTCAGTCGCGTCGGCGAGCTCGTCGGCACTGCCGATCGCGATAGCCATGTCGCGGGCAATGCGAATGCGGAATGCGGCGAAGTCCTCATCGCTGAGATCGCTCAGGATGTCGTCGAGCACACGCTCAATCGATCGCGACCATGGTCGGCGTCGCGATCCAGCCCCTGGCACGTCGTCGAAGTCTTGGGGGAGTTCGGCTCCGGTTTCCTCCGCGATTATCGTCAGGCAAATCAGTTGAGCCATTACGGACCACGCCTCCCACTGCGCGAGGTCGAATCGCGAACTCGGATCGAACCGCTCTCCAATCGACAGCATCGAGGTGAGAACTGCAAACCGAACCGCATTGAAGTTGACGACATGTGAGTCGACATCGCGGCCCGTGCTCTCGGCATAGTGTTTGAACGCAAGGGTCAGGTTCCCAATCGGCTGCGCGGTATCACGCATTCGCATTGCACCGAGGTCTGCGAGAGGGTCACCAAGACAGGCGAATTCGACGTCCATGACCGCGGTCATATGACCGCTCTGGTGCAGGAACTGCCCAGCATCGAAATGAACCCAGGTCACCTCCGAACGCTGTGGGATGTTGCGCCGGATCCATCCGATGATGAACTCATGAACGGGATCCGGTGTGGGCTTCACCTTTCGGTACCACGATTCCGACAGGTCAAACCCCATCAATCCGATCTGGGTAGGATCGGACGGTCGTCCAAAACCTTGCTTCTCGAACTCATCGGGATCAATGTCCTGCGCCCTGACGAGGGCATCGATGTATTCGAGTAAGACGTCGTCGCGGTGGTGCTGTGGATCGTGATCGTCGAAACGGTCCTTACCCGGGACCGCGTCCATCAGGATTCCCTCGGGAGCAGGGCACAATCCATACAGTTTCGGTACTGGGACTCCGTGACGCTGAAGCACCTCCATGATTCGATGCTCCCGTTTGATGGAGAGTGTCTCCGTCCACGGCATCGGCTCTTCCCGCTGACACCGGAGATACAGGGTCCGACTCGCTTCGCTCTCGTCAGACTGGATCTCGATGAACCATGCCGGACGCCATCTGCCCTGCCTGCGGACACGGATGACAGGACGCCCTACGCATCGCTCCACCCACTCGAATGCTCCAGGCCAGGGTGCGGGCAGCGTATCCCACCGGTCGATCCAAGTGTCATCGTGTGAGCCGTGTGCTTCCGATGCGGGAGCATCGATGACGATTTCGGAGTCTGTTGCGGTCACTTCGACGGAGCCTTCCTCGCCGGCCAATTCAGCGGGCGCCGTCGATCATGGTCAAGACCGCCACGGTCGGCCCGTCCGAGCGATTGCTCCACGCGTGTGCTGTGCCTCGCTGAACGAACGTGTCCCCCGGCAGCAGGCGAACTTCTTCGGTCTCGAGAACCGCGAACAGCTCACCGGACAACACGGTGATCACGTCGACGGTGTCGGTCGTGTGGAATCCGTGCGCGACGTCACTGTTGGTTTCGGATGCCCCTGTCGCCGCTAGCGCAGCCGAGTACAGTTCCGGGTCACTTTGCCATTCCTTGTCGGGCGGGAAGCAGGCGACGAGCACTTTCAATCCGTTCTTGGGCGGAATCACCTGGTATTCATCAGTCTGGACGAACACGTCGCTGGTCACGGGGACAGGCACGGCGGCCACGGACAAGACGTCGTTCAAGGTGGCAACCGGCGTCGCGGCCCGCTCTGTCGTGTTCGCATCGCTCACGACGCACGACTTGCCGTCTGGGCCGACACCCGAAACAACCACACGCGACTGGAATTCGTTCTTACTCATGCTGTTCCACATTCTGTTCAATAATCGAACACAGATTAGACGATCTGCGTAGTGACAGTGATCGTATTACGTACGAATCCCGTAGGCAATAGGTTCGGCTCGTCGCTTTGAGAGGCAGTACCGTGTCAGAGTGGCCACACACAACTCATCATCGCGGCAGGTACCTCGCCGTCCTCCGGGTCGCAAGCGTGACAAGAGCAAGGAACGGGCACTGCTCGACGCCGCACTTGATGTGTACTCGGAGGTGGGCTGGGCATCATTCAACTTCGAAGGCGTCGCGCGCCGTTCCGGAGTTGGGAAGCCGGCAATCTACTTGCGATGGGCTACCAAAGAAGAGCTCTTGCTGGATGCATTCGGCATCCTGGACCTACCTCACGTGGATACCGATACCGGAAGTCTCGAGGGCGACCTGATGGAACTTGGTCTTGCGCTCCTCGACTGGTGGATGTCTACGGGCGCACGTGCGTGGCAACGACTGCAACTCGACTCGTCCGTCTTCGCCGAGCTCTCGGACACCGTGCTTCGGGAGCACATGCGGCGAAATGTGCGTGCGGCAGAGGCCATCGTTGACCGAGCTCTCCTCCGAGGCGACATCGACGACCGCGCAGGAGGGATCATCGTGCTCGAGATGGTTAACGGTGCGATCTTCACGCGGATCTTCGATACGCCGCCTGATCGTCGGGATGCATTCAGGGAGAAGGGCGCCGCCTATGTTCGACGGCTGGCGATGATGGCCGCGACCGCTGCGACAATTCGGGATTGAAGTGACGAAACAGCCTCTCGTCGCCTTGTAGATATAGAATCAGGACAGTGCGTGCCGCATCCGAAGCTCCTTCTTGAGGATCTTGTTGGCGGCGCTCAGCGGAAGCGTGTCGACGAACTCTATCGTGCGCGGCACCTTGTATCCCGCAAGCGTCTCGCGCGCGTACGAAATGAGGTCCTCGGCGCGAGGTTGGGTGCCGGTCCGGGGAACAACGACCGCATGCACCCTTTCTCCCCAGGTAGGGTCGGGTAACCCGATAACCGCGACTGCGTCGACGTCCTCGTGTCGGGCGAGGGCGCGCTCGACCTCGATCGAGAAGACATTCTCACCGCCGGTCAGAATCATGTCCTTGATCCGATCGACAACGTAGACGTAGCCGTCTGCGTCGGCATACGCAGCGTCGCCTGTGTAAAGCCATCCATTGCGAATAGTTTCAGATGTCTCGTCGTCGCGATTCCAGTATCCGAGCATGAGTCCGGGCGTGCGCACGGCTAGTTCCCCGACCTCACCACTTGGCACCTCAGTGTCAGACGCATCGACGATCTTGAACTCAGTAAACGGGCTCGCGACACCGGTGGCACCCAACTTTGAGTTGAGTGGACTGTCTGGACGATGGACGTCGGGCGGAAGCATCAGAGTCATCGCGGTCTCGGTCATCCCATAGCCCTGCATGAACTTGACGTGCGGCATTGCGTCCATTGCTTGTTTCAGGAGTGATGGATTTATCGGCGCGGTCCCGTAAACGAGTTGCCTCAGAGATGAGAGGTCGCGGTCTGCGCTGTGCGGGTCGTTCAACAGCATTGCCAGCATCGTAGGTGCAAGGAGCATGTCAGTGACACCGTGTCGTTCTACTGCCTCGGCAACGACCGCCGGGACAAATCCGGGTACCAGAACGTGAGTACCGTTTCCGAACCAGTGACCCGACGCCATCTGGATACCACCCATATGGAATAGCGGAGCGCAATGAAGCAGTAATTCACTTGTCCCGCATCCCATTGTCCGCATTCCGACACCGCCGCAGACAATGCTGTCGTGACTGAGCAATGCACCCTTGGGATAGCCGGTCGTTCCGCCGGAGAACAGGATGCACGCTGGATCCTGTCCTCCGAAGCCGGCATCCGGAACCGGTGGCCCATCGTTCATCAGGTCGAGCATGGTCGTACTGTCGTGTACGTCTGAACCGTCCATGCTGATTACTGCGCGTATGGACGGACACTCCGCACGAATGGTGTCGACGCGGTCGGCGAATGAACGATCAACCAGTAGCACCGAAGTCTCGACGTCGTTGAGTGAGTAAATCATCTCGTCGGTCGACCAGCGAATGTTCAGGGGAGCGGTGATGGCTCCAATCCACCACGCTGCCTGGTAGTGCAGCAAAAATCGGTCGGAATTAAGTGCGAGCGCGCTAACTCGATCGCCGGACCTGACGCCGAGTTCGAGCAACCCGCCAGCGAGCCTCTGGACATTGTCTCTGAACTCACGATGGGTGAGTTGACGGTCTCCGTCGATGGTAGCCAGGCAGTCAGGCGATATGCGGGCCGCACGAGAGACCGGCTGAGTCAGGTGGAAGCCACGAGCCACGTCAGTCGTCGATTCCGAGCTGTTGGATGAAATTGCGAACGTCGTAATAGTCTTTGTGGTAACTCACGCGTCCCGCCGCATCTGAGCGGCAAACCGCTACTCCAGGGACGGAGTAGCGGCGGCCTGTCGGCGGATGCAACTTCTCGCCGAGGGAGAGTGGTCCGTCAGCCGTCCCGGACCAAATCCACTCGGCAACAAAGGCGTTTCCGTCTGAAACGATTGAAGTGAAATCCACCAAGGTGTCGCTCGAGAATCTCAGCATGTGTCTGAAGAAGCGCGCCACGTCGGCCACGCCGGTGTACGTATGGCCCATACCGGAGTCGATGTACACACCATTGTCCGCAAACACCTCGCGAAGGAGCGACTCGTCCCCGGAAGACCACGCGGTGGTGTAGTGCTGGAGGAATTTCTTGTCGTCCGGTCGAATCAAGTGGTCGGTGTCATCAGACTCGGTCATTGAGTTCCTTTCGAACCGCGTGGGCTCACTAATGTATTGTAGAATAAATACTTTGAGCGGTCCCAGTCAATCGAGGAAAGTTCGAGTGGGCCTGTAGGCAAGGGCCAAGCACTGAGACCCTCCGCAGCGAGGATGGTCTCAGTGCTCGGCAACTCCGCGAGGCGCGAGGGATCATCTGACCGGCGCGCATGGAGGGCGGATGCCTCGTCGTCCTGTTCTTACTCTGCGTGGACGCAGCGAACTCAGGAGGCGGTCTTCCTCGTGCCGGCAGTCATGGTCAGCCGATCCATGTATGCGTGGTCGCGCGAGAGCTGGTTGCCGCGGACGTGGATGAGGTCCATCCCACCTTCGGTGATCGTCGGTGCGGATCCGTCCCGAGGGGTGATGTCGACTTCCCAAACGCATACCTGAGCGTTCGCCCCTGCAATTCTCCGGTCTTCGAGCACTCGGAATTGCATATCCCAAACTTTGAAGAACTTGGTCAGATATCGACGAAGTCGTTCGCGACCTTGGATCGTGCCTGTTGCCGCAGGGTCTCGGTAATCAACATCTTCGGTGTATGTCTGTAGCGTTGCCTCGACGTCCAACGAGTTCCAGGCTTCAATGCATCGCTTGGTCGCCGCGAAGATCTCCTCGTCTGAAAGCAGCTGTTCGGTGGGTGCGGTCATGACAGTTCTCCTTCTATTTTGACAAAAAATTCTAGTGCGACAGTGCTTCAGCGTCGCTCGGGGTGTTCCACACCAGTAGTTCGGGATGATCGTGGAAGCGTTTGGAAAGTGCAATTTTCTGAATCTTGCCGGTTGTTCCGATAGGGAGAGAGTCGACGAACTCCACGTGTTGCGGTACCTCCCACTGGCCGACTCGCGGCCGGCAGTACTCGATCAGTGTCTTCGCATCGGCCTGCTGATTGGTGGCCAGCACCACCACAGCAACTACTGCCTCGCCCCAATGCTCATGTGGTGCTCCAACAACCGCTACTTCGCCAACGGCCGGATGTTGGGCCAAGATGTTCTCCACAACGGCTGGAAAAACATTGTAGCCGCCTGAAACGATCATGAATTTCTTGCGATCTGTAAGGTGTATTCGCCCCAGAGAGTCCTGGTATCCCACATCGCCGGTGTGGTACCAGCCGTTCCTGAAGGCTTGAGCCGTCTCTTCGGGCATCTGGTGGTAATGACTCAACAGGTGGCCCCGCGCGCAGATCTCACCGGCTGTTCCCGCTTCGACACATCGGTCGTTTTCGTCATGAATTTCGACATCGACATGTAACAATGGCCGCCCGACCGGTGCCGGTCCATCAGAATCGAGATGCGCAGCCAGATCGCGCTCCATGACTATGGCCCCGGTGACTTCTGTTGAGCCGTACCAGTTCTGGAAGGTGGTGCACGACAGAATCTCAGTCGCCCTTCGAATCACCTCCGGGACGACGGGGCTGCCAAGCATTACCACGATTCTCAAAGAGTCGAGCGTCCGCTGCTGTCTGTGGAGTTCCTGGACTATCGCGTTGAGCATGGTTGGTACAACGAACATTACGGTGACCTGATAGCGGTCGACGTTATCGATGGTGCCTGCGACGTCAAAGCGTCCTGGAAGGACGGTCGCTGCTCCGCTTGAAATACCGAAGGTGTGGATGAAGATGGGGAATCCTGAGCCAGGTAGGTTGTTCAAGATCACGTCGTCGGAGTTGAATCCGCCGGCGTATGGTGACGAAACCACTTGGGTGGCGGCGCCTATCTGGGTGAGCACGGCACCTTTGGGCAGGCCGGTTGTGCCGGAGGTGTAGGAGATGGCAATGGGATCTTCGTCCGACAGGTGCGGGATGTCGAAGGCGGCCGTCGATTCGGAAATCAACGACTCGTAGTCGTAGGGCAGACCGTGTCCGTCGCCATAGCCGACGGCGATGCAACCAGCGTGTGACCATTCGTCAATATGCGACCGGACGTGGTCGACCAGTTCTGCTTGAATGAGAATGAAGCGCACGTCCGCGTCCCGCACGATATGGTCGATCTCTCGCGGAGAGTAACGCCAGTTGATGCCGATCCGAACCAGGCCTGTGTGAATGCACGCGTGCCAGTGCTCGATCATCTCGATGCGATCCTGCGAGAGAATCGCCACCCGGTCGCCGGGGTGCAGTCCCAGAGATTGCATGGCATGGGTGAGTCGCGCCGATCGATCGTAGATCTGGGACCAGGTAAGCGTTCGACCTTGCTGTGCGTACGCCAGGTCGTTGCCGCGAGTTCGTGCTAGTCGAACTGCATAGTCGCGGATCAGAACCGTCATAAGAGTATCTCCACATCGCGAGCGCTCTCGTTGCTGAGGTCCGCGGTTGCGGATCTGACTCGACCATAGTGGGTGCTCAATGAGAACTCAATAGTTCTCCAGAAGAACTGACTCGTCTCAGAGGTGATTTGGTGAGCTGTCTTGACTTGGGTCGCCAGCCGTTCGGTCGGCGACAAGTCGTATTGTCGAGACCGACACACGTTCACCACACTGGTCGCAGCAAAGATGAGGCGCTGTCGTCTGACCGCAAGTCTCGTGCACGAGGTGCCAGTCGTGGTCCTGGTCTGCTTCCAGATACCCTTCGCCCCACTGCTGTATCGCGAGGAAAATCGGGTACATCGCCCGGCCCTTGTCGGTCAGCCGGTACTCGTATCGGGCCGGCCCAGTCTGATACTGAACTCGCCTCAGGATCTCTTCGTCGACTAGGGTGCCAAGCCTCTTGGTCAGTATGTTTCGCGAAATGCCGAGGTTGTGCTGGTAGTCATCGAACTTGCTGACCCCATAGTAGGTCTCCACCAGGATGGCGAAGGACCACTTGTCGCTGAGTATCGCAACGGTCTGCATGACGGCAGGAGATCGTCGTGGCAGTGGCGTTCCATCTCGCGCGAGCTCAGGGTACACAACCATCAATGTAGTTCAGCTGTCCAGGCAATCTCGAGGATGACGACTGGCTCGCTGTCGTCACCATGCGTAACCGTCCTTGCCGGGCCCGGGATCGATTATTGTCGGCCTACCATGAGCAGCCACGATCCAGAGATGATCCTCGGCAATGAGGCGATCTCGGCGCCGAGCAGTAGGTCGCCGTTGACCGCGACGCGTGACGGGAGTGCGAGCGCGCTGCTGCTGGTCGTCCTGGGCGAGTTCGTCTGGCCCTCGCCGGACTCGGTGTGGTCGACGGCAGGGTGCTGGCGGATCTGGGGGTGGAGCCCACGCCCCCATAGACAATTCAATGGGAGGCGTCCCGATTGGACGGTCTGCTTATCTCAATTGACGGGCCTTCCCGCTCCACGATGATGAGAGCCCCGTAGAGGTAATCCCAGAAGAGTGTTGGATTTGTGGTTCTCGCAATAGAAGGCGCTTGGATTGGCCCGCTCGCAGCCGGAGAAACAGACAAGCCAGTTATTCAACCCAGCGGGCGAGTTCACCGGCCTGGATTTGTGAGTAGCGCAGGGTGAACGCCCAAGGTCGACAACCATGCCGAGCCTCGGGATCAGAGTCGGCCGATGCGGAATTGATATGAGCCGACACCCCCAACACCGGCAGGAAGCCAAAGGTGCTGCAACTCAGTGTGTGGTCTGTGACACCTTGCGCGACTCTGCGAATGCCAGCGCATCCTGCCACGACCGTCCCTTGGCAATCATCACGCGATACTTCATGATTACTGCCTGGCCGTTGACGGTGAGTGCACCGATGAGCCGATCACCTCGTCGGTACAGTGCAACCCAACGCCCTTCACTCTCGGGATCGCCGTCGACGACAACGACTTCGTCTGCGTTCGGTGAGCCAACAAACTGGATTCGGACGTCGTACCAGTCGGACCAGAAATACGGCACTGTGCCATAGGGTTTCGAGTTTGATGGGTCGATGGCGTTCCGCGCGGCAGCTGCTCCCTGCTCGGCAGCCGCAGTCCAGTTCTCCATACGTTGGCGTTCGCCGAGCACAGGGTTGAACCAGTTCGCGACATCGCCGGCCGCGTAGACGCCCGGCACGCCGGTCCACAGCGTTTCGTCACAGACGATGCCGTTGTCAACAAGCACCCCTGACCCCTCGAGCCAATCGGTCGCGGGCGAAACCCCTACCCCGACGACAACGAGATCGGCATCGAGCACGGTGCCGTCGGCGAGCACGACTCGCTCAACGTGACCGTCGCCCTCGATCGCGGACACGCCGGTTCCGCATATCAGCGTGGTGCCGTTACGGTGGTGCAGCGATGCGATTGCGTGCCCCATGGCTTCACCGGTAGCACGCACCAGTGGCGTCGGCAATGCTTCGACGATGGTGACGTCGACACCTCGCTTGTGTGCGCCGGATGCCACTTCCGATCCGATGAACCCCGCACCGATGACCACAGTGCGCGCACCGCCGGTCAACGCCTCGCGCACCGCAATCGCGTCGTCCACGGTGCGCAGTGCGTAGACGCCGTCGAGCGACTCGGTACCGGGGAGCATGCGAGGTATCGAACCGGTGGCGATGACGAGTGCGTCATACTCCACATCTCGATCGCCCACGCGCACCGTCTTGGACTCGGTGTTCAGACCAGTTGCGGGAGCGCCCAGTACAAGTTCGACGCCGAGCTCATTGCTGAGCACTTCCTCGGTCCGAAAGAACGGTGCAGGGAGGTCATCGGAGCCGGGTTCGAGGAACGCCTTCGACAGAGGCGGGCGGTCATACGGAAGGTGCCGCTCGGCACCGATCAACGTGATCGATCCCTCATACCCTGCTTTTCGCGCGGCTTCGACGGCGCGCAACCCGGCGAGTGACGCTCCCACAACGACGAGCTTGTCAACGGTCATGATCGAGTCCATTCCTTCTGGGCGGGGCGTCAGTCTCGTACGATGCGTAGTGCCTCAGTGGGACATCCGGCGACTGCCTCTTCAACCGCCTGCAGTTCATCGTCGCTGATGTCCTCTTTGAGAAGCACGAGTTCACCCGCCTCGTTGACCTCAAAGAACTCAGGTGCGAGGGACTCGCAAATGCCGAGTCCGGTACATTTTGTGAAATCGACAGTCACCTTCATGGCGGTCACCTTCTTTCAGAATCTGGGTTCACGGCTGTGTTCGCGGGAAAGCTTGGGCGATCTCGCGGACGACAATCTCCGCGGTCTCCGCGCAAGCGGTGGTGCCCCCGTTGGCGTACTCTTTGACCGCGTCGCCGACATTCCACAATCCGGTCAGGTCAGTGGTGTGTGGCAGATCGAAGCCCGCGACGGCACGCTGGGGCGGCCACCCGTCTCGCGTAACGGTCGTCGACAGGATCCGAGCCTTCTCGTCGAAGCCGGGAATCGTGTCGCGGAGATCGTCAAGCAGGAGCTCGGTTTCGGCAGCCTCGTCGAAGTCGCCGATCGCCGGCTCTGGCACCGAAGTGCCCACGTAGAGATGCCATCCCGCGGGCGCCATCTCCGGGCACGTCTCGGTGAAGTTGGCGAGGTAGGCAACGCGTCGGCTCTTGGCAAAACTGAGCATTCCGGGTGCGCTGATCAACGGTTCCTGACTCGCGAAGTTGATCGCGATCATCGCGCATGGCCGATTGCGCTGCTCGACCATCGAGACGTACTCCTCGGGGAAGGCTTCGCGGCCCACGAGATCCAACGTCGCGTACGGCCCGATATCGCTGACCACGACTGGTGCGGTAATGGTTCGCGTCTGCCCCTCGTGGGTGACGGTCACGCCGGTGATGGTGTCGCCGTCGACCTCGATCCGCGTTACCTCAGTGGACAGCAGCAGGTCACCACCATGCGCAGCAAAAGCTTCCGCCAGAGCATTCCATAGTCCGATGGTGCCCTCCGGGTGGAAGCCAAAACGCTTGAAGGCGCTCTTGCGGGTGAAGTAGGTCAGGAATACTCGGGCAGGGAGTTCCTCCGAGCTGACGGCAAACACCGATGCGCACATGTTTCGGAAGATGCCATGCACACCTTCGTTCTTGGTGTACTTCCGAACCCAATCTGCGGTGGACAGCTCGTCCTCCGGCAGACCGGAGTCGTTGCGTGCGGCTCCGATTCCTTTGACAAGTTTTGCGCCCTGACGTGTCAGCTTGCCCAGCAGCATGCCCCAACCACCACCGGTCACGTCGACATCCTTACCGCCGATCCGGTAAAGGATCGGGGGCGAGGGCTCGCGGATCTCAAACTTGGCGCCAACCTCCTCGCAGGTCTGTTCCGTGATACCGCCGACCTCGATCACGATGGCACCGTCGTTGACCTTGAAACCATCGATCTCGGTCGTCGATGCTCGCCCTCCAACTTTGTCCAGGCGTTCGACGACGAGGGTCCGATATCCGCTCTTGGCCAGTCGGGCCGCGGTGAAGAGACCACCGGCGCCGGCGCCAATGACAATCGCGTCATACTCGCCACTGTTTGCCATGTTTCCTCCAGAGGTGTTTGTGGAAAATAAGTACTGATTCGTTCTCGACCGCCGCCGACTCAGTAGGAGCGCGGAAGATTGAGCGAGGTTTGCGCGACGAAGTTGAGAACCATTTCGCGGCTGACCGGGGCCGTCCTCATCAGTCGGGTCACGAACCAAAGTTCGGAGAGCCCGTACTCGTGAGCAAGGCCATTGCCGCCGTGCGTCTGAATTGCTTGATCGAGTGCGGCAAGCGCAGCCTCGGCGGCCGCGAACTTGGCAATATTGGAGGCCTCACCGACTCCGGGCGAATCCTGGTCGGCCAGTTCCGCTGCATGTCGCGTAGCCAGGCGGGACACCTCAACATTGATGTGCGCTTCCGCCAGCGGGTGCGACACGCCTTGGTGTGCGCCGATCGGTGTGGACCATACCTTGCGGTTTCGGGCATAGTCACTTGCCTTCTCAACGGCGTAGCGGCCGACGCCGCCGCAAATCGCGCCCACCAGGATCCGTTCCGGATTCAGCCCACTGAAGACCTGCCGCAGCCCCTTGCCGGCTTCGCCGACCAACGCTTCCGGGCCGACTCGCACGTTGTCGAGGAAGACAGTGAATTGCTTGTCGGGAGAGACGATGGCGGTGGGGATTTCCTGGATGGTGAGACCTGGCGCGTCGGTCGGCACGACGAAGATCGAGAGTGCCTTGCGCTCCGGAGTGGACAATTCGTCATCGCGACTGATGAGAAGCAACGCATCGGCTTGGTCGATGGCCGATATGTAGTACTTCTGGCCGGACAGTAGCCAACCGTCGCCGTCTCGGCGCGCCGTGGTCTTGATGTTGTGGCTGTTGGAACCGGCGTCGGGCTCGGTGAGCCCGAAGGCCATCTTTCGGGAGCCGTCGGCGAGCCCCGGTAGCCATTCCTGCTTCATGGCCTCGCTGCCGTGCGCAGCAAGAATGCTGCCACAGATGGCAGGCGAGATCACCCAGATCAGAAGTGGCATTCCTTGTGCCGAGAGCTCTTCGACGACCACGACAGCTTCGGCCATTCCGCCACCACCTCCCCCGTACTCCTCCGGAAGGTGCACACCGAGCAGGCCGGCTTCACCGAGATCGTTCCACAGCTCGTCGATATGCCCGCCGTTCCGACCTCGTTCGAGAAAGTATTGGGGACCATACTGCTTCGCAATCGCGCGAACGCTCTCGCGAATCGCGCGGTGGTCGTCGGAGTCCTGGATGAGTCCGGTCACGAGTGGCTACCTACCTTCGAAAATCGGTCGGGTCTTACTGAGGAATGCTCCGATGGCGTGCTGGGCGTCGTAGGTGTTGCCGGTGTCTCGTACACCCTCGGACTCCGCACGCAATTGCTCTGACAGTGAGTGTTGCCATGTCTCACGTAACAACTGACGCTGGCGGCCGAATGCTTTTGTGGGTCCGCCAGCGAGTTTGGTGGCTTTGGCCAGGCAGTGGTCGCGCAGCGTCTCCGCAGGAACCACCTCGCTGACGAGACCCCACTTTTCGGCGGTGTCCGCATCGATTCGGAGGTTCTCCAGGTACATGCGGCGGGCCCGTGACTCACCGATGATGCGCGGAAGATGCCAGGTGCCGCCGCCATCGCCGGAAAGCCCGATACCGCTGAACGCTGTGGAGAAGATGGTGCCCTTTGCGGCAACAACGATGTCGGCTGCATAGACAAAGCCGAGCCCGCCGCCTGCCACCGATCCATGTGCGGCGGTCACGATCGGTGCGTCGATGCGCTCGAGGATGCGAAATGCCTCGTGAAATGGCTCGGTCATCCGTCCAGCGAGCGTGCCGAACGCACCAGGCGACGCGGACGTGAAGTAGTCGATATCACCACCGACTGTCAGCGCCCGGCCATTACCGGCGAAGAGCACTGCCCGAACCGAAGGATCGGCGGCAATGGCGCGCGCGACCGTGAGCGTTTCCTCTCCCATCTGGAGGTCGATGGCGTTCCTCTGCTCCGGTCGATTCAAGATCACCTGCGCAACCCCGTTGTGGACCTGGTAGTCGATCGTGACCAAATCGGAGATGGAGGGACCAGGGTAAGCGGGATAACCGGCTCGTTCGGCGCCGTCGAGTGCTGTAGACCACGCGACGGTGTCGGTCAGCTGACGCAGGTGACTGATACGCCAGCCATTGAACGTCAGGATATGGATGAAACTTGCCTCGAGGGTCCGCCCGGTCCTTCGGCAGGTCCCGCGGTAGGTGCCGACGACCTGCAACCGATCGTCCGACAACGTGTCGAATGACTCCGGTTCGGCAGTGACGCGAAATGCTGCACCGATCCGCCACCAGAAGTCGCGGATCATCGCCTCTGGACCGGCATAGGAGCCGCCCAGACCCAGTGGCATCCCGGCCGCCGCGACGCCGACGAAGGCGGGATCGAGCAGCGCGCCGACGGCGTCCGCGTCGCCGGCAGCCAGCGCGCGATACAACGATCCTGCCAGTTCAGCTCGGTCGGCGATTATGTTGGTCATTTTTTTAATTTAACCTCAAATCAAAAGAGAAGCAAGTACTCGCTCAGATGACCGGTCCGTACTACCGGCTCTGACCACTGGACACGTAAGAGATGACATCTCCGAGCTGGGCGCGCGCGGTACGGAAGGAGTTGGCCGGATGTTCCAGGTCCGGGAAGCCGAATGATACTGCGCAGACGACATGTCGGTCAGAACTGATCCCGAGGTAGTTGCGAACGAACTCGGCATGCATCGCAATCGCCGCCTGCGCGATCGTGGCGATGCCGAGACTCTCTGCTGCAGTCATCATCGTTGAGACATAAGCTCCACAATCGACCGCACCGTAGGTGCCCAGCAGTGCGGGACTGCTGATGATCGCCACATGCGGAGCTCCGAAGAATCTGAAGTTCTCCATCATCTGCCGACGCCGTGCGTCGATATCACCGCGATCGATTCCCAACGCACCGTAGAGGCCGAACCCCGCCGCTCGGCGTCGCTCACGGTAGGCATCCTCGTACCGTTGCGGTGGTTCGATATCGGGTGTTTCCCCATTCCCCACAACCCATTCGGTGAGGGCACAGCCGAAGGCGGTCGCGTCGTCACCAGAAACGAGATGGACCTGCCACGCTTGCGAATTGCACCAGGAAGCCGTCCGCTGGGCAAGCAGGAACATCCGCTCGATCGCGGCTTCCGGTACCGGCGCCTCACGGAAGGCCCGACAACTGAAGCGGCCACAGAGCAGACTCTCGAGCACTGCGTCAGTGGGCATCTCGCCGTGTTGCTCGATCACGTCATTTGCGCTTCACGTCCCACGATCGCCACGAACGACACGCATGCGCCGGGTCGACCGCCGAGGTTGTGAGTCAGGGCCGTCTGTGGATCAGCCAGTTGCCGCTCCCCCGCCTCACCTCGCAACTGCAACCATGCCTCATAAAGCATGCGCAGTCCGCTGGCGCCGACCGGATGCCCAAACGACTTGAGTCCGCCATCGATGTTGACCGGCAGACGTCCGTCTGCGTCGAAGTCGCCGGCAAGCGATTCCTTCCACGCCTGACCACGATCACTGAAGCCGAGATCTTCCATGAGGACAAGTTCGGTCGGAGTGAAGCAGTCGTGCACCTCGGCAAGCGAGATGTCCCGCCGCGGATCGTCGATGCCCGCCTGTGCGTAGGCGTCCTCGGCGGAGCGAACGACTTCGGGAAACGTGGTGAAGTCATATGCCGGGTCCATCGCAGCTCTCGCGGGCGCAGCAGCCAACGACAAGCCCTTCACGAAGACCGGGCGGTCGGTATACCGATAAGCATCTTCGGCCCGGACGATCACTGCGCAGGCGGAGCCGTCCGACACACCGGAACAGTCGAAGACCCCCAAACGGCCGGCAACCTTAGGGGCGTTGGCGATCTTCGCTTTGGGTATTTCAGCTCTGAACTGTGCCTTGGGATTACGTGATCCATTGACGTGATTCTTCCACGCGACATGGGTCATCGCCTCGCGCATCTCAGCCGGATCCACGCCATACTTCGCGCAGTAGGCGGGATCGAGCAGGGAGAATGCCGCAGGTGCGGTCACCGACAACTCGGGCGCCGTGCCATCGCCAGGGGGATCTGCGCGGAGCAGTCCGGAGAACCCGGAGTCCTTGAGCTTCTCGACACCAACGGCCATGACACGGTCGTACGCACCGGATGCGACCGCGTAGCAAGCATTGCGAAACGCCTCTGAACCTGTCGCGCAGAAGTTTTCAACCCTGGTCACCGGCCTGAAATCGGAGTTCAGCGCCCGGCTCAGGGTGAGACCAGACTGGCCTGATCCCAATGTTCCCAGCCAGAAGGCGTCGATATCGGCGAGCTCGATGCCGACGTGGCCGAGCGCCTCGTCGACTGCATCGATCATGAGGTCATCGGTAGAGGTCTCCCACAACTCACCGAATCGGGTGCAGCCCATCGAGACGATGGCAACTTTGTCGGCAATGCCGCTACTGGCCATCGTGGGTCCTCTCGTCCGAATCAGCCAGCTGACGGGCTTTCCAGAAATAGTTGTGTACGCCTCCGGCAGTAAGCAAAGTGCGGAACACCATGTCCACCGGAGCACCGACTGCGAGCAGCTCGGGCCGCGCATCGGCGACCTCGAAGGTCGAGCGCCCTCCCCCGTCGAAGTCGACCACGACATCGACCACGGGCGGGGAGGGCGAATACGCCAGGTGATCAACGGTGAACGTTGCGATCCGGCCGCGCTTCGATGCCATCGGCACGGCCTCCATTTCGTCGGTTGTCCCGCAGGAGCGGCAGACGCGCATTGGCGGTGCATGTACGAATCTGCATGCGGTGCAACGACTCGCCTGCAGGCCGAACTTCCACTGTGACGACCGGGCCGAGGGCGGGCCTGCCGGTCGCTCGGGCTCAGGGCGCCGAGGGGGCTCGACATCGAGAAAACCTCGCCAGGACAGGTAGGTCGTGTAAGGCACTTCCTGACCTCCTTTATCGACCATATGGGCGACCGGGATCGGTTGTCGTCGGCTTGCCAGTGCCGCTGTCGTTCGCATAACGATCACATCGACGCCGTCCACAGCCGAGATCAGCAAGATCGTCTCCCCCGGGCCGGCCGTGTCGAGCACGGCAGCCAGACCGAGGAGAGGGTCCCCGGCTCCGGCGAAACCGATTGGGGAACCCGACGTCGACAGAGTTCCCTTGACCAGTTGGTGGGAACGCTTGGCAACTGCTGTATTCGGACAAGTGAGTACGACGTGATCGGCCTCGGCCAAGCCCGCGGAATCGAGCGCCGTCCCCGCGGCCTCCCGGATCAGCGGCGCGTATCGTTCATAGCCAAACCGTTCCTCCCACGTGGCCGCATAGGGTACGACGGGCTCGCGCCAGCGGTCGAGAAACTCCTCGGATAATGAAGCGTCGGTGAGAATCTCCGCAATGGCGGGCACCTCGGGCACCGGACGCCCGATCACGACTGTTGCTGCGGCATCGGAACCCCGGCGTTCATCGGCAGATCCGACGCGCCCGACGCGAACATCGGCGGCCGCGATGACAGTCGGCCCCCCACGGGTGGCTGTCCGAATCGCGCCCATCGCCGTTCGCGCAGTACCTATCGCGTCGTACGCCGCGACGGTCCGATCGAGTGACAATGCCGCATGCACAGCTACCGCGTTGGTCTTGTCGAGATATGGTGGCGTACTGGTCACCAGGACCACCGAGCCTCCCGACACCACACCCCGTCCCGCCGCAGACAACGCGGTGTGCGTGGCAGCAACCGCCATAGTGGTGGCGTCCTCGTCGAAGGACGCGACGACCCGAGATGCCGAGCCGGTACTGCGCGGGCTGACCCGCCAGTCGGGAAGGTAGCTGGCGTAGGCAAGCACTGCATTGCTCATATGGAGGCCTCCTTGGATCGGCCGGTCAACTTCGGTCACGCCACCGATCGGCGGAGGGATCGAGAAGCTCCGTGAGGTGTCCGTCCTGGAGCCAGATGATGGTCTCGAGCTCCAACGGATCGAGGAACCGAACGCGACCGGTCCGCAGGTCCTCGAGGCGCAGCCGGGTCGAGTTCGCTTCTGAGTCGACATTCACCGAGATCTCGGCGAACTCACTGCCGACCACCGGCCCTACCTCCGGAATGTCATATGGACCACGGTCATTCATCTCTATGCCCATGATGTCGCCCGATCAGATCAGGAAAGCCATGGTGGGAATCGGCTTCTCGTTGTCGACGAGCACGACCTTCTTGTAGACCAAGCGGATCTCGCCGCCGACGCGGCGGAGACGATAGGTGGTCCGGCCACCCCAGAGCTGGTTCTCGCGCATCCGTGATTCGTAGGCGAGGAAGTTGGCTCCAACCTCTAGGTCGATGCCCCCGTCGCCATTCTGACGGCCCCCAAGGAGCTCGATATTACCGATGATGCGTCGGAGATCCGACGGCGGTGACTGCGCGTAGCGCTTTCCGGTCTTGACCTGCTTCATGCGAGTTGAGATGCGGTTGCGATTGTCATAGATCACTGCGACGTGGGTGCGGGGGTCGACGTCGGCACCTCCCGATGGCACCCAGTACAGGGCGTCATCGGTCCACAGTGCCTCCCAGTTGTCGTAGTCGTTCTCGTCGGCCAGACGCGCCTCCCTGAACAGGAATTGCGCAACATCATGGTAGGCCCATCCTTCGGGAACGGGACCCAATTGGTCTGCACCGGTGGCTGTATCGGTTGCGACGGTCATGTCATGCCTCCATCAGGCCGCGGTAGTGCTTCCAGAAGCCGCGCATCCCCGTTTCGTCGGTTGCGGCACCAATGGTGAAGCCATTCTGGTCGACGTGTTCGCGGACGAGACCGCGTCGCACGTCGAGCCATTCGGGATCGAGCATCGACACCCCTCGCTGATTGCGCTCGTACATCTCGGTGTCGTCGGCTAAGAGCATGCCCGCCGGTCCGACGGAACCGATGGACTGAGAGATCATGCGGCGGTTGAGCTCCTTACCACCGCGCAGCTGAACCGCTGTCGCGTACTGGATGCATTCACCGACCGCGACCGGCTGGATATTGAACACCTGAATCTCGGCGATGAACAGGTTCGGGAAGATCATCACGTGTGGTGCGCCCTCGATCATCCGCCGCTGGGCATCCTCGCCGTATGCGTCGGTCATTGCCTGCACATAGTTCGGGACGCGATCAGGAGTTGTGCCGAACCAACGCATCGGCTCGGCAAACCCGCGGAATTCGGGGCGTAGGTCGTTCTCGCTATGGCCGTTGCCCAACGCACGCGTGACCGCGGTGGACGCGTCGCTGTACAAAGCACCGATTGGACTACCGGTAACGCCGAAGATCGAACCGTGCACGAATTGTGGGTGATATCCGTCTGTTTCGTTTTCTGCCAGGAACTTCCAGTTGGCGCGCGTCTTGTGGGCGAGCCATCCCGCATCGAGCGTAACCTCGCCTTCCGGGGACAAGCCGGCGAGACGATCGATTTCACCGGCCGCAGCACCGAGATGCTCCTCGAGCGATGGGCCGTCCTCGGCCATCGACCCGAATACGAAACCACGGTAACTGGCCACCCGCGGCACCTTGCCCATACCCAGCTTCAACTGCCCCTTGCCGCCGTAACCCTTGTTGTACGGATAACCGAGCAACTCGCCGGTATTGCGGTAGGTCCAGCCGTGGTAGGGGCAGCGAAACGAGCTCGAGTTACCCTGCGCGTCGTCGCACACCTGAAGCCCACGATGCGCGCATCGATTGATCAGCAGATGAACCTCCCCGTCGCGGTCACGGGTCATCACCACGTCCTGGGTGGCGAGCTTCTTGCGCACGTAGTCGTTCGGCTCGGGCACTTCACTCTCATGCCCGACGAAGACCCATGTGGTGAACCAAATCTTCTTGAGCTCTTCGGCGAAGATCGCCTGGTTCGTGTACAGCGAGCCATGCACCTGATCGGGCCGGATCAGGTGAGCGACAGAGCTGTCCGATTGCGCACCAGCACTGACGACAGCGGTCATGGCAGATCCCTTCATCAATCAATTTAATTGATATTAGATTAACATAGTCAGGCCGATTTCGACACCATGTCCACCAGCCGGTACTTCTGAATCTTGCCGGTCGGCGTGGTCGGTAGTTGATCGGCATCGAGGAACACCACCCGCTTGGGGATCTTGAATCGAGCAAGATGCTCCTTGCAATACTCGATCACCTCGTGCTCGGTGATCAGCGAGGCGGGGGCTCGCACGATCACCAGGCAGCCGATTTCACCCCATCGATCGTCAATGATCCCGATGGCGAACGCCTGGCTGACCGCGTCGAGCCTGGCAACGAGGTCTTCGATCTCCTTGGGCATCACAAGTTCCCCACCGCTCTTGTACAGTTCCTTGCTGCGGCCGGTCACCTCCAGGTACCCATCGGGTCGGACTCGGCCGAGATCGCCGGAGCGCAGAAGGCCGTCCTCCGGCAGCGCAGCATGGGTTTCGTCTGGTTTACCCCAATAACCGAGCATCGTGGTGGGCCCGTGGGATACCAGCTCACCGGTATCACCCGTGGGTAGCGCGTCTCCGGTGACCGGATCAACCGTCGAGTACACGCACAGATCGTCGGTACCCTCTACTCCTGCGACACCCGCAGCCTTGGGGCGTCCCGCAGTGGTCGACGTGAGGATGAGTGGGTCCTCGGGGCGGGTCAGCGTCATCGCGCCACCACATTCGGTCATGCCGTATCCGGTGACGATCTCACTGACACCGAACAATTCTTCGACTTTTTCCCACAACCAGATCGGCGCGGGAGCGGAGCCGCACAGGATGGCGGTTAGCGAACTCAAGTCGTAATTCTCCCGTGCCGGACACTCGACGATGGCCACTGCCATGGTTGGTACGCAAAGGATGTCGTCGGCACGATGTCGCTCGATTCCGCAGAGGTAACCTTCTGCCGAGAAAGAGGTCTGCAGGATCACCGCCCCGCCCACCATGGTGGCGGACAGAATCCCTTCTACGTATCCGAACATGTGGTAGCACGGCAGCGAGAACAAGATTCGCCTGCCATCGTCGTATGCACGTGTCAATGCAGAGGCATATCCGGTGCGAAGAACCGCATCGTGCGTGACGACAACACCCTTGGGAGAGCCAGTACTGCCCGAGGTATAGAGCATATCGCCGATGTCGGTCGGGCTGTGCTCGGCATCATCAGCGGCCCCGGCGTTTGCGCGCCCCAGATCGAACAGTTCGTTGTAGGTCATTGCACCCGGTCGTGAGCGGGAGTCGGTGGACAGTGTGATCACCTGCCGCAGTTCGCCGAGATCCGGGCGCGCCTCCCAACCGGGAGTCAGCGTGTCGAGCATGCCCAGATAGTCGAGGCTGCCAAATCCTGTCATCGTCAACAACACGGAGCAGCCTGACTGCGCCAGCACGTATCCGAGTTCCTCGGCACGGTACAAGTAGTTGAATGGGATCGCGATGGCGCCCGTTCGTGCAATCGCGAATTTGAACGGTACGAACTCCGGATAGTTCGCCATGAGCATGCCGACACGGTCCCCGGGCTTGACACCCAGAGAGACCAAGGCGTCGGCGAGGACTCTTGACTGCTCGCTGACATCGGTATAGGTCAGCGTGACCTCATCGGTGATCACAAACGGCCGGTCTCCATAGAGCGAGACGCACTGGTCCAACCAACCGTCGAGCGTACGAGGTTCCCACTCGGGGAAGCGATCTCGGAGATTCTGGCGGCGCTCTTCGACGGACTTCATTGTTCCTCCGGGGTGATTTCACGCAGTTGTGCAGAGCTGACCTGGTCGCGGACCTTGAACTTTCGAATCTTGCCGGTTGGAGTTGCCGGTAGCTGCTCGGCCACAAACCATCGGGTGGGCACTTTGAACGGTGCGAGACGTTGGCGCGCATGAGCTACAAGTCGGTTGCCCAGATCATCGGGTTCGGCGCCTGCGACGGTGATCACCGCCGCAACGATTTCTCCGTACCGATCATCCGGCAAACCGATCACAGTCACCTGCGCCACATCGGGATGGCCGACGAGCTCGTTCTCCACCGCCACCGGTGAGATGTTCTCACCGCCGCGAATGATCATCTCCTTGAGCCGGCCGGTCACGGTCAGGTATCCGCGCTCGTCCATCGTTCCGAGGTCTCCCATGTGGACGAATCCGTCGCCGTCCACAGTTGCTGCTGTGGCATCCGGATCGTGGAGGTATTCGATGAGTTGCTGATAGCCACGCGCGCAGATCTCACCGGGCGTCCCGACAGGCTGTACCTCGCCGGTCGCCGGGTCGACGACCTTGCAATCAACCTGCGGCAGGGGACGTCCCACGGTCTGAAGTTGATCTTCCCGCGAGTCATTGGGACGCGTTGCAGACAGCACCGGCGCCAACTCGGTCTGCCCGAACAAGTTGATGACCGTGGCTCCGAAAATCCGCTCAGCGCTCTCGATCATTGCCGCCGGCACGTTCGACGCACCACCCATGACCACATCAAGGTGCGGGGCGGGCTGATCTGAAGCCGACTGCACGGCCAGCAATGCACCCAGGATCGCCGGAACATAGAACAAGACTGTGGCGCTTTCTTCCCGCAGCACGTCGAGAACGCTCGACGGAGTGAACTGTTCGATCAGAATCTCCGTGCCGCCCAGCCACAGTGGACCAAGGGTGCCGATGACGCACGCCGCGGTATGGAACATCGGCAACGGATTGACTGCCACGGCGCCCGGCTCGGCGTTGACTGCTTCCATCGTCAGTTTTGCGACATTGACCAGCGACCGATGCCGCAGCAGCACACCCTTGGGGTTGCCCGTGGTTCCCGAGGTGTACTGCAGCATCACCGGCGCGTCGGGATCGGTCGGAGCGGCTGCAATGACCTCACGATCGATCTCGTCGGGCATCCAGCGTTCGGTCTCGCCGAGACTGATGGTTACCAGGTTCGGATGGGTACGGCGCAACTGCTCGACCACTGCAGCGAGGTGATAGTCACGGCTGTGATCGGCGAACAGCAGGACCGAAGTCCCCGAGTGCCTGACCGCGTAGTCGAGTTCCTCCAAGCGCAGTACGGGATTGAGCGCTACCAGAATGACCCCCGCAAGGGCGGCCCCGTATTCGATGATCGGCCACTCGATGACGTTGGGAGCCCATAGTGCGACGAACTCACCGGGCTTCGCGATTGCAGCGAGCCCCGTGGCGACTCGGTATGCCTCGTCGAGAAGGTCAGCGTAACTCAGGCGCACGATGTTGCCGCTGCCGTGCCGAGCACCGATCAACGCGAGCCTGTCCGGGCATTCACGGGCTCGCCTCTGGAGCAGAGCGCCGATCGTCTCGTCGACGAGAGGTACGGAGGTATCCGCATGGAGGAAGGACTCGGTCAGTGGTCCGGTGAGCTGAGAGGTGGTCATGCGATCCTCAGAAGATGTGAGCGGGATGGGTTATCAGTGCGTCTGCCCAAAGATCGGACGACGCTTCTCTTTGAAGGCAGAGACGCCTTCAGCGAAATCGTCACTATCGAAGAGCACAACTTGGTGCGCGATCTCGCGGTCCAATACCTCGGGAGTCATCGGCTGTGGGTCAGCAAGCATGGACTTGACGACGCCGAACGCCTGCAACGGACCGCCCGCCAAGGTTGCAGCGTCCGCAAGCGCAGCGTTCAACGCTTCCCCAGCCGTGACCACCTCGTCGACCAACCCCAGATCCAGCGCGTCACCAGCCGTCAGAACCTTCGGCATCAGCAACAGTTGTCGAGCGCGCGCCGGCCCCACCCGCGCAGGCAAGCTCGCGAAAATACCCATGTCGCCGGCCAGGCCGACACCTGTGAACGCCATCGACATGCGAGTGCCGTCTCCAGCGATGATGCGGTCACACGCCAGTGCCAAGGAAGCGCCGGCTCCGTAGGCCGCGCCCTCCACCGCGGCGACCACAGGTTTGGGTGTCGTCCAGATCGCCCTGATCACTCGCTGAGCAGCTTCGGCGCGGGGGCGCGCTTCGACCGCCGGGACACGCTTCATCGTCGAGATATCACCGCCTGCACAGAAGGCAGACCCAGCGCCGGTCAGCACAATCGCCCTGACGGCACTGTCCGCATCGGCCTTCTCGAGCAACCGGGCGAGTTCCACGCGCAACGGGATGTCGATGGCGTTGCGGCGATCCGGACGATTGAGAGTGATGATCCGGACCGGCCCGTGATCCTCGGCCAGAACCACCGGTACAGGGAGCCCGTCGCCGGTCATGACCCGATGAACTTTGGTGCGCGACGCTCAATCACCGCTGCAAGTCCCTCACGCGAATCGGCCGTACCCGAGAGAGTCGAGACAACTCGAGCCTCCTCACCGAGTCGGGCTTCGATGGGAGCGCCGACCCCGTCCCACACAAGCCGCTTTGTCGCAGACAGCGCCAACGGCGCCATGTCGGAGAGTTGCCTTGCGACGTCCTCGACTCGTGCGGCGAGGTCGGCATCGTCGACGACCTCGGTGATCAAGCCCGCGTTCAGTGCATCCTCTGCGGTCAGAGTGGGGTTCAGCAGCAAGATCTCCAGTGCTTTACGGAGACCAACGAGCTGCGCAAGGGTGACCGTGGCACCGCCATCGGGTGCCATACCTACTCGTACGGCACCGGAAAAGACCTTGGCCGACCGCGCCGCGACCACGATGTCGGAGGCACAAAGCAGTCCGAGACCCCCTCCGCCGGCGGCGAATCCGTGAACCGCCGTGACAACGGGAACCTTGAGCCGGATGAGCGACGCTGTGGCGATCTGCAACCAGGCGGTCGCCTCTCGTAAGTAGTCGGGAAGCGCTTCGCCTTTCGAGGCGAAGGTCTTGACGTCGCCTCCCGCGCAGAAGTTCTTGCCCTCCCCGGTCAGCATGACAACCCGCACATCGGGCGACCCGTGGCAGGCGAGCACCGCATCGTTGAGCGCTCGAAGCAGCTCAACGTCGAGGCCGTTGGCGGAATCGGGGCGATTGAGGCGAATTCGGCCGATCCCATCGGCGATGGTGCAAAGGACCGGAGAATCGGGGCTCTCTGTCATCTGGCTACTTTCGTGTGGCGAACGAGGTGACGCCGTCCTGGCCGGCGTCACTGCTGATATGGGCGACGACAGCATTCAGCTCGGCATCCAGGCTGTCGGAGACACTGCGCGAAAGGCTTTGATAAACAAGCTTCTTGATTCCGATGACGGCATCTCGTCGACGACTTGCCAGTTTGGACAAAAAAACAGCAACCTCGCGGTCGAAGTCATCAGCGGGCCAGTGCGCGTACGCCAGACCAAGCCGGGCAGCATCGACTCCGGATATCCGGTCGCCGCTGAGCAGTAACCCCAACGCCTGTTGACGACCGACCAAGCTCGCCAGCCGGGCTGTGCTACCGCCACCGGGGATCTGTCCGAACCTGATGTGATTATCGGCGATTCGTGCATCGTCCCGAACCAACGCGATATCCGCGGCTTGCATGAATTCGAATCCGCCGGCCATCGCTACGCCTTCGACCACTGCAATCACCGGTACAGGACACTCCGCGATTGCCCGGCAGGCGTCTCCGAAATTCGTGAAAAGCACCCGCAGCGCATCGACACCCTCGGCACGGAGGCGCTGTACTTCATCGAAATCCCCACCAGCACAGAAGTTCCCGCCGCTGCCTCGCACCGCAATGACAGCGACATCGGCACGTGTTGCGCATGCACGGATCTCACGGTCGAGCTCACGGCCGAGTTCGACAGTGATCGCGTTCATGCTGTCGGGTCGGTTCAAAGTCACCGTCGCGACACCGGCGTGCACAGTCGTGTTCACCACGCTCATGATGTGAACTGCGCATGATCGGTACCCAGAGCGCACAGGTCGTTCATCAGGCCACGTACCGCACGATCGATTCGACCACTGCGGCAGGTTTGTCGATTCCATCGATCTCGATGGTCGTCGACAGCGTGGCCTGCACACCGGCCTCGAGCTTGGTCACCTCGACGACTCGTGCGCTTGCTCGCACTTTCGCGCCTGCCGGGACGGGCGAGATGAACCGGACCTTGCCCAAGCCGTAGTTGACGGCCAGCCGCACACCCTCAACCGTGTACAGCTGATGCCAAAGCACCGGCAGCAACGACAGCGTGAGAAAGCCGTGGGCGATCGTCGTGCCGAACGGGCCCTGCGCCGCAGCGTCGGGATCGACATGAATCCATTGATGGTCTCCGGTCGCGTCCGCGAACTTGTCGATTCGCACCTGATCAACGGTGACCCAGTCAGATGTACCCAACTCCTGCCCCGTCGAGCCGGCGAACTCGTCGAGACTGTCGAACACCTTCATCCACGTCCTCCTGCTCTAGACTAGCTTCTGAATTGAAGCTAGATTAAACAATGTCGTAAGTCAACGCTACGAGATCGGTGAAACGTGAACCTGGAACTGATGAATGCGCGCGTGGTCGTCACCGGCGGCGCTTCCAACATCGGGCGCGGCATAGTCCACGCGTTCGCGTCGGAACAGGCGCGGATAGTCCTCTGTGATGTCGACTCGGAGCAGGCCAGACGAGTGGAGCGGGAAGCACTCGAGCTCGGCGCCGCCGAACTCATCGTCGACATCCGGGACCTGACGGAGCCAGGATCTGGCGTCGCCGCCGTCGCCCGGGCTGTGGAGTCCTGGGGCGGCCTGGACGTGTTGGTGAACAACGCCGGCTGGAGCGTAGGGGAGTTCCTCTCCCGCGACGACGACCGTGCCCGGTGGCAGAAACTCGTCGACATCAACTTGTTCGCGACCATCGAGACCACCAGGGCTGCCATCGACGCCATGCGCTCGGATGAAGCCCAAGGCGGTTCGATCGTCTTCGTCTCCAGCGAAGCGGCGTTCGGCCAGATCCGGCAGGGTGTTTACGGTGCGACCAAGGCTGCGGCGATCGCGCTGGCGCGCACCACTGCACGCGAGCATGGCCGTCACGGGATCAGGTCGAATATCGTCTGCCCTGGCCTTGTCGTCCCTTCGGGCCCCGAGGCCGTCGGCACTCAGAGCCTGTGGTCCGGCGGCGACGAGACGGTGTTCAACGACGACCAGATCCAATACCTGCTGAAGGACACGCCACTTTCTCGGTTGACCACGGCCGAGGACGTCGCCAACTCGGTCCTCTGGCTCAGCTCGGACGTTGCTGCCCGGCAGGTCACAGGGCAGCTGATCACCGTCAGCGGCGGCTACACGATGCCATGAGCCCGCTCACCCCCTCCCCAACGACACCTTCGCCCGACTCGACGAAGAAGCGTCGTGCGCGCGACACTCGCGAACGTCTACTCCGTAGTGCGGCAAAGGTTCTCGCGTCAAAGGGCTATGGGCAGACGCGGCTGGATGCGGTTGCCGAGCTTGCCGGAGTCCGAAGTCCGGCCGTCTACTACCACTTCGCCTCACGAGACGACTTGGTCGCCGCCACTCTGGAGGTCGGCCAGCAACGAGTGCGTGAGCACGTGCAGGAGGCGATCGCCGAAACGGCGCGGCAACCATGGGATCAGCAGCTCACCACGGCCGTCACCGCGCATCTGCGAATTCAGTTGGAATTGTCAGACTTCGCCAAGGCGGTCAGCCGCAACGCCGGGCATGTCCCAGAGCCGATCCGCGAACAGATGCATGCCGAGAGCGAGGCATATCACAATGTCTGGCGGGCTCTGCTCATCGATGGGCAGTCACTCGGATGGGTCAACCCCCATCTGGATCTCTCGCTCTCCCGAATGCTGGTGATCGGCGCGCTCAACTGGGCGACTGAGTGGTGGGCTGGCGGTAAGCCCATGGACGATCTTGTCATGACAGCGTGCGAGCTCATCCGAGCCGGCCTCGCACCGCAGATCGAGGGGGTGGATCCAGCGACCGCTCGAGGCGGAGTCACTCGGACGCGGTGACGTCGGAGTCAAGCGGTCGGCCGATTCGCAAGGTCACGTCTCAGGGTTCGAGGACGACTTTCCCACGAATTCTGCCGTCCGCGAGGGACTGAAGGGCTTCCCTGGCTCGTTCGAAGGGAAACCGACCGGTGACCGGTGGGCACAAACCTTGGGCCACAAGATTGTTGATTCCCGCGGCAACTTCGACGAGCATCGCTGGAGCGGTCTCCAGGAAGGCTCCCCAGCCTACTCCGATCACGTCGATGTTGCGCAATAGCAGTCGATTGACCTTGACCGTGGGAATCGCGCCGGCCGCGAAACCGAGAACCACAAGTCGTCCGCATGGAGCCAGGATCCGAATCGCGTCGTCGAACCACTGCCCGCCAACCGGGTCGACAACCATGTCGACTCCCCGCCCCGAGGTCAAGCCCCGCACGGCATCAGCCCATCCGGGCTCGAGTGCGACGACGTCACTCGCGCCGCATTCGCGAACAAAGTCGTCGGCCCCCGCGCGGTGAACCAAGCCGATCACGCGGGCACCGGTGAAATTCGCGACCTGTATCGCTGCCGAGCCCAGGCCCCCTGCTCCACCGAGCACCGCGACCGTGTCCCCCGGCTGCAGGCGCGCTCGAATGGTCATGGCGAAGAACGCGGTTTGGTGATTGGCGACCAGTGCCACGGCGTGAGCGTCGTCGAGCTGTGACGGTGCGGCGGCAACCATGTACTCAGGCACCTCTACCTGCTCGGCGTACCCTCCGCCGTTCGAGCAGAGCGCGACGACCCTGTCGCCCGGCGCCCAATTGCTCATCGGCGGTGCTGATACGACAGTACCGGCGACCTCACACCCCGGGATATAGGGCGGGGTGAACTTGCTCTGGTATTCGCCTCGCATCGCCAGCCAGTCCGGGTAGTTTATTCCTGCCGCGCCGATGCGTATCTGCACCAATGCGCGGTCCCGAGGTGCGGGCCAATCGACCACACTGAGACCATCTGGGCCGGATAGTGATTCGGCAACAACGGCGCGCATGAAACTACTCCTCCTCGACTAGACCGCCAAGCCGACCGGTTCCTGACCTCGCATCTGGTCGAGGTACTCGGTCATACCATGGAGTTCGCGACCATCATCGGCTCGCCACCGCGTCGAACCCTCGACGATTCGCGACACTGCCCACTCACTGTCGATCTTCTTGCGATGGCGCAACGGCACATTACTTTCGACGCTGCCGACAAACGTCCAGGTGCGGGCCCCTGCCGAGAGGCTGACCGTTGCGGCAGTCTGCTGCGCGTTGCCATCACGTTCGGTGACAATCGAGACCCTATCGCACCGAGTGAATTTGTCTCCATCGAGAACGAATCCTCCCTGCAGGGACGAACCGTCAGGTTTCCCGAAGTAAGCTCCCATGAAGGAAAGATCGGCGCTGGTGCCGTGAATCCAGCGGTAGAACCATGGTGCCTGCCACGATCTCGGACCCCAGGAGTGATCCCGCAGACCGTGCCCATCAAGCTCAATCAGTTCGTCTCCAATCGAAATACGACCAGACGCTGCCACCGGCTGCTCGTAGTGATTGGGCGCGAACGATTCTCCATCGCTGTCAAATGATTCGGCGAAGACCGGAGCGAGCGCAGAAAATTGGATCTCTGCGGTGCAATCCACCACTGGGCTCTCGGACAACGCGGATTTGGGATCCTCTAGTCTCTGCGGATCGGCGAGTATGTTGACGCGGCCGACGAATTCGATATCGATTCGTTGGAATGGCTCAACCACCGTCACCGTCAACCCGCCCGCGTCGAGGCGCTTGTTCGTGGTCACCGCGGGCCGGTCGAATCCGAAAGCAACGCGGCCATCCGGAAGATAAATGCACACGGTGCGCTCGCCACGACCCTCGTTGGGGCGGTTGGCGATCCGGAAGAACCCGCCCACCCCCGCTGCAAGATCGTGGAGCTGAAAGTACATCGACTCGTTGAAGTTGGGTTCATCGGTCAGTTCGTGGGTGTAGTCGTCGTCAGGCTTCATGTTCGCTCCGATCGATGTGGTCGCGTGCGGCCCCGAGCAGATAGGCGACCGTGTCGTCAAGGGCATCCAGTGGAATCGCTCCATGATCACCCATCGCTCCTGAGCGCCGCCGTGCGATGACACCCTGTATAAGGGTGGCTGCCCGCCAATGCGTCAGCGCCCGGTAGTAGTCGAGCCGACCTGACGCCGTGGGATCCACACCGGTGACTGTCGTGTAAGTGGTGACGACATCGTCGGTCGTACCGAATCCGCCAACCCTGGTTGGCGAGGGCATTGCGATCGCCGGATCGTCGGGGCCGCGCCAATCATCCAGTAGCCACGCGAGGTCCACGATCGGATCGCCAACCGTCGCTAGCTCCCAGTCCAATACACCGCTGACTGCACCATCGTCCACGAGAAGATTCGAGAGGCGGTAATCGCCGTGCACTATCGAATTTCGAGTGGTTGGCAGAGGCACGTCGCAAAGTCGTCGAACCAGCCGGCCCCAGAGATCTTCGTGCGTCGTGCCGACACCGACACGCTCCCACATCTGCACCGAGCGGCGGATCTGACGTGTGACGTACGGCGTTACTGACTGCAGGTGGTCGAGTCCGACAGACTCGGGTGAGATCGTGTGCAGTCTACCCAGAATCGTCACCGCTTCCTGTCCGACAGATCTCCGCTGCGCTTCCGTGAGCCTCCCTGCATCAGCCTCGGATTCGAGGACGACACCGCCTACCCGAGTCATAGCGTAGAACGTTCGCCCATCCGGGTATTCGCCTCGGGCAATCACCTCCGGTACCGGCACATCGGTTTGCGAGAGCGCATCGAGCATCATGATCTCGCGGCGCATGTCATGTGCCGTCCCGGAGGCGCCTACCGGTGGCTCCCGGAGAATCCACGACCGTCCGGACTCATCGGTGACCGCCGAGGTGATATTGGATTGGCCGATCCCGATGCGCCTCACATCGAGGCGGCCATTCAGTTCAACTCCTTCATTCGCCAACCAGTCCGCGACGGCGGCGGGATCTGCTGACAGGTACGGCGCGGCGTCGGGCACCGTCACCCCAAGGGATTCGATCCGGGGACTGCGTTGCTCATGTCCATGATTTCCGGCCAGCGCGCAGCGACATCCGCCGTACTCGGTGGCTCCGCGAACGAAACCCCCGCGTTGGCGAACTGCTGCACCCGCTGCACCTGGCCTCCTCCTACCACGAAGACAGCACCAGTATCGGTGCACTCGTCCGACATGAGGTGCGTGACCACGGGAGCGACGAATGACGCCGGCAACTTTGCCAAGAACTCGGCAGGAGCAACATCTTCAGTCATCCGAGTCGCAGCCAGCGGTGCGACGGCGTTGGCAACAATGCCCTGTTTGCGGCCCTCGATCGCCAGCGTATTGATGAGACCGACCAGGCCCATCTTGGCTGCTCCATAGTTTGCCTGGCCAAAGTTTCCGTAGAGGCCGCTCGTCGACGTCGCCACGACGATCCGACCGAACCCCTGTTCCCGGAAATGCGGCCACGCTTGGTGGATGACGTGGTAACCCCCGTAGAGATGGACCTGGACGACCGCATCCCACTGATCGTCGGTCATCTTGGCAAAGGACGAGTCGCGCAGGATTCCGGCATTGCTGACAATGCCGTCGATCCGCCCGTATGTCTCGATCGCCGTCTGGACCAGAGCTGCGGCTCCCACGTGCGTCGCAACGCTGTCGTAGTTCGCCACTGCGTCCCCACCGGATTCCTTGATCTCGGCGACGACCGCGTCCGCCATCGCCGAGCCTGCGCCGGTCCCATCACGCGAGCCGCCCAGGTCGTTGACCACAACCTTCGCACCCTGCGCGGCCAGCGATCTCGCATACTCACGGCCGAGCCCTCCGCCGGCTCCTGTTACGACCACCACGCGCTTGTCTAGTCCCGCCATCTGTCCAACCTCTCGTCGCAGACTATAATTCGATTCGAATATAGATTAAACTAAGTCGCAGGGGCAACCTACGGATGCGGCGATGGGGGAGAACTCCCGACGGACCCACCGGACCAAACATCGACGAGAGGACGCAGGAGTGTCCGCGACAACGCTTGCCGACATGGAACAGATCAGTGACGCCGTGTGGCGTATCCCACTACCCCTCCCCCTCGACGATCTCCGCGAAATCAACTGCTACGCGCTGCTCAGCACCAGCACGTTGACTCTCATCGACCCTGGATGGCACGAACCAGCTAGCGAGAGGGTGCTAGTTGGCGCGCTGTCCGAGTTGGGAGCGGCGCCACAAGACGTTGAGAAGATACTCGTTACGCACGCGCATTGGGACCACTACACGCGCGCATTGGATTGGCAACAGCGGTATGGCATCACCGTCTATCTGGGTTTCGAGGAACACCACACCATCGATGCATTCGATCTCGCAGACGGAGCGCACCCACGACAGGTTGAACTACTTCGGCGCACCGGTGCACACGACCTTGCCGCGGCGGTGATGGGGCTCGATCTGGCCGAATATGAACGTGACCAGCCTTTCAGGCCTCCTGATATTTGGGTGGTCGACGGCCAGGCAGTCGACTGCGGCCCCTGCTCGATCCAGGTGCTGTCCACGCCTGGCCACACAAGGGGTCATGTGGTGTACGAGATGCAAGGAACACCACTTCTGTTCACCGGCGACCACTTGCTGCCGCGGATCACCCCATCGCTGGCCTTCGAGCGCGCGCCCGAGGACTCACCACTGACGTCATACATGGATTCCCTGGAACGCATTGCTCGTGGGCCCGAACGACGCATGCTACCGGCGCACGGTGTGGCATCGGCGAGCGCCACACTTCGCGCCCGGGAACTCCTCAACCACCACAGTCAACGACTCGATGAGATCCGCACCCACCTGCAAGGCAGAGCCACCGCGTTGGAAGTCGCCGAGCGCATGAGATGGACTCGACACAACAGGACCCTCGGTCAACTCAACCCGATTCATGCCATGACCGCAGTGCTGGAGGTGCGCGCCCACCTCGAGTACTTGGTGAGCAACGGCGGGGTGACCAAGCAAGACGATGATGCCGAGGACCATTACACGGCCTGATCACTCAGGCGCCTGAGCTCACGCGCGCTGGCGAGTGGGCTTTGAAAAAACGGCCCCGCGGGTGCACCACCGGAGAGACAGGGCAGGATATGTCTGAAAGTGCTTGACTCGTTCTCGGTTAGCCGTTATTTTTTATTATACAATAAATTTCCACTCTTGGCGATCATCGGAGTCGACAGTGAACACCCGTGTCCTGAACGTATGCGCACTCGGCGGGCCCGCCGCAGTTGTGGTCACCCTGATCGGGTGGCTCGTTGCCGGCATATTACCCGCACCAATGAGTCCATCCGCACCCTTTTCAGACGTCAGGAATTTCTATCTGGATAACAGCACCTTGACCGGCGCGGGTTTTGTTATCGCATCAATAGGCATCGTTTTGTACGCGCCGATGCTTGCAGTAATCACTGTTCACCTGCTGCGCATGGAGGGACGGAGCCCCGTCCTTGCGTTCACACAACTGGCCACCGGAACTGCGACGCTCCTGGTCAATCTCCTCCCAATGCTGCTATGGACAATGGCCACTTTCCGCTCGGATCGGTCGAATGACACACTCCAACTCCTTCACGACATGGGATGGCTCATCCTCTTTCCCGCAATCATGTTGTTCTGCATGCAGAACGCCGCAATTGGCGTGGCCGTTGTGAGCAGCGACGGCTCTGTCTTTCCTCGTTGGCTCGGCTATCTCAATTTTTTTGTGGCAGTTTCGTTCCTGCCCGATCCTCTCGCATTCTTCTTCCACAACGGACCATTCGCATGGAATGGAGTATTTGTGTTCTGGTTGGCCCTGACGACCTACTGCATCTTCCTCTGCTCGATGTCATGGGCCTGCTTACAAGCAAACAAATCCATCAGCGCCGGATCAAGTCTGTCGCCGGCCAGGCGCGCGGAGCCAGCAATAGGATGACAAGAACAATATCGTGGCACGATGGGACCGTTGAGGACTTCGCGTGAAAACTGAACTGCCCGATTTCATATGGACTGAGGAGGATGACGGAGACCAGAACTTCGTCCCACGCCAGCCCACTCGAACCGAAATCCCTGGTCTACCGGGGGAGCCTGGGCTGTGGGTGTTCATCATCGGAGATATGACTGTCTTCGGGTGGTTTTTCCTTGTCTTTATGTGGGAATATAGTCACGACCGGACTTTGTTCGCCGACTCCGTACCAGAACTCTATCGCCCAATCGGTGTGGTCAATACTCTTGTCCTCCTGTTCAGCTCTCTGTTCGTGGTGCTTGGGCTACACGCACACCGGAATGAGCGGCCCGCCGCCTTGAAACGCTGGCTCGCCGGAGCACTGATCTGCGCGTTCGTATTCGCTCTTTTGAAAGCTGTCGAATACTCTCTGGAAATAAACGCGGGGCACACACCCGCACAAAACACGTTCTTCCTCTTTTACTTCGCACTGACTGGCATACACCTGATTCACGTGCTCATCGGAGTCGGGCTTCTCACCGCTTGGTGGCGTTCATCGGCTCAAACCACTACTTGGCGCAGCAAACGAGTCCTCGCAGAGTCAGCAGCAGTGTATTGGCACATGGTTGATCTCCTCTGGATCGTGATCTTCACTATCGTCTACCTCGCGAGCACGACATGACTGAAATAAAAGTGCTCCCTCGTCGCGTGTTCATCGTTTGGGTGTCACTCGTGGCGCTGACATGTGCCACGTTGTGGCTGGGTATCGACCACCCACTCGCCTCTGTAAGCGTAAGACTGGCATCCTCGATCGCCATCCTGCTCGCCTTCGTCAAGGCATGGTTCATCGGTATGGACTTCATGGAGATCCGTGACGCCCCGGCCCCCCTGAAAGTGGTATTCAACGCGTGGATCATGCTCATTGGAGGTGGACTCGTCATCCTTTACGCGTTGTGAGTTGCCCACCCTCATCGACCTAATCCTGATGTCTACACTATTTCTGCCGAGCTCCGAATCAACGCCAATTGTATTGCCAGTGAACTTTATTCGAGTGTATTGTCTCGAAAGATCTGTGCGCTTACTGCAATCACGCGACCTACCGCACCAGCTAGTTGACACAAATGAATGCCGCGTGGATGTTGTGTAGCGTGAAGAAGAGTGTCAGATCGGGGAGATGGTGCGCCTCTTGCCCGGCACGCGATCTGTGTGGCGACGACACCTCGACAGCGACTCGATCAACAGAGTGCGCGTTGCCGAGGGCATAACGACGTCGTCGATGCCGAACCCCGACGCGGCCCTGAGTGGATCACGTTTCGCTCGAAATCTCGCGATGAGTTCTTCTCGATAACTCGCCGGATCTGATGCGGCTTTGAACTCCCTACCGAACGCGATGTCGACTGCACTTTCGATGGGCATAGCGCTGATCTCTGCACTCGGCCAAGCGATTGAGAGGTCAGCATCAATACTGCGCCCACCACCCATCGCTATGTACGCTGCGCCATACCCCTTCCGAACCACGATCGAAAACCGTGGAACGGTCGCACGACCGAGTTCGAACATCAATCGGCCGCTGCGCCGAGCAAGTTGCGTCGACTCCGCCGCCGATCCAATCAAGAATCCGGGCAGATCGATCAGGATCAATATCGGAAGGCCAAATGCGTCGCATACGGCGGCGAGATGGGCCGCCTTCTCGCAAGCGCCCGCGTCGAGTGCACCACCCAGGTGCCTGGGCTGATTGCCGATTACGCCGAGAGGGCGCCCGTCGATACGGGCGAGACCAGTCACAATGTTCGGGGCGGCGGTCGGCCGAATCTCCAGGATCGATTCAGCATCGGCAAGAGCCTCGACGACGTCGAGCATGTCGTAGGCCATCCGTGACGCCTCGGGAACAATTGAGTCGAGATCAACTTCGACTGCCCTTACTGCGCTGGCTCGAGGAAGCGGTCCATCCGCGAATGGTGGCAGATAGCTCAGATAGGCACGCACCGCCGCGAGCGCTTCATACTCATCGGCAGCAGCAATATCGGCGACTCCTCGTTCGGCCTGTATATCAGCGCCACCGATCTCTTCGTTGCTCAGATCTTCACCGGTTCCCGCGCGAACGAAAGGAGCGGCGGACATGCCGATCGTCCCGATCCCTCGAACCACCACAACAAGGTCACACATCGCCGCGAGGTTGGCGGCGAGGCCGAATCCTGGGCCCATCATGACAGTGACGGTTGGTACCAAGCCGGATAGATCGACCAGTCTGGCCAGCATCTGTGAGCCGACAGCAGCAAGACGAGAGTCGAGGCCCTCCTGAATTCGGTGGCCTCCGCCGTCGCATAGTAGCACCAGCGGGATTCGATCGTGCAGACATCGTGCAGCACATCGCTCGATCTTGCTCATACCAACTTCTCCGTTGCTTCCCCCGAGCACTGTGAAGTCGAATGCCGCGATCGCAGCGGGGCGTCCGTCGATATACCCAATGCCCGTAACGACGCCGTCACCGAGAAGATCTCCGCTGTCAAGGGAACCCCCTGGTGTGACCAGCGCCCCGAACTCCACAAAGGTCGCATCACCCGTGAGGATTCTGATCCTTTCACGCGCGGTCAATTTGCCTCGGTCGTGTTGACGCGCGACGGCCTCGGGGCGTGATTGATCCTGCGTGGCGGCGTGCGCCGCGAGAATACGGTCAGACATAGGGTGCCGATCTTGTCGAGCTTCAACTCCGCGATGGGGAGTCCTCGGGCACGAGCATAGTTGAATTTATATTCGATTCAACTACTGGGTTGGACGCACATATGCCGACACCCCCAGCGGTCACTTGCCTGTTAGCCCAAGGGCAGGTCCGACATCGCCCGTTCAAGCGGTAAAGCGGCTCTCAGAGCTGATGCCGCGCCAGGAACTCCTCGATCGCACCGGCGAACACCTGATTGTCGTCACCGGCGACCATGTGTCCGGCCGCACTGACGTCGGCGATCTCCACCTGCGGGACAAGGGCTTTCATGGACGCGATTCCGGAATCGCTGACCACGTCCGACTTTCCGCCGCGCACGATCAACGTGGGGACCGTGACCTGGCGTGCCGCCGCGGTCAGTCGAGCCGGATCGGTGTGCCGGCGTGGCTCGTCGTCATCGGAGGCGATGAACGCCGGGTCCCAGTGCCAGTACCAGCGGCCGTCCTCACGGAGCCGGACGTTCTTGCGCAGCCCGTCGAGGTTCTTGGGGCGTCGACGTGTCGGGTTGTAGGCGGCGATCGCATCGGCGACCTCCTCCAGCGACGCGAAGCCGTCGATGTGGTCGGTCATGAACGTCTTGATCCGGTCGATCCCCTGGGGTTCCACATCGATGACCACATCCACCATCACCAGCGCCAAGGCGAGGTCGGGATGCTCGCCGGCCACGCACAGACTGGTGATCCCACCCAGCGACGCGCCGATCAGCACCGGCTTGGCCGGCAGGGTGGCGAGTATCGCGACAAGATCGTGGACGAAGCCGTCGAGCGCATAGTTGCCATCGGGCGCCCACGAACTGTCACCATGCCCCCGGGAATCGAAGGCGTACACCTCGCGCCCCTGCTCGGCCAGCGCTTGCGCGCTCCGATCCCACGAATGCCTGGTCTGACCGCCACCGTGGAGCATGACGATCGGAGCTGACTCGCCCCGAGCGCCCCACCGGTCGCCGACGATGGTTACAGAGCCCTTGCCGACGGAGATCTCTACTGGCTCGGCATCATGCGGGGGAGTCATGGCGAATCCTTTCCGAGGTCACGTCGCGTGCACCTCCAACATCGACATAACCAGACGCACAACTGGACGCGCAGGTCGGCCATCGCAACCGTGGTGTGCGCACCTCCTAGGCAGGACGGAAACCGGCGACGATGCGGCTCGCCGAGTGGCAGCGAACCTCACCTCCGCGGCTGGCCCCGGAGGCTACCGCCAACCGAAGCAACCCGGACGCCCGTCGAACCGGCCCTCTGATCATCGAGGTGACAGCTTCGGGCGGTCGATCTGAAGAGATACCGAATGGGCGATGCTGCCCAAGGCCCGTTGCACCGGGATCGATCCGATATGTAACCGCCGGAAGACAATCACCACAACCGTCGGAGGACGTCCTCAACATCGGCACCTGTTGCTGCCGTCGTGGTGTGCGCCGGCGGTTAGGGGAACCTGGTCAGAGGGCGCCCTTGCCCGGATCACCCGCAGGCACCGCGGTGAAGGTCTTGACGTCGAGCGGACCGGACAGCAATCCGCCAATCGCGGCTCCGAGTTCGGTCAGCGCCGGGGCACCGCCGTGGACCTGGAGAGCGTCGGCGGATTCCCACTTCTCGATCATCACGAACTCGTTGCCTGTCGCCGACTGGTGCAATGCGTACAGCTCGCAGCCCGGCTCCTGGTGCACCTTGTCGATCGCGGTCAGGATGGCCGCACGGACCTCCTCTTCCTTACCGGATTGCGGGGAAATCGTCGCCACCACGATCACTGCGGACATCGTCGTCACTCACCTTCGTCTCGTCGAACACAATCCAGGATGACGCTACGCCGGATCGCCGCGTCGCGGAACAGACTGATGTGGAACAGACTGCTGCAGAACAGACTCGGGCCAACAGTCGCCACCGCACTTTCAGCCCGACCACGACGATGAGGATCCGCACGCCGAGCTGCACGAGGTACCCGACGGCGTCCACGTCCTCGGAGGAGTACCCGCTCCCCCGACGGCGAGCGGGCCATCACTTCGCCTGTCGCAACAGGTGAGACGCGCGGCACCCGGCGGTTGGGCACACAATAGACGCAGCGGTGCTACTGATGGTGGGGTGATGCGCATCGTTCCGAACACCGCGGCGCCCCGGGTCCTGGTGGCAGTGCTGTGTGGCGCCGTCCTCGGGGTCGGCCTCGGCCTGCTCGCCCGCGATGCCGGGCATGGCGTCCTCGCCGGCATCGCAACGACCGCCGGGGTGTTCGTCCTTCTCGGCTGGCTGGCGTTATGGCCCATGGATGCCGGCGACACCCGAGCGCACGTGGGACGGGAGGACTTCCGTCCCATCGTCGACGAGGTGATCGTGGTGGTCGCAGCACTCTCGGCGCTCGGCGGGATCATCGGACTACTCATCGACGGCGGATCGCGCGCCCACCTGATACCCGCGGCGATCGCCCTGCTGGGCGTATTCCTGTCCTGGGCGAGTCTGCACCTGATGTACGCAACCCGATACGCATTTCTCTACTACGCCAAGGGAAAAGCCGGCGGGATAGACTTCAACACCGACGACCCGCCCGCCTTTCGTGACTTCTTCTACTTCAGCTACAACCTCGGTATGACCTATCAGGTGTCGGACACCTCGGTCTCCGACCGCGAGATCCGGTCGGTGGCCCTCCGACACTGCCTGTTGTCCTACGTTTTCGGTGCCGTTATCGTTGCAACGACAATCAATCTCGTAGCGGGGATCGTGGTGGGTTAGTCAGACACCACGGGATAGATCCCTGCGCGGACTCCGGCCGATGGCCGAGGTGAGACGAGCCTCTGGGTCGAGGAACCTCGAGACCACCGACAGCCGACGCGGATACGATGCATGGGTCGGCAAAGCACCACCGCCGGTTGCAGGGCACCTTCGGACGGAGAACACCGCTGGCGGAAAGCAGCGCCGATGGCGAGACCCCTACCTATAGGCCCATATCCCGCCCGATGAGGTCCTTCATGATCTCCGTGGTACCACCGAAGATCGTCTGGATGCGCGAGTCGGTGTAGGCGCGAGAGACCTTGTACTCGTTCATGTATCCGTACCCGCCGTGCAGCTGCACGCAACGGTCGATGACCTTCTTGGCCAGTTCGGTGCACCACCACTTGTTTTTGGCGGCGTCGACGGCGGTCAGGTCTCCGTCGAGGACGGCGCGCAGGCAGCGGTCGATGTACTGCTCGGCGATGTCGAGTTCGGTCGACATCTCTGCGAGGTAGAACCGATTCGCCTGGAACGCACCGATGGGTTGTCCGAAAGCCTTGCGGTCCTTGGCGTATTGCAGGGTCTCCTCGAAGACCGCGCGAGCGCCGGCGATGGCTCCGATACCGATCGACAGCCGCTCCGACGGCAGGTTCTGCATGAGGTGGTAGAAGCCCTTGTTCTCCTCGCCGAGAAGGTTTTCCCGAGGCACCCGGACGTCGGTGAAGTGCAGTTCGGCGGTGTCGGCCGCCTTGAGGCCCATCTTGTCGAGCTTGCGACCCCGCTCGAAGCCCTCCATGTCGCGTTCGACGACGAGCAGCGAGAATGCCTTGTGCCCGGCGCCCGGGTCGGGATTGGTGCGGCACACGACCACCACCAGATCGGAGTTGATGCCGGCCGAGATGAAGGTCTTGGAGCCGTTGAGGATGTAGTGGTCGCCGTCGAGGCGGGCCGAGGTCTTGATCCCGGCGAGGTCACTACCAGCGCCGGGCTCGGTCATCGCGACCGCGAGAATCGTTTCGCCCGTGGCCATCCCGGGCATCCATCGAGCGCGTTGCTCCTCATTGGCCAGATGCAGGAAGTAGGGGACGAGGACGTCGTTTTGCAGGCTCAGACCAGGTGCGGCACTACCGAAGCGGGCGAACTCCTCAACGATGACGGCGTTGAAGCGGAAATCGTCGGTGACCCCGCCGCCGCCGTACTCCTCGGGGATGTTGAAGCCGAGAAGCCCGGCGTCACCTGCTTTCTTATAGGCCTCGCGATCAACCTGGCCTGCAGCTTCCCACTTCTCAACGTTGGGTGCGCATTCGCGGGC
This sequence comes from Gordonia polyisoprenivorans, assembly GCF_017654315.1. Classification (NCBI taxonomy): domain Bacteria; kingdom Bacillati; phylum Actinomycetota; class Actinomycetes; order Mycobacteriales; family Gordoniaceae; genus Gordonia; species Gordonia polyisoprenivorans. The sequence goes on from NZ_CP072203.1 coordinate 6,020,805, forward strand.
GAGGAATTCGCGCGCCGATGCGCGTAGTTGCTCGTGTTCGGCCTCGAAGACTGTACGTTTCATGGATTCAGATCCGTTCGATGATGGTGGCGTTGGCCATTCCGGCGCCTTCACACATGGTCTGCAGACCATAGCGCCCGCCGGTGGCCTCGAGGTGATTGACGAGCGTCGAGAGCAGTCGGGTCCCCGATGACCCGAGTGCGTGGCCGAGGGCGATCGCTCCGCCGCGCGGGTTGAGCTTGGCGGGGTCGGCACCGAATTCGTGCGCCCACGCCATCGGCACCGGCGCGAAAGCCTCGTTGACCTCGTAGGCGTCAATATCGCCGATCGACAGCCCCGAGCGCTTGAGTGCCTTGTGGGTTGCCGGGATCGGCGCGGTCAGCATGAAGATCGGGTCGTCGCCGGCCAGCGAGAAGGCATGGAATCGGGCACGCGGTGTCAGGCCAAGCCTGGCGGCCGTGGTGTCGCTCATGATCAGCGCCCCGGAGGCACCGTCGGTCAACGGCGAGGAGTTACCGGGGGTGATGTGCCAGTTGATCTCAGGGAAGCGTTCGGCGTACTCGGGGCTGTAGAACGACGACTTCAGTCCGGACAGACCCTCCTGCGTGGTCTGCGCGCGCACCGTCTCGTCGACCGCGTGGGTGAGCTGGTTTCCGTCGGTGTCGGCGACCTCGATCGGCAGGATCTCCTTGGCGAAGAAGCCATCTGCGGCAGCCTGAGCGGCACGACGATGCGACTCGGCGGCGAAGGCATCCACCGCATCCCTGTCGAACTTCCACTTCGCCGCGACGAGCTCCGCCGAGATACCTTGGCCGACAAGGCCTTCGGGGTAACGGGCGGCGATGCTCGGTCCGTACGGACTCCGCCCGACGGTGGTGAAACCCATCGGTACCCGGCTCATGGACTCGACACCCGCGGCGATCACGACGTCGTACGCGCCCGCGATGACGCCCTGTGCAGCGAAGTGCGCGGCCTGCTGACTCGACCCGCACTGCCGATCGACAGTGGTCGCCGGCACCGACTCAGGGAACCCGGCCGACAACAGTGCGGTGCGCGAGATGTTGAGCGCCTGTTCCCCTGCCTGGCCGACGCAGCCACCGATGACGTCGTCGACGAGCGCCGGGTCGAGGTCGTTGCGCTCGACTAGCGCGCGCAGCACGTGCGCGAGCAGTTCGACCGGCTTGGTCTGTGAGAGCGCGCCGCCGGGCTTGCCCTTGCCGGAGGCAAGGCGGACAACGTCGACGATGACGGCTTCGGGCATGGGGAGAACCTCCGGAGGATTCACGGTGCACGGGTCGCGGCGGGACGTAGGTCGCCCACGCACGAAACCCGAACCACCGACTTATCGTTCGCTAAGTTTGTAGCACGGCGGTGTGATGCAGATCAACGAGGTCGCAGGCCCGGACGCCCCCGCGAGTTGGCCGACGCCGACGATCCACCACCCGCGTCCGCACGTTCGGACGGCGTTCTTGGTCGGCGCTACTAGGATCGGACCCTATGGCCCGCGAGAGGAGATCGACGCCGTCGCGCTACGCGCGCGTGCGGTTCCTCGAGGCAGGTCTCACCGTCCTCGCTGAGGACGGATTCGGTGCACTCAAACTCGCGGCGGTCTGCGCCCGCGCCGACGCGACCACCGGCAGCTTCTATCATGCCTTCGACAACTGGGCCGAGTTCACCTCGGCGCTGATCGCCTACTGGCGCGAAGAGAAGAGCCAGCGGCCGATCGCCGAAGCACGCAAGGTCACCGACCCGGTCGAACGTCTCGCGGCACTGATGGACGTCGGTCTGACACTGCCCCACGATTCCGAGCGGGCCATCCGCGTCTGGGCCGCCCAGGATCCGGAGGTTCGCAAGCACCAGGAGGAAGTCGACCTCGAACGGCGCGACTTCATCGCAGAGACCTACCGTGAGGCCCTCGGTGACGACTTCGCCGCCGAAGAGTACGCCACCATCTCGATGTATCTGCTCGTCGGTTACGAAAGCGGGACGCTGCGCTCCTACGAGGCCCTCGACCTGGGATTTCGAATGTTCCTCCAGAACGCGATCGGCCCACTCGGCGACCTCCACGACGGCGCCCACGGCCCCCACCACTGACGTCGCCCCGTCCCTCGATCGCCACGACTGAACCACACCCTCGCGCAAGTGTGACCCCTTGCACAAAAGTGTAAGTGATCTTATAGTCGACCGGACGACGCGAGGAGACAGCCATGTTTAGAATCGACCGCAACCACGGCCTCGACCCCGACGACGATTTCGGCGAGATCTACCGCAATCTCGTCACCTACGAGTTTCCGTGGGATATGAACCAGGCACTGGGCTTCGCGCTCTTCCGCACCTATGCGGTACCGAGCATCGGGCGACTACTCGACGAGACCGGCGAGTTCACCGAACGAGTACAGAAGCGATACGACGACACCGGCTTGCTGCTGGAAGTACCTCTACTGGAGGGAATCTCGAGCCCCAAGGGCAAGGAAGCCATCCGACGCATCAACCAGATGCACAAGATGTACGACATCACCAACGACGACATGCGTTACGTCCTGGCCACATTCGTCGTCGTCCCCAAACGGTGGATCGACGACTATGGGTGGCGCCGGATGACTTACGAGGAAGTACGCGCGTCGGTGCTCTATTACCGCTCACTCGGAAAGCACATGGGTATCAACGGTATCCCGGAGACCTACGAGGATTTCGCGCACCTGCTCGACGACTACGAGGCGGCACACTTCGCCTTCGATGCCGGGGCACGGCGTGTCGCCGACTCGACGTTGCACCTGATGACGACCTTCTACCCGAAACCGACAGCCGCCCTGATCGACATCTTCAGCCGGTCGGTGATGGACGACCCATTGTTGCAGGCATTCGGCTACCGCAAGCCGAATATGTTGGCGCGTAAGCTCTCCGTCGCCGGACTCCGAGCCCGCTCCTACGTCGTCGCACTGCTGCCCTCCCGGCGCAAACCTCGCCTGGTTCGGGACATGCCACGAATCCGGAGCTACCCCAACGGCTTCGAGGTCGAGAAGCTCGGCACATTCGCCCCCGGATGCCCCGTACATCGGCCGACGAAAGCGGTCGAGCAGGTGTCGGCGGGCTGACCGAACTCGCCATTCTCAGCCGTCGACCGCGCCGTACTCCACCGCGGCGAGCGCGATCCGCACATACTCCACCGCGGTCTCGGCAGGCGTCTTGGGTCCATCGGTGTGATACCAGCTCGCGATCCCCTGACACATGGACAGAATCGCCCGTCGCGCGGAGTCAGGAACCGACGTCGAAAAAACTCCGGCGCGGCAACCGTCTTCGATGGTGTCACGCAGTTGACCGTCGATGGTGTCGCGATGCTCGCGATACCATCGGCCGTTTTCGGGAGTCAGTGAGCGGCGTTCGGAGTCCAAGAAGGCCAGGTCCCGATAGTTGGCCATGTACAACGCAATTGCCTCGACCAGCGCCGAGAGCCGACGCACCGGATCGTCACCGGCCTCGGCCAGGGCGGCGTCGATGTGCGCACTGACCGTGTTCATCGCATGGGCCAACAGCGCGACGAGGATCGCCTGCTTGTTCTCGTAGTGGTAATAGAGCGCCGGTACCGTCACACCGACCTCACCGGCGATGGTGCGCACACTGGTGGCGTCATAGCCGTGCTCGACGATCTGCGTGAGAGCAACGTCGAGAATCCTCGGCAGATCAAGCGGCGGGTAGTGCCGCCAATCGTCGATGGAAACGGCCGTGGCCGTGCTCGCGTGCCCCGGCGTGGCCTGGCCCATTGCCACTCCTCATTGTCTGCAAGTGTTCGGTGAGCGCGTGTTGGTGGTCGGCGTCAATGCTAGACGGCCGTAAATATTTCGCGACGATGAGACTGAGGCAGACCACTCCCGAACCAGCAAGGATGTCGCCGATGGTGATCGCGGAGTTGTTGGAAACCGAGCTCGCCACCCCTTGGCAGCGCGGCCGAAATCGGACATGTTCACGGGCCCGCGAGCGATCCGCCACTCGATCCCCCGTCAATCTCTGTCGGCGGCCCACGGCCGTGCACCGTGATCCACTGATCGTCAGACCATGAGCGCATCTCCCTGGGGTCGCACCAACGACGATGATCGCCGCTGTTTGACACGTTCTGCTTGATAACCATCTCGAATGTTCTTTCGCGCCCACCATGAATCGCGGCGCGAAGACGGATAATATGCAGGGAATCGGATCGGGGGTGTAGGCGCCAGAATTGCAGCGCCCACTGCAACCAGGAGAGGTAACCCCACTGTGCGATCGTGTGTGCTTCGAATGCTCACCCAGGAAGGCGGCAATGCGCCTGAGTCCGCAGCGCAGGTCGGTGCCCTCATACCCGGCGCACGATCTCGCGACAAAAGCATCTGGACCGCAGCACGTGGGTCGATTGCACTCAGTGGCGGCAGTGTCTACGTGGCCCGGTGGGGCATCGCCGCGCTGACCGTATGTTTCGGCATCTTGGCCCTCCTGACCACCACGACCCCGGACGGGACGCAGGGATCGACCTCACGGAGCATCGCTGTTCTGGTAATCGCTGCGTCCACGGTGCCCGCCGCGGTCCTAGTCACCCGTTTGCGGGTTGCTCGCTCGTGGTGGTCGGTGGAACCACATGCTCATCGACCGACCTCGGGGAACAATCTCTTCGTCGCGTACGCCGATGTCGGGGTGACCATTACACTTCTGCTATTACGAAATCCGTTGACCGCGCTGCTCGCAACCGTGCTCTTCGCCATCATCGGGGCCTACGTCGCGCATTTCGTCCGGCTGCGAGTCGTTCTCGGCCACGTCTTGACAAGCAGTCTGATCATCGTCTGGCTCGCAGCGGTCGCCAACCGTCAGGGAGTCCACGAGGGCACTACCGTCTTGCTCGCCACAGCCTCGCTGATATCCGCGAACGGGGTGGTGATGTTGCTGCGGTCGTACTCGTCCACGTTCAAGCAGGCGTTGGCCATACAGACGGATTGGGCCAATACCGACCCGCTGACCGGCCTGATGAACCGTCGTAGTTTCACTATCGCGGCCTCGGAGATCCTTCGGTCGCAGCGTCCGGTGACACTGATCATGATCGACGTCGACCGGTTCAAACACATCAACGATGAGCACGGTCATGCAGTCGGAGACGCCATCCTGCGCGACCTCGCTCGACGAATCGCGGACCTCGCCGTGCCCGACGCGGCCATCGGACGCCTCGGCGGCGACGAGTTCGCCGTGGTAATGCCGGTGTCGGCAGATCAGGCACGCGCACTGATCGCGCAAATTCATCTGACGCCTGAGATCCACAACGGTATCCCCGTGACCGTCAGTGTCGGTGCAGCGGCGTATCACGGCTTCAGTTCCTCACCCGTCTCATTGGTCGATGCCATATCGGCCGCCGACAATGCTCTGCTCACTGCCAAACAGGCTGGTCGCAATAACCACGTAATGGTGGTGGCCAGTGAGACGCGAGGACGCTACGACCACTCGATCCGACCCACAGAACGGATCCGCTCCGGCACTACCACATTCCGAAATCGTGCGCGATCCACGTCCCGCCGGCCAATCGACTCGTCGACGCCTGCCGAAGCGGACATGGAGTCGGCGAGCTGAACAGCAGCATCCATCACGCCACGCCGACCCCCCAAGCCCCTGGACAACCGCCTCCGACTGCGGCCGGCACAACATCACAGGACACGCAAATTCCACTGCTGTAGAAAGCCTTTCGGAGCAATTGACCCCATCCCCACCACACCGACGTGCTCGATCCGGCTCGACGGTCTGCAGAGCGGCGGCGTCGCACCGACTGCCGAATCATGCGAATCATCGCGACGGATGTCGAGTTCACCGAGGTACGCCTGCGCCGAAACATTCGACGACTCCTTCGACCATCACCGCCAACGCAGCCAGACAGGTTTCGAAGGCCGGGCGGTAGAACGACTCCATCGGCAACATCGAGAGCGCTCGACGACGTCGACCAGCCCGGACGTGGTCTCAACATGATGGCTCTGCGGGCCCATGACGCCCCCACGCCCCGGGCTCCCACTGTGCGATCGCTGCGAAATCGGCAACGCACGCCGCGACGTCGAGCGGCACCGACGCACGCAACACCGGGTGAGTGTTTCCCAGATCTCACAGTCGGTCGATTGCTCGGTGAGGAATCGGCAACTCGCTGTAGCTCGCCGGTAACCGAATAGAACCGGTATCTGAAATACCGGTTTGGAATTCTCGTAGTCGATCGCAGCTCGTGCAACGGGGCCAGGCAGTGGTCATCTGTGAAAACCCTGCAGAACTGGAGGCACCCAATGTCCATCAACTTCACAATGTCCTCGGAGCAGCGCAAGCTGCAGCACGAGGTCCGCGAATTCGCCGAGAACGTGCTGGCACCCGTCATCATCGACGCCGACGCAGAACCCGATCCGCTCAAGGGCTTTCAGCTGACCAAACCCGCCTATATCGAGGCGTACCGCGCAGGGATCGCCATGTGCATGCTGCCGTCCGAGTACGGCGGGGGCGGCGTGTCCTGCGTCGACCTGGTCATCGCCGCCGAGGAAATCTGCGTGGTCGATCCCGGCTTCGCCTGTACGGTGCTGTGCAATGGCTTGGGCTTGATGCCGATCGCCTGGTACGGCAACGACGAGCAGAAGGAGAAGTTCCTCTCCGCGGCGACATCCGATCCCACCGGCGAGTACCTCGGTGGGTGGACTGCCAGCGAGCCGCCCGGAAACCCCGCCGGCACGGCAAACTTCGATATCGGGATGCCGCGCCCGGCGGGCGTGGGACTCACCGCGGTGCGCGACGGTGACGACTATGTCGTCAACGGCCGCAAGTACTGGCCATCTTCGGCCGGATGGGATGAACAGGGCACCAACGCCGGAACGCTCATCGTTCGCACCGATTCGGACAAGGGCGGCACCGAGGGCTTGTCGGCCCTGATCCTCGAACGCAACACCCCCGGTGTCAGCTACCGCCATCTCGACAAGATCGGGCACCGACTCGCCTCCAACGCCGAGATCGTCTTCGACAACGCGCGAATCCCCGCCGCCAATCTCCTGCCCGGTGCAGCCGGAAACGGTGATCTGGTCATCAACCGAAACTTCGCCTGGTCCGGTCCGGTGGCGGCCATTGCGGCCGTCGGAATGGCCCGTGCCGCATACGAAACCGCGTTGAACTGGGCCAAGTCGAACACAGCAGGCGGACTCAAGCCGATCATCGGCTTCCAGAACGTGGGCTACGTGCTCGGTGACGTGGCATCGAAAATCGAGATGGCCCGTTCATTCTCGTGGCGGGCTGCGGATTATCTCGACAAACACGACCAGCATGCGGAGTTGGTCGGTGCCATGAACAAGATCCAGGTCACTGAGATGATGTTCGACTGCGTGTACAAGTGCATGCAGATCGTGGGCGTCAACAGCCTGGAGACGAAGAACGGATTCGGAAAACTGTTGCGCGAAGCCGCGGTCCTGCCGATCTACGATGGCGGCAACATGGGCATGCAACGTCGCCGCGTCCACGGGATCATCGCAGATCCTGCTTTCAACCCACGAGCCATCATGGAGGATGAATACGTGAAGTTCGGTAAGCACCACGAGAGCATCGGCACCATCGCAGGCTGACGCGCACCGGGGGTGCGGCGCGAGCGGTCCGATAGCCGGCCCGGGCCGTACCCTCACTCGCGCAAGCCGCGGTGATCGCTGGTGGCCGCTACGATCGGTGAAAACTTGCCGCTGGAGGCCACCATGAAGCACACGAGCCACGCCGACTACGCCCTGCGGGTGTTGCTGTACCTGCATGTCGCACCCGAACGTCGTGGATCAGTCGCCGAAGTCGCTTCGGCCCACCATATCTCGCGAAACCACTTGGACAAGGTGGTACAGAAGTTGGCCGGTGCCGCGATTGTGGAGACGACACGGGGCCGGGGCGGTGGAGTGCAGTTGGTGCGGGATCCGGCCACCATCACTGTCGGGCAGATCATGCGAATCATGGAGTCCGACTTCGCCGTTGTGGAGTGCCTGGGACCCGTGCGCTACTGCCGCATCGCGGGAGTGTGCGGGGCTCGAAGTGTCTTTGCGCAAGCTCTCGATGCGTATTTCGAGGTCCTCGACCGGGCCACGCTGGCAGACATCGCCACGAATGATTACGGTTTGCTCGGTGCACTCGGCATGACGCACAGCGGCCCCCCCGTCGCGTGACCACTTGACCAAGGCGTCACCGCGCCTGCTCTCCCCGACTCGACGGCTCGACCAGCTGCCGTCCGTGTTGTGATGGCTCCCATCGGAGGTAGAAAGTGGCTATCGGGTTCGACCTGACGCAGAAGCAACAGCGGCTGAAAGCGCGTGCGCGTGAATTCGCCATCGACGTTCTGCGTCCTGCTGCCGAGCGCGCCGACTCGATCGCCGATCCGCACGAGGCCTTCCGCGCGATGCAGCCGATTTATCAAATCGCCGCCGAGAACGGCTTCACCACAATGTTTCTGCCCCGCAAATACGGCGGTGGCGGCGCAAGCAGCATCGACTTTCTCATCGCAATCGAAGAGCTCTGCGCCGCCGACCCTGGATTCCCCACAATTCTGCTCGTCAACGGGCTCGCGCTCATGCCGATCTTGTGGCTCGGTACCGAAGAGCAACGCGAACGCTGGATCAGCAAGGCCACCGAGGACACGACCGGCACTTTCCTCGCTGGCTGGGTCGTCAGCGAGCGCGGCGGCACCGCCAACTTCGACCATCCCAATCCCATTGCAGGCATACAACTTCTCGCTGAACACAGGGCACGCCGTGCCGAGTACATGGTGAACGGCGAGAAGCACTGGCCCGCAAACGCCGGCGGATGGGACCTCCGAGGTGCCGATATCAACGTATGTGTGGCACGCACCGACACCACCCGCGGCGCCACCGACGCACTCGGTGTCTTCGTCGTTGAGCGCGGGACCGCGGGCATCACTTACGAGGTCATCGACAAGATGGCTCATCGCACATGCCAGAACGTCACCATGACCTTTCGCAACACTCGCATCCCCGAAGAGAACATGCTGACCGGAACCCAGGGGGACCTGCTCATACACCGCAACTTCACCTGGTCGGCACCCATCGCAAGTATCGCCGCAGTGGCTGTTGCGCGCAGCGCATACGACTTCACACTCAAGTGGGCCAGAACCTACACCGGCGGCGGGACCGCGCCCATCATCCATCACCAAGCAGTCGGCAACCTTCTCACCGAGATCGCGGCCCGCATTGAAGCCGGCCGATACTTCAGCTGGAAAACTGCTCACTATATGGACACGCATCCCGGGCAAGGCCATGCCATCGCCGGAATGAACAAGACCTATTGCGGTGACCTGATGCACAACGTGGTGTACGACTGCATGCGCGTTGTCGGCGTCAACGCCCTCGACCGCCGCTTTCCCCTGGCCAAGCTCTACCGCGAAGCTGTCGTCTTCCCTCTCTACGATGCCGGAAACCTCGCCATGCAACGCCGTCGAGCATGGGGTGTGATGACCGACCCGGCATTCTCACCCGACACTTTCGCGGATAACGAATCGCTCGAATTCACCAGGAATATGCAAGGATTCGGCACGGGCACGTCAGGTGACTGACCATCCGCCCTCTGCCGGCACCCCTGCCATCGGCGGCCTTGTCGTTCTGGCGACCGGGCGCACTGCTCACCTCGGCCGACGAAACGCCGGGTCTTCGGGGTTTCGCCTCCGAGCAGAATACGATATGTTAATAGGCATCGACGCATCGGCCCGGATGCCCGTCGCCTGAACAGGAGGGTGTCCCGTTGAGCGCCAGCGATCAGCAAAGCCGCGAACTCGTGTTCGCCGCGCTTGCCGATCAGGTCCGCCGTCAGATCCTCGACACGCTGGCCTCGCACGGCGAATGCAGTGCCGGATTCATCAGCGATCAGATCTCATCGGTAGGGCGTACCACGGTGTCGACGCATCTCAAGGCACTCAAGATGTCCGGGATGGTCATCGAGCGTCGTTCCGGGCGTCATCGATACTTCTCCATTGATCCCGCCGGACCGGCCAACGATGCACTGCAGTTCCTGCGCGATGTGCTCGAGCGCGCCTTGGTTTCCGCTGGTGAGGTGTCGGGGGACTCCACTCAGCTCGGAGGGCATGAGACGCTCGATGGGCCCGAGGCCGGGGGTGCGCCAGCACGTCGGCGGGCCTAGGCTTGTGCGGCCGGTTCCCACATATCGGTTGGTGTCTCTGTGACTGCACTTTCGGTGACGGCCCAGATCTCGACTCAGGAACCGCCCACGATCAGCTTCACCCGGTTCTTGGAGGGGCGGATCCTCGACGTCGAGTGCACCAGATTCGTCGTCGGTGCGCCTGTGGCGGTGTCGTTGCCGGTCAACGGTGACGCCGGAGCGGCAGGTAGGCCGATCACCCTGCTGGGACACGTCGCGTCGATACGCCGCGGAAAGTCCGTAGTGATCACCCACCATCAGCCATGGCGCGGACTGTTGACTATCCGCTTCTTCGCCGACGGCCGGGGCACCCGGATTGTGGTGGAGTCGAGTCTGGACGAGGACGGCGTCACCTGGTTGGCGCATCGCCGCGGGTTTGATCCACCGGAGCCACCACGCGCCGATCGGCACCGCATCGGACTGCTGGTCAGCAAGTCCGGTTCGGCGGCCGTGTTCGCCCAGGCGACCGAAAGGCTGGCGCAACTCGCCGTCGAGGAGATCAATGCCGACGGCGGGATCGACGGTGTGCCGGTCGAGCTGGTGATAGGCGACGACGCCTCTGATTCGCTGGCCGGCGGGATTGCGGCGACCCGCTTGGCCCGCAGCGGATGTCGGATCATCTTCGCCTGCGTCACCTCGGCGACCTTCAACGCCGCGGCGTCCACCCTGCGCGACTCCGAGGTGTTGCTCGTGCACACCGTGCTCAACGAGGGCGGCCGTCCCAGCTCCGGGGTGGTCCGCCTCGGCGAGCGGCCGTTGGCGCAGGTTCGGGCCGGCGTTCCGACGCTCATGGCCGAGACCGGCCGCCGCCGCTGGTTCTTTGTCGGACATCGTTATTCGTGGTCGTTCGGCGCACACTGGGCCGCCCGCCGCGTCGTTGCCGAAAATAGTGGTTCAGTTCTCGGCGACGTCTACGTCCCACTCGGAACCAATGACTTCACCGACACCATCGAGGCGATCAAGGAGTCGGACGCGGAGTTGATCCTCTCGACACTGGTCGGTCACGATGAGGTGGTATTCGAGCAGCAATGCGCCGAATTCGGTCTGCGCTCTCGCACCAGGACCTTGGCACTGGTTCTCGACGAGGCGACCCAACAAATGATCGGCGAGACGGCGGCCGAGGGGGTGTGGACCGCTTTCGCCTACTTCGAGGACACGCTGGACTCCCACCGCGAAATCGAGAGCCGGTACCGCGACGCTCTGATCGGACCAGCGCCCCCGATGAGTTCGCTGTCGGAGACGACCTACGAAGCCATCAGATGGTATGGACGCCTGATGGCCACGCAGCCGGAGTCTGATCGAGAAACGCTTCGGCGGTTGATGATGCGCAGCTCCGCCGACTCCGGTGGCAGCCTGGCCCGACCAATATTGCTCGCCGAGTCACGTGGGGGCCGACTCAGACCCCGGTGAGTTTGGCACCCCACGTTCATCGAGAACAGTCAGTATTTGTTGACACATCGACTGACTTCCAGTTGAATAAGTGACTGCCGTCACATGGCAACCCTGCTACGTCGCCGCCGCGGGGCACCAGGTCGGCGAATTGCCGTTACCTGGTTGCGGCAGCGGTATTTTCGCCGCATCCATAACCCGCTTCGTCCTCATCCTGACCAGAAACAAGCATGTAACATATGTACATGTATCGACATATTGACGTATCGACACCTTTCTCGTAGCTTTGGGACATCCACACGCGGCATTGCTTCTGATGCAATGCCCGCCACTCTGCCGACCACAAGGAGATCTGATGACGGTTCAGCGTCCCGATGCCAACGAAATCGCTTCGGCTGCAGCGCACTACGGATTGCACTTCACTCCGTCGGATTCGTCCGAGTTTGCCGAATTGGTGGACGGGGCACTGGGCTCATACGACGTCGTGGACCAGTTGTACGCCGACCTGGCGGCCCCGGTCGCACCGCAGCGTGAGTACACCCTCGCCGCGAGTGACGAGTCGAATCCCCTGGGCGCCTGGTATGCGAAGACGTCGATCACCTCATCCGCACCGTCAGACACACGGCTGAGCGGACGCCGGGTCGCGATCAAGGACAACGTGGCCGTCGCCGGAGTGCCGATGATGAACGGATCGCGCACTCTGGAAGGTTTCATTCCCTCTCGTGATGCGACCATCGTGTCCCGCCTGCTGGGGTCGGGAGCCGAGATTGTCGGAAAGTCGGTATGCGAGGACCTGTGCTTCTCCGGGTCGAGTTTCACACCCGCCTCAGGACCGGTCCGCAACCCCTGGGATCCGACTCGGGAGGCCGGTGGATCTTCCGGCGGCAGTGCCGCATTGGTCGCTGCGGGCGAGGTCGATCTCGCGATCGGCGGCGACCAAGGTGGATCCATCCGCATCCCGGCATCCTTCTGCGGTGTGGTCGGCCACAAGCCCACCTACGGTCTTGTGCCTTACACCGGCGCGTTCCCCATCGAGCGCACCGTTGACCACGTCGGTCCCATCGCCAGAACCGTTGCCGAAGCGGCACTGATGCTCTCGGTGCTCGCCGGCCGCGACGGCCACGATCCCCGCCAGCCCACCACGGTGCAGGTTGATGACTACCTGGCTGCACTCGACGGTGGCGCGGAGGGGCTCCGTATCGGCGTTGTCGCCGAAGGTTTCGGTCACGCTTCGTCGCAGACGGAGTCCGATGAGGTGGTTCGCACCGCCGCGCGACGATTCGCCGATGCCGGCGCCGTGGTCGACGAGATCAGCATCCCGTGGCATCGGGACGCCTTCCACGTGTGGAATGTCATCGCCACCGACGGCGGCGCGTACCAGATGCTCGACGGTAACGGATACGGCCTCAATGCGGGCGGACTCTACGATCCTGAGCAGATGCAATTCTTTGCCGAACAACGGATCACGCGGGCAGACGACTTGTCCGAGACCGTGAAGCTGGTGGCGTTGTGCGGCCACCACGGG